>JBGSYY010000536.1:0-4891 GCA_041750675.1 Isosphaeraceae bacterium | reverse complement strand
GCCGATGCCGTCGCGGTGATCACGGCTCCCTCTGTCGTGGGACCCAAGGTGGTCGAGATCGCCCCCGGCAAGGCCGACGCCCCTCCTCTGGCCGACGGCGGAACGCTCAAGACCGAGGTGCCCGTCGAGCTTTCCGACTTGCTGGAGACCGGCCAGCAGGCGCTGCAACGGGTTGAGGAAATGTCGGCCCAGGCCGCGTACGGGATCACGCAGATTAATGAGATCGCCGCCTCAATCAACCGTGGCGATGGCACGCTGGGCAAACTTGTCCGTGACGACGCCGCCTATCGCCAGTTTCTCATGCTCGCGCGACGGGGCGAGCAAGCCGTCGGCGCGATCAACGACAATATGTCGGCCATGAAGGGCATCTGGCCGTTTTCCGGTTATATCAAGGAGCGTGGATATGAAGATCCGGAGCGTATCCTGTTCCGGCCCAACGCCACCCGTGACGACTCGGTGTATTCCTCGGACGTGATGTTTCAGCCCGACTCCGCCATCTTGAGCAGCGCGGGCAAAACGCAGCTTGATGAGTTCGCGCGTGGTTTCAAGGAAAAGGGGTATCCGGAGTCGGTCGAGGTGGTGATCGCGGCGTTCACGGACAAGGCCGGCGACGAGGACGCGGCGCGGATCTTGACCGAGGATCAGGCGAAGGCGGTTCGAACTTATTTGACCGAGACACACAAGTTGTTCGAGCTGCCGATTTTCCGCCAGCGCAAGGTGGCGTCGGTTGGTTTTGGCCGGAAGCGGCCCAAGCCCGACCCCAACGCCGGCTCCGCGCCCGAGCCGGGCACGCCGGAGCGTCGGGTCGAGATCATTCTGTTCACGCCCCGGGCTTGACGGTCGCGGCGGCGGAGTGGAGCGCGACGACGAGTTCCTCGATATAGCGGCCGACCTCGGCGACGATCGACGACCGGGGCCGGCCTGCTTCGGCCAGCTCGTGGACGCGACGCACAATGGCGCTGCCGACGATCAGACCGTCAGCCACAGGCGCGAGCTGGCGGACGTGCTCGGGCCGGCTGATGCCGAAGCCGACACAGATGGGCAGATCGGTCTGAGTGCGGAGCCAGGCCACATTGTCGGCCAGCTCGGGGGGGAGATCGTTGCGTTCGCCGGTGATGCCGGCGACCGAGACGTAGTAGAGGAAGCCGCTGCAAGTCCGGGCGATCCGCGCGGCGCGGTCGCGCGGGGTGGTGGGCGTGACGAGCTGGATGAGCTTCAACTCGGCGGCGTCGCAACGGGCCTTGAAGCCGTCCTGACCCTCGGCCTCCTCGACCGGCAGGTCGGGGACGATCAGACCGTCGACGCCGGCGTTGCGGGCGTCGTCGAGATAGGCGGGGACTCCGTGGCGGTGGATGATGGCGTAGGAAACCATCGTCACGACGGGCGGAGAGGGATGGACGGCGCGCCAATCGGCGATCATCCGGAAGATCGAATCGAGCTTCAAACCCAGACGCAGCGCGCGGGTGTAGCTGGCGGCGATGACGGGACCGTCGGCGATCGGGTCGGAATACGGGATGCCGATTTCGGCGAGAGGTGCGCCTCGCGCACCCAGCAGGTCGTCGAGCAACGCGCGTGTGGTGTCGAGGTCGGGGTCGCCCGCGGTGAGGAAAGGCATGAGGGCACGTCGGCCTTCAGCCCGCAGCTTGTGGAAGAGGGCGTCAATTCGGTTGGTCATGATGGCAATGATCTTAGCGTGGTGGCCAGGCCTCAGGCCAGTGGCGGTCGCAATGTTGGGCAACATTACGCGGGGAAGGGGCTGCGGCCCGCTGCCGCACGATACCTGTTAGGCGAGGTAGCCAGGGCCTTTAACGTCGTAGCCGGGGGAGTCCACGGCGTCGAGGTCGACTCCGCGTGAGGGTTCCTTCAGGCGTTTCGGCTCGAAGTGGACGAGGCCGAGGCGATCGGCGCAGCGGAGGCAGAGTCTGACCTCGGCGCGGTGGAGGTGAAGCTCACCGTCGGAGAGGCGGTGGTAGTGGTCGTCGCCTGGCTCCATCAGGTAGCAGAAGGCCCGCTCGCTGCCGATCTTGATGGCGGCAATCCAGCCTGGCTCGCGGATGTAAAGACGCGGAGCGACGGGATCGCGATGGGGCAGGTTCGCCAGCGGATCATCGGCGGCGGGGCGGGAGTCGTTGCGTCGATGAGCGTCGGGCATGGTGGTCTGACCTCTGGCTGTCAGTCTCGGAAAAAACCCGTCTCAAGCGGGATGCACGCAGTGTCGTCGTTCACCTCCGGTTTTTCGATTCTAGGGAGCCGAGGCCGCTTCGGCCACCGGGCGCGGCAGGTTTGACGCACGGCCTGGCAACCAATCCGAGGGCCAGAAGGCCAGGTTGCCGGCAATCATCGTCAGCGAGAACTCGGTCAAACCCATCGCCAACGCGATTCCCAGGTGCATCGCCACGGCTCCCGCCAGCAGCCAGGGCCGCCAGCCACGGAACCAGATCAGAATCGGATAAAGAATCTCAAGCGCAATGGTGCCGTGCGTGGCCAGCTCCAGCCAGCGCGGATGATCGGCGAGAAAGCCGAGGTCAAAGGCGCGAAACTCGCTGTTACCCAGCAGCATGCCGACGGCGGTGCCATCCCACCAGGGCCGCCCCTGGAGCTTCGCCAGACCTGCCGACGCGTAGATCAGGCACAGATGAAGCTGGATCAACCGCAAGCCAAGGTTCGCCGAAATTGTGCGACGCAGCACACGCCGAGGCCGACCCGGCAACCGAAGCGCAAACGCCTGACCGCTCGCGCCCGAGACCGCCAGATAGAGCAGCCAGGTGGCGATGACGTTGTCGAAGCCGAAAAGGAGCATGGGAGCACGTCGCATCGTTGAGACGACGAAGATCCAGGCGACAATGGCCGCGACCCGCGCACCGACGCCAAACAGCAACGCCAAGAGCGCCACGATGCCGAGGCTCCAGACATAAGGCTGCAGGGGGTCGGGGATGGCGAACCAGAGCGACCAGCCGCCTGGAGGTAGCGCGGAGCGAACCGTCGACGGATCGGCCCAGCCCTGGCGTCCCACAACCGCGCCCAGATCGAGGCCCAGCCAGCCGTAGCTCCAGAGCAGCAAGAGCGCCACGGCGATGCGGATCAAGCCCAGGGGTCGAGGGTCGGCCGGTTTGAAAAAGAAGCGATCCCAGGCCGCCCGGACACCGGCCTGGGCCAGAGGCGAATCAACGGACGTGGAGGAGGTGGTGATGGGCATCATCGCTCCGGCCGTGCGAAGGGGGAACGCGTTCCCGCCGGTGCGGTTGGCGGCAAGGGAGGCGGAGCCGGGGCGGGGCTTGGTCCGTGCTCGTGGGCACCTTGACTCGCGCCCTCGGGGAAATCGCCGATCCGCTCGGGCACTGTGAAAAATCGAGCATCGTCGGGGTCGATCGCCCCTTCCTCGCGCAGGCGGACCAGATCGGGCACCAGATGTTGCTGAACCCGCAAGGTCACAGAGGCCGCGTTTGGAGTGACGGCGATCAGATGCCTGGCATAGGCCGGGGCCAGCGGCACGGCGGCCGAACCGTTGCGCACGGCCATCGCGTTGTTGTAGAGGTGGTAGGCCAGGGCCAGCTCGCGCTGATAGCGGATGCGTGGGCGCGTCGCTCGGTCGGGAATGCGGCGAGTGGCCAGAATCTGGCCTCCGGCATCGCGGATCTCGGCGAGTGCGATCGGCGTCGGCGGAGGCGCGGGGGCGTAGTAGCGGTGGGCATTGGCCTGGTGGATGGCTTCAGCATAGCGGCCGAACAGAGAGGCGGCCTCCCCTTCCAGCACCGACGCGGGCCGCCCCGCCAGGGCGATCGCCAGCATGGCCGCGAAATGAAACACCAGAACGGCCGAGACCAGGGCCCTGGCCCAGGTCGGCCAGGGCGGCGACGTGTCGGCGTCTGGACGTGGCGAAGGCATCGGCATCGGAATCCCCGGACGGCTCAACCTCGGGTCGTGCGAACATCTCGATCATCGGCCTTTTCAACAAAAAACTCGCCTCAAACCGCGCCTCCTTCTCAGGTGGCCATATTGCCCATCTTGACTAAATTCTTGCGTTTCGGTCGGTCATGGAATAGACTTTGCGGAGATTACGAAAAGCCTGCCGAATGCGCCGCTCTTTTGGGTGTGGGTGTTCTTGCGTGTCCACGGCTTTTCGGTGGGAACGGACAAAGCTGCCTGCCGGCCCTGATGAATGGGTCGGGCGGTTCGGCGGGTTTGGGGTGGGTTGAAATTTCGGATTACGCCAACTGGGAGGATCGAGACCGATGCATGGTACGGTGGTGATGTTGATGGCGTTGTCGGGCGTGGGCTGCCATCACAAAGCCTGCGACGGCGGTTACGCCCCGATGATGTCCGGCTGCTACGCCGGTTACAACAGCGGCTGTTATGCGTCGTATGAGCCGGCGTGCTATGCCGAGCCAATCGACATGAACGGCGGCTGCTACGGTAGCATGGGCTGCTACGGCGGCTCAGCCTGCTACGGCGGCTCGGCCTGCTACGGCAGCGCGGCGATGTCGAGCTGCTACGGCGATGTGTACGACTCGTGCTACAGCGTGCCCGCGAGCTACCGCGGCGGACACCGTCATCGTGGGCTGTTCGCCTGCCTGAAGCGGAAGCGTTGCGGCGAGTGCAACGGCGGCTACGCCAGCAACTCGTGCTACGGCGGCGGAGTGTTTGGTGCTTATCCGCCAGTGACCTATGGCGACACCGTCTACGGCGCGAGCCAGATGTACGGCTCCAGCCAGGTTTATGGCGCAGGCCAGACGTGGACCGGTTCGACCTCCGTCGCGCCGACCATGGACACGGTTCCGGCCGCCGAGACGACCACGACTGAAACTTACGAGGAGCCGGCGACCCCGCCGGAGCCGGCGACGGAAATTCCGGCCACCGAGATCCCTGACGTGCCCGCCGCGGAGATTCCCGA
>JBGSYY010000535.1:0-2728 GCA_041750675.1 Isosphaeraceae bacterium | reverse complement strand
GCCGCACCCAACGACCCGGCGCTTGCCGACACCCTCAGCGGCGATCTGTTTCTGAACAGTGCGGTCGCCTTCAATGGAAACCCCTACGACCTCTACTCGGTCGTGCTCCACGAGGCCGGCCACGCCCTCGGTCTGGACCATAGCACAAACCCAGCCTCGCCCATGTTCAACCGCTTCAACAACACCAAGAAGGTCCTAACGCCCGCCGATATCACCGCCTTGCAGTCCCTCTACGGCGTGAGGCAGGCCGACCGCTTCGAAGGGCCGGCCGGCAACGAGACCGCCGCAACTTCGGCGGCTCTTCCCAGGCCGATCTCCTACGATGGCGACACGCCGCTCGTGGCGTTCGGCGATATCACGCGCCCAGGCGACGTCGATTACTTCCGGATCGACTTTCCCGACGACGATGACGATGACGACGATGACTACACCGGCGGTGTGACAGTTCACCTGCAAACTTCGGGGATCTCAACGCTGGCGCCTCGCTTGACCATCTATGACCGCGACGGCCGACTCCTCCAGACCCGACAGTCCACATCCGCCGTGGGCGACACCCTGAGCCTACGATTGCAAGTCAACGCTCCCGGAGCTTGGCCCTACACGGTGCGGGTCGAGGCGGCCCCGGGCGACCAGATCGGCGTGGGTGGTTATGGACTTGCCGTACGCTACGACGCACTATCGTCCACCTCCAACCCGGCAATCGACCGTGTGCTCAGAGCACCAAATACCAGGCTCGGGCCCGATGCCATCGACGCCTTGTTCCGCGACCCGCTCAACACCTTCTTCAATCCCGACGAAGGCAAGAACGAGACACCCGGAACGGCGACCACGCTCACGACAACTCCAGGTTACACCCGAGGCACCCATTTCGAGACCGTCGCGAGCATCGAGTCGACCAGCGACCGCGACCATTACCGGTTCCAGCTCCCGGCCGTCACTACCAACACGGTGCTGACCGTCACCGCCTGGACCAACGACGCGCGGCGGCTGATCCCACGCCTCACCATACGACGCCCCGGCGGAGCCGTCGTGCCGGCTCGGGTGCTGAATGCCGGAGACGGCCGGTTCACCCTTCAGATTCCCGACGCCCAGCCCGGCGCACATTTCATCGTCGAAGTCCGTGGAGGCGACGACAAGGGAATGGGCAACTACTACCTGAACGCCCATCTGGGCGCTCGGGCCTCCCAGATCGAAAACTATGTCGCGAACACCTTGACCGACAGCCGACCCTCGCTCAAGCCCACACTGTACGTGGCCCGGAGCCAACTCTTCCACTTCGTGCTGACGGCCAAACCCATCGAAAAATTGCCCGACGCACAACTCCGGATGACGATCACCAGCTCCACAGGACGGCGAATGCTCACCCTCCTCGTGCGCGCGGGCGACGTGATCAGCCGCGGCGTCTTCCTCACGCCTGGCGCCTACACCGTGCAGTTCCACAGGGTGAACGTGCCCCAGAACTCCGGTTACGCGCTCGGCTTCACGCTGAGCGGCTCGGACATCACCGACCCCATCGGCCCCGTGGTCTCGGACCCGACGCTCAAACCCCTCTACACAACGCCGACGAAGCCGGGCAGCTATACCTACCCCTCGGGAGCCCAAACGACGAAACCCTACAACTGGGCCTCGGTCGCGATGTGACGAAACCCCGTGGAGAAATCTGAGCCGATGGAGTAGGTGCGGGCATGGATCCAGGTCGACTGCCCAGCCTGCGAGAGCGACCCTGTGTCATTTCGAGTTTTGATAAGGCCGACGGCTCCGCGACACCTTAGCGAAAACATTTTCCTATCACTATATGTACATGTCTATCTTGCCGAAGTCGCAACCGAACACAGGCGTCGCCGCTCCCGGCGTGATTCCCCGCTCCAGCTCGTCCGTCCTCGCCACCGCCACCGGATGCGCCTTCCGATAAATCCCCGCCACCTTCCCCGATCGATCAAACAAACTCGCCGCGTTCGAGGCGATCGGCTCGCCCTCCCGACCCGTCTCGGCGTCGAATCCGAACCAATGCGTCGCAAGACACGGCCGAAACCAGGCCGTTTCGGGCGTTTTCCCGTTCCCCGTGGGGAACCTACGCCTCACCTGCAAAGTTTCTTCATTCGCCAATCGTTTCTTAACAAAAGCGCACTAAAGTACGTCTTCTTTCGATCCGGCCTTGCCCCTCCCAATCATGGATGGGTGGGACGACACCCGGCTCGCATGCGATCCTTAATTTGCTAATATCTCGATACACTGGGACTTTGCCCATCATGCGTCGAACCTCGCACCAGGCCCTCCACGGGTCGACGAAATCGCTCCGTCCCCGCGTCCGCCGACGCTGGCAGCACTCGTTGGAAATGCTGGAGGTTCGCCAACTCCTCACGTATACGCTTCAGATTCTCCATGCGTCCGACCTGGAAGGCGGTGTCTACGCCATCGGTCAGGCATCGAATTTCGCCGCGATCGTCGATTCTCTCGAAGACACGTACGCCAACTCGATTACCCTCTCCGCCGGCGACAACTACATTCCCGGCCCGTTCTACTCCGCCGCTGGCGATCCCTCGCTCCGCGGACCGCTTCGCGCGGTGACTGGCAACCCGCAGGCACGCGAGGATCTGGGCCGCGTCGACGTCGCCATCATGAACGCCATCGGCCTCGACGCCTCCGCCTTCGGCAACCATGAGTTCGATCCCGGCACCGCGAGCGTGGCCTCCATCATCGGCCAAGACATCCGCGACGCCAACGGCGA
>JBGSYY010000534.1:0-6432 GCA_041750675.1 Isosphaeraceae bacterium | reverse complement strand
CCGGGCCGGAGGGCAGGGGGCCGAAATAGCGGGCGATGAGCGCTTTGGCCTGGGCCGGGTCGAAATCGCCCGAAAGGCTGAGCGCCGCGTTGCCGGGGTGATAATGCGTGGCGAAGAACGCTCTCAAATCGTCGAGCGTTGCCCGGTTCAGATCGTCCATCGAGCCAATGACGGACCACGAATACGGATGCCCCGGCGGAAACAAACTGGCCAGAATCGTCTCCTCGGCCAGCCCGTAGGGTACGTTGTCGATGCCCTGGCGACGCTCGTTCTTGACGACCTCGCGCTCGGTGTCAAACTTCTCCTGATCGAGCGCCGAGGCGAGGAAGCCCAGGCGATTGGCTTCGAGATACAAGGCCCGCTCTAGATACTCGCGGGTGACGACCTCGAAATAGACCGTCATGTCTTCACTTGTAAACGCGTTTGACTCGCCTCCCGCCTCTTGAAGCGGGATGTCGTAGTTGGGCGCTTGCGCGGTGCCACGGAACATCATGTGTTCAAAGAAGTGCGCGAATCCCGTGCGGCCGGCTTTCTCATCCTTCGACCCGACGTGATACGCCACGCAAACCGCCACCCGCGGCACGGAAGGATCGGGCTGAAGAATCACCTTCAACCCATTCGGCAGCGTATACGACTCGATCGGCAGTCGAGGAATGTCGGCGGGGGCTTGCACGAGCAGGAAGAGCGGCAGCAGGGCGCGCATCATCGATCCAGGCTCCTTCTCAGTGGGGGGATGATCGGGAGCCATTGTGAGGCCCGGGCGTGCGGATTGTCGAGGGGGGCCGAGGCGGGCCTTCGGCCTCGTCAGAAATGTGCGCGCGAAGGACCGGTCGCGCGGACTGGGTTGAGCTTGCGGCCGTGGATGTGGTTCCGGTGAATTGAATCCGATGAGAAACCGGCGCGCGAACGTCGCGTTGCGGAGGCTGGGTTGAGTTTGTCGAAAGGCGTGGGCTTGTGGGTTGCGAGCGGCTCGGGTTCGTTCCGCGCCGGCGCGGTGGTGGATCGATTGAGCGAATTTGACGCGCGAACGTCGGGTCGCGGGAAATGGGTCGAGATTGAGGGCTTGGGCGAGATTTGGGACGGCGGCGGATTGCCAAGGAGCGATTCTGTGGGTTGTCGAGAGATAGGGTCGGACGGGGCGGGGATTGGTATCAGTCAACTTGCCAAAAGCGAGGTTTGCCTCCGTCGGTCGGACACGCTGCCGAGGTGTTTGAAGCCTCGCGCTGGCCAAGCCAGTGGCACCCGAGCGAGGCCAGAAGAGATCTCCTTCGCTTGCCACCGGAGCTATTGCCGCTTCGCGACACCGGTTGAAGCAACCGGAGCCACCCGTGACGGGGGCCGTCCTCCCCTGGGACTCGCTCTACTCTCCGGCAAGCTCGGCAAGGCTTCGTTCCAGTTCGCCCCGGTCGATTCGGCTTCCGTCCTCATCGCCTTCCGACGAGTAGCGTCTTAGCTGTTCACGGACAGCATCAGCCTGGTCCTCATAGAGTCCCACAACCTGAGAAAGGTTCTCTCGGGCCCAGGCGTGGAGCCGGCTGTCGTAGAGACGCACGGCTTCCTCAAGCTCACCAGAGAGGCCGTCGCGCAACCGACGCTCGGTCAACCAGCAACCGATGCGGGAGACGAGAAAGGCCCATCGCGGGACGGCGACAATTCCTGCCGCCCTTATCAGCCCAGTCAACTCTGGAGTCGGAAGTCCGCCGACAACGTGCTCGACCAATTCAAAGGAGGCGTTGGAACGCTTGGAGCACTCTATGAGAGCCGCTTGCAGCGACTCTTTCAATTCCAGCACGAGCGAGAGTGTATCCCGGGCCCGCTCCCGAAGGACCCGCTCCGTCTCCCCCGGGATGATCAACCCAGGGTCCCTCACGGGAGCTTCCGTCAACGCTCGTGCGATTCGCCGAGGCAGCATCGAGACCACGTAGCCCGTCTCGTCGCGGAGTTGATTGAGCCTCCCTCGGGCGACCCGAACGCGGGCATCGGCATCGATGAGGCAGCCCTTGACCTCCGCGACATCCGCAGGCGAGGTGCCGGTACTTGCTCCGCTACACCGGGCAAGCTGCATCTCAAGCACGGCAACGACCGACTCGCGGAGCTGTCCGACCTTCCTCCGGAGGGAGGACTCAGCCAGGCTCCGGTGCTCGGCGAGTAACGGCTTCAGCCCTTCCTCGAACCAGCTCTTTAGGAATGCCTGACCGGCCCCAACGGTGCTCACCGGGTGAACGGAGACCTCCACCCCGAGCTCACGCAGAAACTGCTCCTTCATGTACCCGATGAGTCGCCCGCGGTCCTCTCCCGAGATGAGGTCCGCCTTGCTCAGAAGCACCATCGACGGGATTCCCGCTGCATAAAGGGCTTTCAGGAGCGAGAGGTCCTCTTCGTTGAGCGTGGAGGCGGCATCCACCAGCACCACTCCCAGGTCGGCACGGGGCAGGTAGGCCAGGGTCTCGGCCCCACCTGCCGAGGCCAGCGAGCCGATGCCCGGCGTGTCGACGAAGGTCACTCCCGAGGGGAGGCGTGACGAGGGGAACGTGACGGTGATGGCCGTCACGTGCTGGGTGTTCCCCGGATTGCCCCGCTCCGAGGCATACCGCCAGAGCTCCCCGAGTGCGATGGTGCGGCTCGGCAGTTCGGCAAAGGAAACGATGGCCGAGGGAGACTCCCCGCCGCGGAGGCGGGTCGGTACAGCCGTAATCGGCGTGACCCCCACCGGCAGGATGTCTTGCCCGGCCAGGTAGTTGAGCAGCGACGACTTCCCGGAACTCACCCGGCCGAAGACGGCGACCTCGTACGAGGGGGACTCGATGCGGCTCACAATCATGTCGAGAAGGGGCCGGAATTCGAGGAGTCGCCAGCGGGAGATGATACGCTCCAGCGTTGTCAGCATCCCCGACCCACCGGAACCGTACTCCAGGCGGGCCAGCCGGTCGGCCAGGTCGCGGCCCTGGCCCTGGCGGATATAGGCCTCAAGCCGCTCGACGAGACGACGGACGTCCCCCTGGACCCGCTCGGCCCGGGCCCGCCCCTCGGCATCGAGCGCGCCGTAGTTGGCAAGCTTTCTTGGCCCCATCTCATCGACCATCACCGAGAGGGACATCAGGCCACAGGTCACGGCCCAGCGGAGGCTCGTCCGCGGGGCGTTCAGTGGGATGCCCTCCTCCTTGAGGTCGGCAAGCATCACCCCACGGATACGCGAGAAGTAGTCGCAGACGACCTTGACCTCGGTCGGTGCGAGGTCCGAAACGTACTGCGAGAGCGGGGACGGCGTCCCGACGGTGGCGATAAGCCCCTCGACCTCGGCCATCCTCTCGTGCAGCACCTGAAACGCAATCCGGATGGCGTTGCGCTGCGACTCGGTTAGTGAGGCCATCGCCCGCCCCCCCCCCCGCGAGGCACCAAACGAAAGGGCCCTCGGAGAATCCCCCGAGGGCCCTGGGCTCGTTTGAATGCCCTACCCGAAGGGAAGTCTCCTCCCGGTAGGGGTCATCAGCCGCCGAGGAATCCCGGGGCGGCAGTTCTATGGCGAACCCCATCGCCGATACTCATCTCATTTTCCCTGCCCGAGCCGAGATTGGCAAGCAGACGGCGGGCAGGTGCCACCCAAAATGCCAGGCTGTTAAACCCCTGACGACACCGGCTCGCGATCGGGCGTCACGGGTACGGTGACGGCCTTTGGCTGCCGGCGGAAGACGGCGTTGCGGGCACGGCCGGGTGGCCAGGGCGAAGTCTTCGTGCCCTGGTCTACGCGACTTGGAGGCGATGAAGTCGACTCCATTCGATCCGCTCAACTCACCTCACCGGGGCACCGCTCGAAGACTCGCTTTGCCCCGGCCACCCGTCCGCCTACATGGCTGCCCGCACCTGGGCGGGATTGGCATATCGCGACGGATGCGATAGCCTGAAAGCTCATGGGAGGACAAAGTTTATGACGGTAATCCTGCCGCCGGAAGTCGAGAAGTTCCTGCTCGCCGCCGTGCGGAGCGGCCGGTTCGCGTCGGTCGATGAGGCGATGGCGGAAGCCGCCCGTTTGCTGATCCGCGAACTCAGCCGAAAGCCGGTCCCGCAGTTGGCGAACGCGGGCGATGAGTCGCCCGACCCCTTGCTGGGTTTGATGGGTGATGATGTCGAGCTGATGGACGAGATCGTTGCCGACGCCTATCGCCAGCGCCGGCAGGACACGTGGCGGGATGTTGATCTTTGAACAAGGCGATGCTCGACACCGACATTCTTTCGGAAATCATCAAGGGTGTGAACCAGACGGTCGCCGCAAACGCGACCACCTACCGCCGAGCATTCGGGAGTTACACCACCTCCGCCATCACGGTGATGGAGGTTGTTCGCGGTTACCAGAAGAAGCAGGCGACGCGGCAACTGCAAGCCTTCCTGGCTGCCATCCCCGCCGTAGAGGTGCTTTCCTTCGACATGCTGGTGGCGAAACTCGCCGGACGCATCGCGGGGGAACTGGAGCGAACCGGCAGGGCCATCGGCCACGCCGATTCGATGATCGCCGCCACCGCCATCCAGCACGGCCTGGAGCTTGTGACGGGCAACACGGCCCATTTCGAGCGGGTTCGACAGATTGGCTATCCGCTGACGCTGATCGACTGGCGCGTCTAGTACTCGGCTGCCATTGCGAGCGACGGGGGGCGAGGGCAAAGCCTTCATGCGCCGGTCAATGAAGCCAGCGAAGGCTGTGGGACATAGCCAGGCCACGACTTCCGTCCGGGGCGCCGCTCAAAAACTCGCTTTGCTTGGGTCACTTGTCGCGACCCCGGTTGGTTGACCAACCGGGGCCCCGCATGAGGATTAAAGTCCTTTTTTTATAATATAATTAACCTGGAAGGTTAATCATCTTTCCGAAGACAAAGGAGCGATCATAAATCAGACTGACAGCGTCCTCTGTAGCCGGAAACCCAGGCGTAATCTTCTTAGCGCTGCTATCATAATTAGCAACTCGAAGTCCAACGCTTTCAAGACCTTCCTGCATTGTTGCTTTTTGAAGCACGCTAAGCTTCTCATATGACCAAATGTTCCGAATGATGTTATACTGTTCCTTGCCCTGTACGCTCATCAGGCCGTGATGGGCATGAACAAGATCTCGAAGCACCTCCAACTTAAACTTTTTCTCGGGTTCTAAGTTGCCATTCGCCATGGAGTCTCTCCGTTTCGGAAACAGCTATGACTACAGGATGTCTGTAACCAGGAGTAGAGTATCCGTATGGGCTTAGAAAGTCAATATAAAAAAAGTAAAGTCGCCGCCCCATCGATGAGTTGAAGTAATATTGCATCGACAGCGTGCATGCGTGGGTGCTCGAGCGTAGCCTCGGCGGATGGCCGGGGGCTCGTCTTGGTTCCCGAAACCTCGGCGGGTGGCCAGGGCAAAGTCTACGCGACTTGGAGGCGATGAAGTCGACTGCATTCGATCCGCTCAACTCACCTCACCGGGGCACCGCTCGAAGACTCGCTTTGCCCCGGCCACCCGTCCGTGGATGAGACGGAGGCATGGCCGCCCGTTCGGTCGGCTTTGGGACGAACACGCGCTTATTCAGGAGGCGGCTGTCGCCTCAGATAGTAGGTGGTCTGATTAGCGTCATTGAGTTTCGTCGGTCGGCCGGCCGATTTGAGTGTGATGATCAGGTAGTCGCCCGTCAGTTCGTAAAGGCCCTCGATTGTGTCAGTGCCAGCCAGACTGGTGAAGTCGATCTCCTTCAGTTTTTTCGCCTCATCGAGCCGAAAGCTGGTGACGTACGCGCTTCCCGTCGCCTTCGATTCCTGAATGGAGCGGTCTAACTCGAAACGCCACGTCGACCCGTTCTGAACATCCAATATTGTGCCGTTGTCGGTCATGATCTGCACGATGACCCAAGTACCCTGCAACTTTGTCTCATCATCGCCGATCGCGGTCCGCACCGTCTCGGTGTTGCTCGAAGCCAGCGCAGGATTCTGTTGGTCCCTGAACTGCCCGAATACCATCCATACTGTCACCAAGGCAATCATCGGCGACTTAAGCCGGGACAGGCGCGGAGGCATAGGGCGTGACCCTCCACCAGAGTGCTCCAACAATCGGACACCATCAGCTTACTCGGCGGGATGGTATTGGTTTACATCGGAAAGCCAGTGGGGGCAAGCCACAAGTGCCACCCAAAATGCCAGGCTGTTAAACCCCTGACGACACCGGCTCGCGATCGGGCGTCACGGGCAAGGCGACGGCCTTTGGCTGTCGGCGGAAGATGGCGTTGCGGGCGCGGCTGGTGAGGTTTTTGAACTGATCGAGCAGCTCGTAGAAGACTGGGGTGACGACCAGGGCCAGGACCAGCGAGAGCATCTGGCCGCCGATGATGACCTTGGCCATGCTGGCTCGCGCGCCGGCGCCGGGGCCCTGGCCCAGGGCGATGGGGACCATCGCGGCGACGAGCATGACCGTCGTCATCA
>JBGSYY010000533.1:0-2718 GCA_041750675.1 Isosphaeraceae bacterium | reverse complement strand
GTGGGGAGGGCCGGGGAGGGGGGTCGCGCGGCGAGTCGCCCCCCCTCCCAACCTCCTTCACAAGGGGGGAGGAGTCTAAGGACGCCGCCGCGTATCGCGCACAGGCACTCGCTTGGCTCGAAGCCGAGCGGGAGACATGGGCCACGCTGCTCGAAAACGCCAACCCCCAGCAACGCGCAGTCATCGCCCAGACGCTCAATCACTGGAAGCAAGACGCCGACCTGGCGAGTGTGCGCGACGAGGCGGCACTCGAAGGACTTCCGGAGGCGGAGCGCGCGGGGTGGCACGCTCTTTGGGCGGAGGTGGATCGCTTGTTGGAGGAGGCGAAGGGGGGAAGCTGATCGTGGTGAGAGCGACGCGGCGGTCGTCTCAATGGCCTGGTTGGGAGCGGGTGGCCCATGAGGCCGTTCGGTTTCGGTGACGGGATCGCTGGGAGTCGAACTGCAAGGAGGGAACCGAGCCGTGTAGAATGGCAATATCAAGAGGGAAGTGATCGAGTCGGAGACGGCCATGAAGGAATTGACACGGGAATCGCTGGCCAAGCGTGTCGAGGCGTTAGAGAGCGCGGTTGGGACGAAGCACGGTGGTGCCACGCGCAAGGATTGGCGCAAAGTCGTCGGCATGTTCGGCGACAGCGAATTCCTGCGCGAAGTTGATGAGGAGTGTCTGCGAATGCGGGAGGCCGAACGCGAGGCGGCCCGGCGCGGCGAGCCTGCCGAATGATTCTGTTGGACACGGATCACAACACCACTCGGATAAAATGACTCTGGCGAATGAGATTGGGATCTCTTTCAAGAGGTGCGGAAATGTCGGCGACGGCTTGGCCATTCATCAGTCATGACACAACCGGCGTCGCCTTCATCGAGGGGACGGGGACGAAAGTCATCGAGATCGCGCTCGACCGTCTGGCCCACGAATGGAACGCCGAGGAGATCTGCCGTCAGCATCCCGACCTGTCGCTTCCTCAGGTTCACGCGGCCCTGGGTTACTACCATGACAATCGCGTGGAATGCGACCGTCAGATCGCGGAGGGACTCGACCTCGCCGACGAGGTTTGCAACCGTCGAGAGAATCTTGCCTTGATGGTAAAACTGCGGAGCCATGCGGGTCGATGACGCTGGCTCTTTACATGGATCATCATGTCAGCGCCGCTATTTCGGAAGGGCTGAAGCGGCGAGGGATTGACGTCTTGACCGCTCGCGAGGATGGTTTCGATCGGCGTCCCGATGCGGAGATCCTTGAGCGTGCGACCGAACTGGGGCGCGTCGTTTTCACGCAGGACGTGGATTTTCTGGTACTGGTCGACCGCTGGCTGGCTATCGGGCGGCCGTTCGGTGGTGTCGTGTTCGCTCATCAACTCAAGACGACGATCGGGCAGTGCGTCACAGACCTGGAAATCGTGTGTCGAGTGCTCACGGTGGAGGACGTTGCGAATCAGTTGATCCGCCTGCCGCTGTAGCCTGTATAATCCGATCTCAGGCTTCACCTCGGAGGATTGCCGGTGGAACCGCTTCGGATTGAAGTGATTGATCGCGTGTATGCGGCGGTGCTGGCGGCGAAGACACCGGCGGAACGCGCCTGGATGATCGAGGATTGCCATCGGGCCGCGCGTGTCATCCTGGCTGCCGGAGAGCGAGCGCGACATCCGAATTTGTCCGCGGAGCAGGTCGCGTGCAAGGTGTCGAAGAGGCTCGTCGATGGATCAAATTGAACTGATTCGACACGCCGCGCGGACATTGGAAAGCCTGGCGATTCCGTACGCGCTGGTGGGTTCCTGGGGCAGCGGCATTTATGGCGAACCGCGATTCACCAGGGATATCGATATCGTCTTGGATCTCCTACTCGCGCGCGTGGCCCCGTTCTGCGCCGCGTTTCCGCGGGACGAGTTCTATGTGAGCGAAGACGCGGTACGCGATGCGGTTCGAACACGCTTCCAGTTCAACGTGATCCATCCGGCAAGCGGAAACAAGATCGACTTCATCCTGGCTCGGGCCGATCCCTGGCAGGGCGGTCAGCTTCAGCGCCGTCGAAGATTCGAACTTCGACTTGGCGATGAACCGTTTGACGTCAATGTGGCCGCGCCCGAGGACGTCATCCTCGGCAAGCTCTGGTATTTCGCCGAAGGCGGCGGGGATCGCCACTTGCGCGACATCGCGGGAATCTTGCGGGTGACAGGCGACGGCGTGGACCGCGCGGAGGTGGAGCGCTGGGCGTCGAAACTGGGTACTATCAACATCTGGCGGCAGATCGTGGCGAAGGTGGATGCTCCCGACCCACCGCCGGGGCCGGGAGTTCCCTGAGGCGCATCCGTTCGCCACGTCGGCTTGAGGGTGGTCACTCGCCTTCGGCCAGCAGCGTGTAAACCTCCTTGCGGGCCTTGGTGAGAATCGCGCGGAGTTTTTTGCGGGTTTCGGGGTCGCCGTGGACGGCGGCTTGCTTCACGGCCGCGCCGAGCTTGGCGAAGGCTTCCCAGGGGTGGGTTTCGTCGTCGGGGCGGGGTTCGCCTTCGGGGGGCTTGGTTTTGAGCAGCTCGCGGCCGGCGTCGTTGATGGTGAAGACGCGCTTGCCGTCGACTTCCTGAGCGGTGACGAAGCCGCCGTCTTCGAGTAGCTGGAGGGTGGGGTGGACCGAGCCGGGGCTGGGGCGATAGCGGCCGCCGCTCTTTTCCTCAAGCGCGGTGATGATGTCGTAACCGTGACGCGGGCCGGCGGTCAGCAC
>JBGSYY010000532.1:0-16012 GCA_041750675.1 Isosphaeraceae bacterium | reverse complement strand
ACGGCCTCAAGCCACCAGCACTCGCGGGCCCGCCGGTCCTGATGGCCGACGGCTACTCGGCGATCGACGCCGATGGCCGCCGCCTCGCCGGTGTCGGCATGCTCCTGATCGGACTTGTCCTCCTCTCCGTGACCCGTAGCCTCTGGTGGGCCTTGGTCCCCATTCTGGCAGGCTGGACGGTCTGGCGACTCGCCGAGACCCTCATGTCGATCTTCGATCTCCGCCTCTCGCTCTCCGGCGGGCCGCTCAGCGCTCAGATCGTCGTCCTGACCATGCCCGCCGCCAGCCACCTGGCCCTGCACTTTCGCGACGAACTTCGTCGGTCAAGCGATCGCCTCGAAGCCGCCCGTCATAGCCTCCGCGCTGTCGCCATACCGATCTTCTGGACGGCTCTCGCCGGCACGGTCGGCTATGGCGCGTTGATGACCAGCCGCGTCGTCCCGGTCTGGCAGTTCGGCCTCATCCTGGCAGTCTGCACCCTGCTCGCCTCGCTGCTGACTCTGGCGCTCTCCCCCATTGCCATGCTCCCGCCCATTCCCCTCGAGATTCCCGTCCAGGTCGGCTCCACTTCGCTCCTTTCGAATTGGCTCAACGCTCGCACGCAATGGGTGATCGACCACCCCCGGGCCATCGTCGGCGCCGTGGCGGCGATCGCGCTACCCTTGCTGGCGGGCATTACTTTTCTCAAATACGAGTCGAACTATGTCAACGCCTTCAAGCCGTTGACCCGCGTCCGCCAGGATTACGAATCCACCGAGGCGAGACTCGGCGGCATCGGAGTCGTCTCGTTGATCCTGCCCACCACACCCACCTTCGACCTCGATCGGCTCCGTGCCTTCCGTTCGCTCGATGAACGACTCGCCGCGCTCGATAAGGGCGGTCGTCCCCAGTTCAACCAGGTCGTCTCGCCCGCCACGGTCCTCGATCCCCAGGGGAAAATCTCCGCCCTGCCCGACGCGGTCGCCCGGGAAGCCCTCGCCATCAAGCTCCAGCTCATCGCCGCCTCGCCCCAGGCCGCCTTGCTCTCGAACTTTCTTGCTAGCGCCGCGCCGGACAATCCCAGCGGCCAGTCCGGAGATTGGGCTCGCGTCGTCGTTCGCCTCTCCGAGCGTGAATCCGCATTCGAGAAAGAGCTGGCCTTCGCCCGTGCCCTCGCCTCCGCCTCCGAGGTTCCCGGCCTGGTCAACGTCCCCGCGCGTACCCCGTACATCGCCGGTCTCTCGCAACTGCTGACCCAGACCACCCGAGGCGTCATCGACACCTCCTGGATGACCTTCCTCTGGTCCGCGGGAGGTCTGCTCGTCGTGCTGACCCTCGCCTTCGGCCGGCTCCGACTCGCCTTGCTCGCCTTGCTCCCCACCTTGATTTCGGTCGGCTTCGTGCTGGGCCTGACCGGCTGGATGCGCATCCCCCTGGATATCGCCACCGCGCTTGTGGCCAGCGTCGCCCTCGGCCTTTCGGTTGACGACACATTCCACTGCCTGCTCCAATATCGCCGTCGGCGACGCGCTGGCGATTCCATTCGCGACAGCCTGCTCGCAAGCTACCAGGTCACCGGACCCGGCGTCCTGCTCTCCAGCCTGGCCGTCGCCGTCGGGTTCTCCGTCTTGCGATTCAGCGAATTCGTTCCATTCTCCAACTTCGGAACCATGGTCGGCGTCGCCACACTCGGTAGCTCGCTCGGGAATCTCGTCCTCCTACCCGCCTGTCTCTCCCTCGGTTCACGCACCAGGACCAATCCCCAAACGCCAACTTCCACTCCAGTCGTCCCTCCCCCCGACACCAGCGCAACCGCCCTCAAAGCCCCCGACCTGGCTCCACTTCAGGATTAAACCTCGCATGAACGAACTGGCGATTCAGGTTCGTGGCCTCGTCAAAACGTTCCCCGGACGCGAAGGCCCTGTCCACGCCGTTCAGGGCCTCGACCTCGACGTGCATCGCGGCGAGTGCTTCGGCCTCCTCGGACCCAACGGAGCGGGCAAAACCACCACCGTGGAAATCATCGAGGGCCTCAGCGCACCTACCTCCGGTGACGTCGAAGTCCTCGGCCGACGCTGGAACGACCACCCCACCGAAATCCGCCAGCGCATCGGCGTCACCCTTCAGGAAACCCGATTTCCCGAAAAAGCCACCGTCAACGAAATGGTCCGGCTCTTTCGCAGCTTCTACGACCAGGGCCTCGAGGACGGCGAAGTTCTCAAACGCGTCGCCCTCGAAGGCAAGGCGAACGCCTTCATCGAAACCCTCTCGGGCGGCCAGCAGCGTCGCCTCGCCGTCGCGCTCGCACTCGTCGGCGATCCCGAGCTGCTCTTTCTCGACGAGCCGACCACCGGGCTCGATCCCCAGTCGCGGCTCCAGCTTCAAGACGTGATTCGCGAGCTCCAAGGCCGGGGCCGCACCACGGTCCTCACCACGCATTACATGGACGAAGCCGAACGACTCTGCGATCGCGTGGCCGTCATCGACCAGGGCAAGGTCATCGCCCTCGGCTCCCCCTCGGAGCTCATCTCCCGCCTCGGCGGCGAGCACATCATCGAGTTCGCCCTCGACCGCACCGGCGAGCGGCTCCCCGCTTCCACCTTCCAGTCGATCGACGGCGTCCTCACCGCCCACGACCGACAGGATGGCTACGAATTAACCGTCGCCGAACCGCACCACGCCCTGCCCCGCCTGCTCGCCCAGATCGAAACCATGAGCCGCCAGCTCGAACGCCTCACAACCCGCCACGTCAGCCTCGAAGACGTCTTCGTCTCGCTCACCGGACGCCACCTTCGCGACAACGACGAGGGCGAAGCCAAGACCCCCACCCGTGGCCGCCGCAAACGCGGCCGCGCCCGCAGTTGAACGTGAGTCAGCTTATTTCACTCAACACCCATAAATATACGTTCCCCATCATAGTATCATGACTCAATCACTCAAACATCTTTACTTTGCCCGGCTCCGCGAGTTTTACCGCCAGCCGGCCCGCGTCTTCTGGGTCTATGGCTTCCCCATCATCCTGGCGCTCGTTCTCGGCTTGGCGTTCAAGAACAAGCCGCCCGAGAAGGTGCTGGTGACCATCGCCGACGGCCCCGGTTCCACGGCGCTCGCCACCACTCTCCAGTCCGAGGACGCCCAGAAGGGCCGCCCCGGTCGTCCCCCCGTCGAGATTGAGACGAAACCGCTGACCGAGGCCCTGAAACGCCTGCGCACCGGCAAGGCCACCCTCGTCATCGAGCCGCTCACCTCCGGCGGCGTCTCGTATCACTACGACCCCACCCGCCCCGAGGCCGGCATCGCCCGCGCCGCCGCCGACGACATCCTCCAACGCGCTGCCGGTCGCACCGACTCCCTTCGCTCCACCGAGGTCGAGGTCACCGAGCCAGGCTCTCGCTACATCGATTTTCTGATCCCCGGACTCATCGGCCTAAACATCATGGGCGGCGGCCTCTGGGGCATTGGCTTCTTCCTCGTCAACATGCGAATCGGCAAGCTCTTGAAGCGGTTCGCCGCCACGCCCATGCCCCGGCACAACTACCTGCTCGCCCTCGTCGGCTCGCGGCTCACGTTTCTCGTTCCCGACGTCGCCGTGCTCCTTCTGCTCGGCGTTCTCGCTTTCAAGATGCCGATCAGCGGCAACCCGTTTCTCATCGCTCTCGTGGTTCTGGTCGGAGCGCTGGCCTTTGTCGGAATCGGCATGCTCGTCGCCAGCCGCGCCCAATCGACGGAAACAGTCAGCGGCCTGATGAACCTGGTGATGATGCCAATGTGGCTGCTATCCGGCGTTTTCTTCTCGACCGACCGCTATCCCAAGGAAATGCAGCCGCTGATCCAGGCCCTACCGCTCACCCAGCTCACCTCCGCCCTTCGCGCCGTCATCATCGAGGGCGCGGGTATCGCCACCGTCTGGCCCAGCATCCTCATTCTCGCCGCCTGGGCCCTCGTCACCTTCTTCCTGGCCCTCCGTTTCTTTCGCTGGACCTGAGCCAACCGCGGCCATCGCCGCCGGCTCGATCCGAAAAATCGGCCGCCGCCAAACGTCCGCCCGATCGTGCGCCCACATCGCTCGCCGTCGCGGGTTCTCATCCGCCTCAAGCCCCGGAATCGGCGTCTCCTCGACCAGATGCCCCAGAAACGTCGCCTTCGCCAGCATCTCGAATTCCAGATAACACGATTCCGACTGCAGCGGAATTGCCGCGATCGCCTCGCGCCGATGCAGTCGGCATGGCGTCGTGGTGTCCAGGATCGGCGTCGAATAAACAAGCGTTCGCGCCAACTTGTGTAACCGCGCCTTCCAGAGCGCAGCGCCCCTGATCGGCCGCCGGCCCAAAACATGGTCGGCCCGGTCCACCGACTCCAGCACCGGCGACAAATGCGCCGCCGTCCACGGCTCAATCGCCGTCGTGATCAAAATCAATGGCGCCGACGTCTCCTCAATCGCCTTCCGAAGCGTCGCCCCCTGCCCTTCCTCCGCATTGCTGCAAAGAATGCGCATGCGGGCCGAACGCCTCTCGGCCTCGATCAGTCTCACCAATCCCACCCCAATCCGCTCCGCTCTCTCCGCATCCCCGGCATCCCAGACCAACACATCAATGCCCGCACCGCTTCGGCTCTCACGCCGAATCGCTCGCGCGAACGGATCATCCTCGTCAAATTGATCGCCTTGGCCCTGGATGATCGGTTCCGTCCGCGTCATCGCGCTGATTCCGCCAGCCACTGGGAAACGCTCCGCCGAAACGCCGCCTGCAATTGACGAGTCAAAGGCCCCGGCATCCCGTCACCGATCGTCCGGTTATCCACACGCACCACGGGCATCACCTCAAGCGTGGTCCCCGAGAGCATCATTTCATCAATTCCCATCAGTTCCTCTCGACTGATCCGCGCCTCACAAAACACCAGTCCCTCCTGGGCCACGAGCCTGAGAATCATCTGCCGTGTCGTTCCCGGCAAAATCTCCTCCCCCTCGGGCGAGCCTTCAATCACCCCGTCCCGCACCCATAGCAACGACGAATGCGTCGCCTCCGTCACAAACCCCTCACCGTCAATCAGCACCGCTTCCAACGCCCCCGTCTCCACCGCGTCCTGACACGCCAGCACATTCGCCAGCAAGTTCGTCGACTTGATATCGCACCGCCCCCACCGCTCGTCAGGACGTGTGATGACCCCCACACCGACCTCCCGCCGCTGAGCGGTCGGACCGTCATCATAAGGCAGAATCACGATCAACTCCGTCGGCGGCACCGCTGGATGCGGAAACACATGCTTGCGCAAGGCCACTCCGCGCGTGATGTGGATGTACGCCATTCCCTCCTCGATCCCACTCCTCCGAATCGCGTCGTCCACCCTCGATCGCAGCGCTCCGAGATCGACTCCCTGAATCCGAATCTCCCCCAGACTCCGCTCGAGCCGCGCCCAGTGCTCCGCTTCCAGCCAGCAGCGGCCTCGATAGATGCGGCACACTTCGTAAACCGCGTCCCCAAACAGAAAGCCACGGTCCCAGATCGGTACCCGCGCATCTTCCGGGGCCGAGTAAACACCATTAAGACAGGCAAGCGCCGGCATCAAACTGTTCCCCTGTATGGATCAGAGTCGAGGAGCCGCCGGCTTCACAGCGGGCAAAAACGAAGGAGCACCGCGAACTCTCAGCTTTCGGGAAAACACCTTGTCGCCGGCCGTCACATACAGAATATCGAAATCCTTGCCACCCATTGTGAGATTCGACGACCTTGCTCCACCCGGCAGCGGGATGATCGCATTCACCCGCCCCGCCTGGTCGCACACCTGCACACCCATCCGCGTCGCCACATAAAGCCGCCCGTCGCGATCGACCTCCAGGCCGTCTGCACCCGCATCGTCGGCCGTGTCCGGCGAATGCAACCGATAATACTTCTGCTTATGAGCAAGCGTCCCATCCGGATGGATCTGATAGCTATACACCCAGTGTGACCGTGTATCGGCGACATAGAGCAGCGATTGATCCGGCGAAACGGTGATCCCGTTCGCGAATCCAAGCCCCTGATCGACCACTTGCTTGGATCCATCCGGCCGCACCAGCCACACCTGGCTCGTGCGCATCCCGCTCGGATCGGGGCTGGTGACATACATCAGACCATCATGCCGTAACACGAGGTCATTTCCCGGAAAACCCGATGCCACCATCTCGGCGGGCTTCCCCTCTGAAAACGCGGCGATCTCCGGCACGCCGCCGAGCGCTGCGTGAAGCCGACCGTCCGGCCCGAACGCCTGCCCATCCGGTCGTCGATCGTCCGCGAAGGCGGCGGCCACCTGGCCATCCAGTCCGATCCGATAGGTCCGGCCCGCCCCAACGTCGTTGAACATCACGACACCCCTCGCATCCACGGCGGGCCCCTCCGTGAAGCGATACCCCTCTCCCACAACGTGCCATTCCTTGTCGGGCGTCAGAATCTCCTGCAGTTGCGGGCTTCCCTTCCCCGCCTTCACTGGCTCCGGCCACCCCTTCCACAAAAACCGCATCGCATCCGGAAAGATCTCGGTCGCGTGCTTGCCATCATGCCCGCCCGTTCCCCAGGCGTGTTCCACCTCGTACCCGGCGAACCGCAACGCCCGCTCCATCTCCTGATTCGCCATCCACCAATCACCTCCATAAATGTTCAAATCATTCTCGCCGTCCTCGAGAAAAATCCGAATCGCCTTCGGTTCATATTTACGGATCAACGTCGGATACTCATTCCCTCCACGCAGTCCGACATAAGTCCCAATCGCACTAAAAACCCGACGGAATTCCTCCGGCCGCTCCCACGCCGCCGTGAACGCGCAGATCGCACCACTACTCGCCCCGCCGATCGCCCGATCGTTCCCGTTCTTGGACAGACGAATCGCCCGCCCATCCGCCGTGGTCTTGGTCTCCACGTCCGGCAGCAATTCCTCCAGCACAAATCGCGCGTATCCTTCTCCCAGTCCATCGTATTCAAAGCTGCGATTAAACCGATCCAACGCCGTCTCGCCATCCAGGGCTGGCACCCTCCCCGGCTGGACGAATACACCAATCGTCACCGGCATCTCGCCGCGTGCAATCAGGCGGTCAAACACCTCGGGCGCGTTGTACTGAATCCCGTCCTGATTGACATAAACGCACGCTGGCTGCTTGGCATCGTATTGCGCCGGCACGTAAATCCAGTAATCACGCGTCGTGCCCGGAAAGATCGTGCTAGCGGCGAAGGTATGCTTCGTCACCTCGCCCTTCATCGGCGGATCATCCCCGCCCAACGCCGGCGCGGTCATGATCAATCCGACAACCGCCACCAGACCCACGCCTCGAATCATGTCCATCTGAGGCAACCTTTCGCTCCTCGCTGCCACGACCCAGCGCTCACCGCCCCGACGACAACAATCCCTTGATTCTAGCCGCCCCGGCGAACCGCGCCATCCTGCCTCTACGTGGACAGTCTCCCCAAGATCAGTCAGCCCAAAAATAACGCGGAGCCGGCCCCCTCCAATCGGGCGCCGGCTCCGCATGATGTGATCCAGCCTCGACCGTCTAGGCCCCGCTCACTTCTTCGTATCGAGGTTGAAACCGACAGGGCTGGTCGCCAGCGGCTTCTCGAGATACTTGGAAACCTCCGAGGCCTTGTTCACGCGATGAGTCACCACCTTGCCGTCGCCGTCCAGCAGAATCATGGTCGGCGTCGTGATGATCCCCAGCTCGTTCGCCAGCCGGCTATCCAGCCCGCCACCCTCAAAAATCACCGGCCACGGCAGACTCGTCCCCTTGAGGTACTCCTCCACCGTCGCTCGTTCGTAGTCGAGATTGACGCTCAAAACATCGAATCCCTTGTCCTTGTAGCGCCGGTGAATATCCAGCAAATCGGCAATCTCTCGCCGATCCGGCTCCGCCGCCGACATCCAAAACAGCACCAACACCGACTTCCCCTTCGCGTCCGCCGTGCTCGCCGTTCCGCCGCTCAGGGCCGGCCCGCTCACCACCAGCGGCTTCCCGTCCGACTCCAATCGCCGGATCGCTCCCGCCGCCTTCTTGCCCACGTCGCTCGTGGGGAAATCCGCCGCCAGACGCGCGAAATACTTGCTCGCCGTCTCATCATCGCCATTAAAAATGTTCACATTGGCGATCTGAAACAACACGTCCGCCGTCTCGTCGCTCTTCGGATACTCGTCGAGATACTTCACCAGCTTCGCCAGCGTGCCTTCCTGCACAGCCAGCAAATTCGCTCCTGGCTTCTCCGCATCCAGGTCGAACTCGGCCAAAATCTTGCGATATGCCGCGAACGACCCGATCTTTCCACCCTGGTCGATCAGCTTGGCGAAAACCTCCGCCCCTTGCGGGTAGAGTCCCGACTTGTACGCCTCCGCCAGGTCATGCACAACCTGCTTGTAAAACGTCAGCTTCTCCTCATCGCCCCGCGCCGCCGTGATGATCTTCCGCAAAATCTCGATACGATCGAGATGCCACTGAGCCAGTTCCTTCGACGACGAATCCGCCCCAGGCGCTGCGTCGTCGTGTTCGGCCAGCGCCTTCATCAGATCGGGCGGTATGCTCGACGAATCGCTGGCCATCGCCGAGGCGTCGGCCCGTCCGTAAATCGCCGATCGCAGGCTCCCCTGGTCCACCTCAGCCAGCACCGGCTGAACCGGATCGACCGCGCGGGGCAGGCTCAGAAATTTCCAGGTCTCGCCGATCCGAATCAACTCCGGAACATGCAAGTATGCGATCCCCTGCGACTCCGCCTTGCTCGACGGCGTCACAAACACCACCGCGTTCTCATAAAGCACGATCTCGTCCGTCAGCCCGCTGCCGGCGTCGCCTGGAATCACATGCGGCATCATCCCATCAAACCGTGACCACGTCGTCTGCCCGTCCCAGCCCTTCAGGTCCTTCTGCAACGCCTTCACTGCCTCAACCCGATTGGCTCGGCCTTGCGCCGCCCGATCGACCATCTCCGTCGGCAACCCCAGCGCCTTCAATTCGTCGGCCGTCGCCATCACGGTCTCAAGCATCCCCATGTCACCCGAGATCAGGGCCTGCACCAGCACCCGGCTCGCCTCTTCAGCCGAAATCCGCTTCCAGCCCACCAGCCTGCCGTTGCTGATCCGCCCCACACGAATGCCGCCGGCGTTCAGCCATTGCACATGGTCCAGGCTGCCGTCCTCGTCGCTATCCACTTCGCGGTAAATCTCAAAGCCGTCGCGGTAATAACTCCATTGATCCAGATGGGTTTGCGCCTTCGTCTCACCCTTGCGCTGCATCGTCATCCCATTCGAGTCGATGAACCGACGCAGCATTTTCCCCTGGCTATCACGAACCGCGAAGCCGATGACCTCCCCCTTCGCACCGGTCACCCGTTCCACCTTGCACGCCTCAACCTCCGCGGGTGTCTCGGGCGTGTCGTACTCAACACCCTTGATCACCGGTTGAAACCGAGACAGGATGTCGGCCGGGCTTTGAGCCTGGGTCGCCGCCGACAGCAACCCGCACAGGCCGGCGGCCGTCAAAGCGGTCCGTATCGCATGCATCGCTAGACTCCTTTCCAACCCGGGTGTCTCGGTCCGCGGAATGTCCCTTCCGCCTGCCGACACAATCGCCTCATCCCGGTCGTCTATTCCGTGTCCTCGTTACCATCGGCAACTTTACGCCCCTAACTGTACCCGCCCAGCCCGCTTTGCCCAAGTCGATTCGCCTCCCCTACTCGAGGCATCAAATGAACGTTTGCACACGACGCGACAGCCTCACCCACCTTCTCGCCCTGGCAGCGACTCCACTCCTCGGCCGCCCCAACGCCACACCTCAGGACCACCCCACCCCAGCTCCGCCCCTTTACCCTCGCCACGATCAGCTCCTCATCGTTCGCGACCCCGACGGCACCGAGCGCCCCGTCACCCGCCCCATCGATTGGGACGTCCGACGCGCCCACATCCTCGCCCACTTCCAGTCCGTCGCCGGCTCGCTCCCCGGCGGCGAGCGTCGGGTTCCGCTTCAAATCGACGAAATCGAACGATTCGAACGAAATGGCTTAATCTACCGACGCATCCGCTACACCGCCGAGCCAGGCGACCGGGTCCCCGCCTGGCTGATCGTCAAGCCCGACCCACCCATCACCCGACGCCCCGCCATGCTCTGCCTCCACCAAACCACCGCGATCGGCAAGGATGAGCCGGCCGGCCTCGGTGGCCTGCCCAACCTCCACTACGCCCAGGAACTGGCCGCCCAGGGGTTCGTCGCCCTCGCCCCCGACTACCCCGGCTTCGGCGAGAACCGGACCGACCCCTACGCCCTCGGTTACCTCAGCGCCACCATGAAAGGCATCTGGAACCACGCTCGCGGCCTCGATGTTCTGCAATCGCTCGACGATGTCTCACCCACCGACCTCGGCGTCATCGGCCACTCGCTCGGCGGCCACAACGCCGTCTTCGTGGCGCTGTTCGACCCTCGCCTCCGCGCCATCGTTTCCTCATGCGGCTTCAATGCCTTCCCCGCCTATTACCAGGGCAATATCGCCGGATGGTCACACGCCGGATATATGCCCCGACTCAAGTCGGCCTATCAGCTCGACCTCAATCGCGTCCCCTTCGATTTCCCCGAACTGCTCGCCGCCCTCGCCCCTCGATCCATCTTCATCAACGCCCCGCTGCACGATGAGAACTTCGCCGTCGAGGGCGTCCGCACCTGCACCGAGGCCGCCCGCACCATCTTCAACCTGATCGGCAACGACTCAGACCTCGTCACCCTCCACCCCGACGCCGCCCACGACTTCCCCCCCGCCCAGCGTGAGGCCGCCTACGCCTTCCTCAATCAACGACTTGTTCGGCCCTGAGACTCCAGCCATTCCCCGGATCATCCACCCACTCTCTCCAGACCGCACGCTTGACTTCCCCCGCCCACACCCTACTCTGGGTCATCGCCGCAAGGTTCGCCGTCGACAGCATGATTCCCGACCCCCAAGAATCATGCGCAAAAGCCTTCTGAATAAAGGGTTGCGTGTGATGCACCGACGCCTGCTCGTGGCCGCGCCCCCCGCCCCCATCGTCTACGAGGTGACCGGCCGGCTCGCCCGCCCCGGTACTCAAATCAAGATTGCCCAGCGCGTCGCCCCCGCTCTCGTCTGGATCGCCGAGGGGCGGTTCGATGTGGTTCTCGTTGCGCCCCAGCTCGATGATCAATCCGGTCTCTCCATCGTCCGCGCCGCCGCGGCCGCCAAAGCCGCCTCGGTCGCTCTGCTCTGGGATAATGGTTGGCCGCCACCATCGGCCTTCTTGCTCGAAGAAGCGACCGATTCCGTTCACCTGCCCGACGAATGGTGGCGGCTCGACCTGGCCGTTCGGCTCGCCTCGGACAACCGCCCACTCGTCCATCGCCCGCCCGAAGCCGACAAGCCCGCAAGCGGCATCCAATCCGTGAACGCCCTCGTGGCCTGCTGTCCTGCCATGAAGTCGGCCATGGAACAGGCCAGTACGGCGGCGAACTCGCGGGCCTCGGTCCTCATCACGGGCGCACCAGGCACCGGTCGGACCACAATCGCCACCGCCATCACCGTCGCCGCACCTCAACCGCACGAACAGATGACCCATGTCCCGATCGCCGACCTCCCCGAGGAGTTGATCGACGACCTCATCGCCGGCCGCCTGGCCCCCGCTCGCAACCACGAAGGCCCCGCTCTCCCCACCTGCTGGCACGCCCAAACCCTCATTCTCGACGATGTGCAATCCCTCTCGCGAACCCGCCAGGCTCAGCTTCTCGCCGCCCTTGAGCAACGCCAGACCCTCCCGCGCCTCATCGCCACGGCTTCCGACGACCTCGAGGATCGAGTCGCCGATGGCCGCTTTCTCAAGCCGTTGGCCACTCGCCTCGATCAGGCCCGAATCACCTTGCCCACCCTGGCCGATCGATCAAGCCATGACCTGATCGAGCTTGCCACCCACTTCCTCCACCGCCGCGACTCCTCTCGGTCGCTCGATCCCGACCTTCTCCAATGGATTGCCAGCCGAAGCTGGCCCGGAAATCTCGTCGAGCTGGATCAATTCATCCGTCAACTCGCCACCGACAACGACGCACCCAGCCTACGCCTCTGCCACCTCCCCGGCTCCCAGCGCGAGTGCGTCGGCACCGTCCTGCTTGCCGAGTCCGATTACGAACGACCCTGGGCCGAAGTCGCCGTCCTCGCCACAGAACGCATCGAGAGCGCCTACTTCCGTCAACTGATGCCGCTCTGCAACGGTCGCGTCGACCGATGCGCCCAGCGCAGCGGCATGTCGCGACGCAGCGTCGGCGAGAAACTCAGCCGCCACGGCATCGACAAGGCCGACTACCGCCCCACGCGTGCGCGGGGCGGTTCTTGAGTCAGTCAGCCCAAACCGTACGCCCGATCATCCCTTCACGGCCGACGCGGGCTCTCCGGCTCGGAACGTGAACTCCGAGCCGTCCCAGTCAATCAACACCGTCGATCGACCATCGCCCCCGACCGTTCCTCCCAGCAACGCGGTCGCCAGCGGATTCGCCAGCCTTTGCTGGATCACCCGCTTGAGCGGCCGCGCGCCATACGCAGGGTCAAACCCCTCTTCCGCCAGTTGCGCCTTCGCGGCATCGCTCAACTCGATGGTCAGCCCCGCCTCGCTCATCTGCGCTTGCAGCCGGCGAAGCTGGATCTCGACGATTTTCGTCAGCTCCTTCATCGTCAACGGATGGAAGATGATCGTCTCGTCGATCCGATTCAAAAACTCCGGCAAAAACTCGCGACGAAGCACGTCCTGAACCGCCGTCCTCATCTCCGCTTCGTTCGCCGTTCCCGCCAGTCGTGCGATTTCATGACTCCCCAGGTTCGAGGTCATGATGATTACCGCGTTGCGGAAGTCGACCGTTCGCCCCTGGCCGTCCGTCAATCGGCCGTCGTCGAGCACTTGCAACAAAACATTGAACACGTCTCGATGCGCTTTCTCAACCTCGTCGAGCAACACCACCGAATACGGCCGTCGGCGAATCGCCTCGGTCAATCGCCCCCCCTCCTCGTAGCCGACATAGCCGGGAGGCGCACCGATCAGGCGGCTCACATTGTGCTTCTCGCCAAACTCGCTCATGTCAATCCGAACCATCGCCGTCTCACTGTCGAACAGAAACTCCGCCAACGCCCGAGCCAGCTCCGTCTTGCCCACGCCCGTCGGTCCCAGAAACAGGAACGAGCCGATCGGCCGGTTCGGGTCCGATAGCCCCGCCCGGCTGCGACGCACCGAGTCCGCCACCGCCTTCACCGCCGCGTCCTGGTTCACCATCCGCATGTGAATCTGATCTTCCAGCTTCAACAGCTTCTCACGCTCCGTCGTCAACATCCTGGAGACCGGAATCCCCGTCCACTGGCTCACCACCTCGGCGATCTCCTCCGCGTCCACTTCCTGCTTCAGCAGCCGCTTCGCGTCCTTCACCGCTCCGTCGCCCATCGCCTCGGCGCGGGCCACTTGCTCCTGCAACTCCTTCTGCCTCGCCAGCAGCTTCGCGCCCGACTCAAACAGCTTCTCCGGTCGCTCACCCCGCGCCTGAGTCGCTCGAATTTCATCCCCAAGATGCCGCAGCTTCTCATTCACAGTCGCCAGCTCAGCCTGCAAATCCTGCAAATTCCCCAGCCCCGACCGTTCCATCTCCCACTGGCTCGTCAGATCCTGGTTCTCCTTCTCCAGCGCAACCAGCTCCTCCCGCACCTCGGCCAGCCGCTCCTGGGCTTGCTCCTCCTCCTCATTCGCCAGCATTCGTTCGGCAAGCTTCAACTGATCGATTCGCCGCCGCACCATGTCGATCTCTGTGGGAACCGACTGGTTCTCCATGGCGATCCGGCTCGCCGCCTCGTCCACAAGGTCAAGCGCCTTGTCTGGCAAAAACCGATCCGTGATGTAACGCGACGACAGCTTCGCCGCCGCCACAAGCGCCGAGTCCTTGATCGTCACCCGATGGTGAACCTGATAGCGCTCCTTCAAACCACGCAAAATCGCGATCGTGTCCTCAATCGTCGGCTCGCCCACAAACACCGGCTGAAACCGCCGCTCAAGCGCCGCATCCTTCTCAATATGCTGGCGATATTCGTCCAGAGTCGTCGCGCCGATCGCCCGCAGTTCGCCCCGCGCGAGTGCCGGCTTGAGCAAATTCGCGGCGTCCATCGCGCCATCGCCCTTGCCCGCGCCCACCAGCAAGTGCAGCTCGTCGATGAACAGGATGATCCGCCCCTCGGCGGCCGTCACTTCCTTGATCACTGCCTTGAGCCGCTCCTCAAACTCGCCCCGAAACTTCGTGCCCGCAACCAACGCTCCCATATCGAGCGCGATCAGCTTGCGATTCTGCAAGCTCTCCGGCACATCGCCCGACACGATCCGCTGCGCCAGCCCCTCGGCGATCGCCGTCTTGCCCACGCCCGGTTCGCCAATCAACACCGGGTTGTTCTTCGTCCTCCGCGACAGCACCTGCGTCACCCGGCGAATCTCCGCGTCGCGGCCGATCACAGGGTCCATCTTGCCGTTTCGGGCCAGCTCAACCAGGTCTCGGCCGTATTTCTCGAGCGCCTGATACTTGTCTTCCGCACCTTGATCGGTCACGCGCTGGGCCCCCCGTACTTTGGCCATCGCCTGCAACACCGCATCCGACTTCACGCCAACCGCGTTAAGCAAGTCCTGCGCTCGCGATTTCGCCTTCGTCAACGCCAGCAGCAAATGCTCAACCGAGACAAACTCATCCTTGAGCCGCTCCGCCTCCACCGCCGCCTCTTCAAACACTCGCGAAAGATCGGAGCCGATCGACATATCACCGCCCGACACCTTCGGCAACGCCTCCAGGCCCTGCATAGCCGCGCGTCGGATCGTGTCCGGCGCGACCCCAAGCTGGCCAAGCAAGGCGCGCACCACCGTCTGCTCGTCGTCCAGAAGGGCCGTCAGCAGATGGATCGGCTCGATTTTCTGGTTCCCACGCTCACGCGCAATCTCTTGCGCTCGCTGAACCGCCTCTTGCCCCTTATGCGTCAGCTTCTCGAAGCGAAACGCCATCGTCCGTCTCCTTCCCTCACTCGGGCGAACGCGAAGGTCACGTCCGGATCAACGGCCCACCCTTTCGCGTCTGTTCATGAGTGTATACGACCCGTCAAAGCCTCTGGTTCGATCTCCGGCCTGCTCCCACCTGCCGCTGCGAGTAACGCCGCGGGCGGCCGCGCCGGCCAGGGATGATTCCAGCAACTCACCAGCGCCTCGGCCCAGTCCACGCCCGGCTCCACCGACGCATCGGGTGACGACCATCCCCCTCCCGGCTCGCCGCTCTCCTTATGCACCACGAGTGCCGAATGATCCGGCAACCGGTGATCGCGACACAGTGCCGACAGCGGCGTCAGCAACTGACGAGGGATCTGCCGCCGGTTCAACGGCGGCCCAACCCGACCCGCCAGCTCCCTGTACGTCAACGTCCGTCCCAGCCGCGCGGCTTCCCAAAAAATCGGCCTGGCCCGCTCGATCAAGATCGTTAGGGAGGTCATGGATACCCAGGCGAGTGGTGCTCGCCTGCCACCTCGACGATCGCCGGTATCAGAAGAACGGAGCTTCCGGCCAGGACTCATGGTCACGCGCCGAGCGATAGCAATTGAACCAGAAATTGACATCGCCGGCCGTCGCCTCGCCACGCTCCACATACACGGCCCACCATGCGTCCGTCGGCCGTACCAGGTCGCCCGTGTCGGCCCGGCTCCTCGGCTTCTGGATCACCAGCGCCGTCAGATCCGGCATCTCTTTCTCAAGACATGCCGTTTGCAGGTCGCGCAACACCTTCGCCATGATCGTCCGCGGCGATTCCTTCATCCCGATCTCCGCCAGCAAGCGGCACAGATCGTCATACGTCACCCAGCTATTGCCCCGCCGCTCGCGGACGGCCTGGCTCTGTTCCTGCGCGACTCGCACCAAAACCGGATAAGCCAGACGTGCGTTCTCTATCGACATGTGCGGTAAACCCCTCCGGCAGACGTGAAACGGCTCGCGAAGCCAAGGCCCGCGCGGTCGATCGCCCGGCACCAATGCACTGCCGGGC
>JBGSYY010000531.1:0-8557 GCA_041750675.1 Isosphaeraceae bacterium | reverse complement strand
CAGCCCAGGCCACCGGCACCCACGCGTGCCTTTGCGTCCATGATTTCCTGATCGCTGGCGTGGCGGACGACGCCGTCGCAGGCGTCGAGCGCTCGCAGGCATTTCTTGAGGTTGACCGGGCGGTTGATCTCGATGGCGGAGGCGATGGTGTTGGCCTTGCGGTTGTCGGCGTCCATCGCGTTGTAATAGCCGCGCGTGAGCTGGGCGTCGGGGAGGCCGTCGTTCCAGGCGAGATGATGGGTGCCGACCAGATCGTCGAGCGTGCGGGCGCCGGCGGCGTTGATGACGGCCAGGCGCGGGACGCGGTCGATCAGGCCCAGGTATTTCAGTTCCAGGAAGGCCTTGCCGAAGGCCGAGGAGTTGCCCAGGTTACCGCCGGGGACGACGATCCAGTCGGGCACCTCCCAGCGCAGTCCTTCCAGCACGCGATACATGATCGACTTCTGACCTTCGAGCCGGAACGGATTGACGGAGTTCATCAGATAGATGTTGAGCCGCTCGGCGACCTGGCGGACGCGGGCCATGGCGTCGTCGAAATCGCCGACGATCTGCATGGTCAAGGCCCCGTGGTCGAGCGCCTGGGCCAGCTTGCCATAGGCGATCTTGCCCGAGCCGATGAAGATGATCGCCCGGAAGCCGAAACTGGTGGCCGAGCAAAATACGGCGAGCGCTGCTGACGTATTGCCAGTGCTGGCGCAAGCGACTCGCCGCGCCCCGACCATCCGCGCGTGGGTGAACGCGGCGGTCATGCCGTTGTCCTTGAAGCTGCCCGAGGGGTTCATGCCCTCGTATTGCAGATAAAGGCGGCCGGGGTTGAGGCCGACATACTGGGCCACCTTGTCGGCCGGCTGGAGCAGGGTTTGACCTTCTCCGATGGTGACGATCTGGTCGGGCGGAGCGAAGGGGAGCAGCTCGCGGAACCGCCAGACGCCCGAGAAGCAAAGCGGGTCACTGCGGCGTGACCACTTGGCTTCGAAGTCGGAGAGCTTCGACGGAACCGGCAGGCGATCCCAGTCGTAAACGACGTCGAGCAGATCACCACAACTCGGGCAGGCGAACACGGGTCGACCGACCTCCAGGGTCGCGGCGCACTGCGGGTTCAGACACTGCTGGTAGGCGGCGTCGAGGGTGCGGGTCGAGGTGTCGCTGACAGTCGCCATGCCGCTCTCCGAGAGGGATTCGCATGTTCGGAGAGTTATTCTACCCGGTTGGGGGAATGGGGGACCACCGGAAGGCCGGCGCGCGGAGGGAGCGCGTTGTGGTGGGTGGAGCGTCGTTTGTTGGGTTCGGCGGGTCAGGTCAGGCGGGGGTCGGGTGGGGGCGAGACGATTGGGGAGTTGCTGGGGAGTCGGTTGGGGATTGTGAGGATCGGCTCCGTCGACGAAGGAATGGGCGTTGTGGAATTGGTGCGCGCGAACGTCGTGTTGGGAGGGATGGGTGGAGATTGCGGGGTGTGTGCGTGCGGAGTGATGCCTGAGGGGTGCGGCGCGGGAGCGGGGGCCTGGGATGTGACTGGGTGTTGAACTGGGGCGTCCTTCTGGTGTTTTTGCCAGTCGCGGATGGCGGTTCGGAACTGGCGGTCGGCCATGGCTTCGTAGCGGAGCCAGACGGGGGAGATTTGCTCCGGCTCGCGGGCGGCGGCGAGATGCTGGTGGGCGATGGCGAGGGCGATACGGGCGGCGATGTATTGCGCGTTGGTGTCGTGAAGGGACGGGAGGAAGGTGGTTTCGATGTGGCGGATGAGCCAGGAACGGAAGTCGGGGGGGAGGCCGTTGGGGAGGGGGAGAAGGCGGGTCCACTCTGGAAGTGCTGAGTGCTGAGGAATGAGTGCTGAGTTGGGGGGAGTTGGGATGTCGGTCGGGGCGACTGCCGGGGGCCTTGGCTCGGGAGGGGTCGCCGCGAAAGGGATGGGGACTGACGAAGGGATGGGAGTGGGTTCGGGCTTTGGACGTTCGGCGGAGCGGAGGATGGGGAGGTCGGGTCGGGGGGAGTTGAGGCGGCGGTGGAGGCGGTCGAGTTCGCGTTCGCGGGTGGCTCGTTTTTTTCGGGCGGTGGACATGTGAGGGCGGCTCCCGGTTTGGTGTCGTCGGTGGATCGCGGGCGGTTTGAGGCTCGCGATTCAAGGAGAGACGATCGCCGGGAGCAGCGCGGATTATCGAGGAAAATGGGATTGGGCATGAGGTGGGACGGACGATGCGGGCCCTGGTGGGTCATTCGCGCTGGCCAAGCCAGTGGCACGCGGCCACTGGGGCCACGGTCGAAGACTCGCTCAGGCCCCGCGACCCTTCTGTTCGGTTTCGATTCGCTCGTTTAGTGCTGGCAGGCTATTTACGATTTTCATGGTCTCGACGCTGACGCGGACGATTCGTTTCACGAGGTCGATGATGTAGCGGGGCTGGTTGTGTTCGCGGGACCAGTCGTTGGGGTCGTTGCGGATGCCGCTGTCCTTGTCGACGGTGACCTCGTATCGCTCCATGATCCATTCGATGGCGGGCTTGCCGTTGACGACGTAGTCGAGTGCCTCGGGGGGGATGCCTGTAAGGGTGACGTGGCTGTTGTAGATGATGGTCGTCTTGTTGCACTTCTGGCCCTGGGCCTTCTGCTCGGGCGTGGGGCGGCCGTAGGTCATCTTCTGGACGGTGAAGTGGGTTTCGGGGTCGAAGGCGAGTTGGTCGGAGTGTTCTACGAGGGGGTATGGGTCGATGGTCTCGTAGTTGAGATGCCAGTGGGCGAGGTCGCGGCCCGCCTGGGTGAACGCGTGGAAATCGGCGGTTTTCCTGGTCAGGGGGATGCGAGGCAGCATCTTCTTGAGGTCGGCGGCGAAGCGGGTGCGGTACTCGGGCGAGTGGAGAATACCGTAGATGTAATAGAAGATGTCCTCCTTGCCCACGTCCTTCCCGTACGCCTCCCTGAACTTTTTCAGGATCGCATCCCTGATCGCGTCCCGACGGCGATAGCCGTCGATGATGTCGCCCGATGTGTCCAGCAGAGTGGGGACGTCAGCGCTCTCAGCTTCATAATGATAGAGGGGGAAGCATTGGCCGTTTGCCAAGGTCGCGAACTCGCATGGCACGTTGCAGATAAGAGATGAGAACTCTTTATTGCCTGCGATACCGGTTGTAATGATCCCTAAGTTATTCGTTTTGGCAGCCGGGAATAGCTTTGGCATCAGCGACACGTACTCGTTAAGACGGCGGTCGAAATAAAGCTCTTGCTTAGTGAAAGGTCGGTAGAGACTCGTCACGATCTTGGTGGGTTCAAAAGACAGCTTCTTATTCTTCGACAAATCTGCCTTGAGCGACCGAGACCAGCTTACCTTCTTGGAGTCGAGGTCGAGGAATTCTTCCACTTTCGCGTCTGGGTCGTTCCTGTTCTCGAAAGCGCGACGCTGCTCCTCGAATGACGCGATCATGCGGCGTACATTCGAATCAACCGCCTTTGCGCTGAAGTTGAAGGTCCAAGCATCCCGGGCGGTCAGAACGCCTTGCGAGTATGTTCCGAATATCGCAATGTGCTTCGAATCCGATTTATCGCCGATCACAATGAATTTCTCGAATGCCGGATCGCGTTGGTTGATCCAGTCGTTCTCGGGGTTGGGCTTAAGGATGGTCCAGTTGTTCTCGGCGGCGATGCTCGTGATGCTTCCGAATCGCTTGACGATGGCTAGTTTCTCTGCCTGAGAGAGATAGTCGCCGATGTCGTGATAGAAGAGGCGGTGTTCGGCAGACCTGGCAGGGTTTTTGACAAGCAAGGTGATAGCGACGGGTGTACGTGTGCCCCCGCCGAAGACATTCCCCGCTTCTGTGCGGCGCACTTCCCCCTGGGTGCGGGCGTTTCCTCGGAGATTGAAGACGTACAGCGACGTGAACTCGTCGGCCAGGCTGGCACGGAGGCCATCCATGTTGCTGGCGTCGATGAATGACCCGTTGGTAACGAAGCCGACAACGCCGCGGCCCTTGATCCGGTCGCTTGCCCATCGGATGGCCCGAATGTGGCTGTCATACAGGCTCCGCACATTCAGACTTGTGGAGGATTGAGCATAGGTCCGCCGTATGCGGCCGTCGAGAGCCGGATACGCCAAGTTCTGGTTGGCGTCGTTCGCGTCTTCCTGCTTGGATGAATACGGTGGATTGGCGATGACGACGCGGATGGGGGCGGCTTTCTGACGCTGCACGCGCTGGTTGTTCTCGGGGAAGGCCTTCTCGATGATTTCGCCGCGTGGCTCGTCGAGCTGGAAGGTGTCGGTGAGGACGATACCGTCAAAGGGAAGGTAATCGGAGGGATCGCCCTCACCCTGCCCTCTCCCGGAGGGAGAGGGTTCCTTGAGCACGCGGAGGGAGTGAAAGGTTTCCTCGATGTTGATGGCGGCAATGTAGTAGGCGAGAAGCACGATCTCGTTGGCGTGCAGCTCGGTTTTGTACTTCCGTTCCAGATCGGCGGCGGGGATCAGGCCGCTTTGCAGCAGGCGGACGATGAAGGTTCCGGTGCCGGTGAAGGGGTCGATGATGTGGACGTCCTCATGACCGAGGCCGGACTGGAATTCGCCGTGAAGGATGTCTTCGACGCTACGGATGATGAAATCGACGACTTCGATGGGGGTGTAGACGATGCCGAGACGCTCGGCCATGCGGGGGAAAGCGGTGCGGAAGAATTTGTCGTAAAGCTCGACGACGACGCGCTGGCGACCCTCGGCGTTGTCGATGCCTTTGGCGCGTTCGCGGACGCTGGCGTAGAACTTTTCGAGCGCGGCGGTCTCTTTTTCGAGGGCCTCGTCCTTGAGGGTGTCGAGCATTTTCTGCATGGCGAGGGAGACGGGGTTGTGCTGAGTGAAGGCGTAGCCCTCGAAAAGGGCGTCGAAGACGGGGCGGGTGATGAGGTGCTGGGAGAGCATCTCGATGGCGTCGTCCTTGGTGACGGCGGGGTTGAGGTTGTTGCGTAGGCCGGTGAGAAACGTTTCGAAGGCTTCGGCTTGGGGTTTGTCGTCGCTTTCGAGTAGCGCCTTGATGCGGGTGACGTGGCGTTCGGCGATGCGGGCGACGTCCTTGGCCCAGGTTTCCCAGTAGCGGCGGTCGCCGCATTTGAGAACGATCTTGCCGTAGATGGCGTCTTTCCACTCGTCGAGCTGAGGGAAGGCCAAGGCTCCCTGCACTTCACGGACGGTGGGCTTGCTGTCGCCGTCGGAGGCTGCGTCCTCGACGGAGTCGCCGTCGCCGACGCCGATGACCTGGATGTTGTCGGGGCGGGACTTGTTCAATTCGATCTGATTGATGGTGGCGTTGAAGCGGTCGTCATGGGCGCGGAGGGCCTGGAGAACTTGCCAGACAACTTTATATTTCTCGTTGTCCTTGAGTGCTTCCTCGGGCTTGACGTCGGCGGGGATGCCGATGGGGAGGATGATGTAGCCGTAGTGCTTGCCCTCGGCGCGGCGCATGACTCGGCCGACGGACTGGACGACGTCGATGACCGAGTTGCGGGGGTTGAGGAAGATGACGGAGTCGAGGGCGGGGACGTCGACGCCTTCGGAGAGACAGCGTGCATTGCTGAGGATGCGGCAGGTGTTGTCGGGGGAGTCGGCCTTGAGCCAGTCGAGGAGCGCGCCGCGACGGAGGGCGTCGTAGGTTCCGTCGACGTGGTCGGCCTGGACCTGGAGGATGTCGGTGTCGTCGGGATGGGTCTCGGTGTAGGCGGCTATGATTTGGGCGAACTTCTGGACGAAGGCTTTTGAGTCTTTGATTGATCGTGAGAAGGCGACGGCGCGGCGCATGGGGCCTGTGTCGCCCTGGAGGTCAGCCGTGGCCTGGACAGCGGACTCGAACCGCTTGGCAAGGCCGTTCCAGCAGCCGGTGATCTTGACGGCGTCGTCGAGATTTAGCTCGTTGTTGGCGTCGGCGATCTGGCGCTGGAAGGTTTTTGAGATGTATTTTTCGTCGACCGCGAGCACCAGAACCTTGTAATCGGAGAGTAGGCTCTTGCCGACGGCCTCGCCGAAGCCAAGGCGGTGGAACTCTTCGCCGAAGTGCTGGGGGTCGTCCATTGAGCACAATTCGGCCTCGGCTTCCTTGGCCTTGGTTTTGGCCTGGTCGCCGTAGATGCGGGGAGTGGCGGTCATGTAGAGGCGTTTGGCCGCTTTGAGGAAGTTCGCGTCGTGAACCTTGACGAAGTGGCTTTCGTCCTCGCCGGTGAGCGTGACGCCGGTGGTGCGGTGGGCCTCGTCGCAGATGATGAGGTCGAAGTCGGGTAAGCCGGCCTTTTGCGCCTGGGAGACGGCGTCGATGGATTGATAGGTGGAGAAAACCACAGTCATATGATCGTCGGACTTGTCGAGCTTGGCACGCCGTTGAATGGCGGCGTACTGGGTCACGAGGGCTTTCGCCGAAGTCGTCGCGGGGAAAGCCAGATCGTAGAGCGTGATCTCCGCCGCGTCGTCTTCGCCCTTTTTGCGGGACTTGCCTATGTTGGGATCGGAGCAGACGGCCATTGGGTGGATGGGAGTTTCGGCTTCGGCGGTCCACTCGCGAAGGCTCTGCGACATGAGCGAGAGTGACGGCACGAGAAAAAGCACATGCCCGCCTGGCGCGAGGCGTTCGGCGATGCGTAGGGCGGTGAAGGTTTTTCCTGTGCCGCAAGCCATGATGAGCTTACCGCGATCGGCTTTGGTGAAGCGCGAGATCACGTCATCGATGGCTGCGGTTTGGTGGGGGCGGGTCTGTTTCTTGGGGAGGAGGGAGAGCTTCTCGGGGGTTTTCAGGCTAAAGTGCGACCAGTCGATCGGGCTTTGTTCGAGGTCGTGGACACTGATGCGTTGTACGGGCTTGGTTTGGGTCGCAATGGCCTGATCGGCGTTCTTTCCCCATTTGTCCGTGGTGGAGACAATAATGCCGGAGGTGAGAAGGGGGTTTCCCAGGGCGGTGAAGAAGGAGTCGATATGCTCCTTCGCGATTGTGTTTTCCGGGAGGTAAAACTTGCACTGGATGCCGCAGTATTCGCCGGTGGCTCGTAGTTGAGCGACTAGGTCGATACCGACGTCGCCGACTTTTCCCTTCTTGGGCCAATCGTTCCACATCCAGACACGTTCGAAGCGATCGGCATATAGCGGGTCGAGTTCGAAGTAGCGGTGGATTAGGCGCTCGAAGCGGTCACCTAGATCGCGATTGTTGCGCGCTGCCTCGCGGAATTGAGCGAGAATGGTTTGGAGTGATTTTTTCTCGGGATTCGTTGGGCTATCGGCGAGGGCAGTCGAGCGGTTCTTTGACATGATCGTGAGTAGAAAAAGGGTGCCCGGCGAATAATGAGGGTGATGAACGGTTGTTCTGGAGACGATCGTACTGGAGTGGGGGTGGGATGCAAGGTGGGAGGGCGTTGGGCAGATGGTGACGGAAGGGAGCCAAGAAGAACGAGTCACCACGACTTCACACGGACTGCGTGGATCGGGCGGGCGGCGAGGTGAGTGAGCCGGCTGTCTGGATCCCCGCCTGCGCGGGGATGACGACTCCGGGGTGGCCCGAGCTGGCCGTTGAGGCGAGTCAAGGGTTGTCGGAGGTGGACGTGTGGTCGTGGGTGATTCGCCAGCCTTCGGGGAGTTTTTTGAGGATGAGGGTGAAGAGGCCGTTGGGAGTTGAGCCGTCGGGGAGGGTGAGTTGCCAGCGGCCGAGGGCGAGGGCGGTGGTTTCGGAGAGGGGTTCGATCTCGATTTCGGTGAAGGATAGCCGGCCCATGGCGCGGCCTTGGGATTGGTAGCGTTTTTTGTAACGCTCGCGGGTCGCGGCGAGGCCTTTGGTGCGGGTTCCGCCGGACTGGAAGACGAGGTGGGGGGAGTCCCAATAGGTGGCGAGGAAGCCGTCGAGATCGGCGTGGTTCCAGGCGGTTACCTGGGTGTCGAGGAGGGCGCGGACGGCGGTGGTGGGGTCGTCAGTGGGGAGAAGAAGGGCGATGGCCAGGAGGAGCGTTGGCATGAAGTGTTCCGTTCGCGGGCGAAAGGTCGTGGAAAAGGGGGACAGGCACCTCGGAAGACCTCGGAGCCAGTCCCCGTTTTGCACGAATGGCTGGCGGCTATCGAAGGACATGGAGAAGAGGGACGGCACCTCGGAAGACCTCGGAGCCAGTCCCCGTTTTCCGGGCGGGGCTAGCCTTCCACGCAGTCGCTGCGGGGGTAGGAGCCGAGGATTTCTAGTCGGTCGGCGCGTTTGCGGAGCATGTCGAGGGCGCGCTGGACGGGGGCGTCCTGGGAGTGGCCGTCGATGTCGACGAAGAAGAGATAGGTGGGGTCGCGGGTGGGGGTGGCTTCGGAGATGGGGAAGGATTCGATCCAGGTCATGTTCACATCATTTTTGGCGAATGGTTCGATGGCCTTGGCGAGGCTGCCGGAGTGGTGGGGCAGGCGGATCATGAGGGTGGATTTGTCGCGGCCTGTGGGTCGTTCGTCTTGCTCGGCGATGACGGCGAAGCGGGTGACGTTGTGGATACTATCTTCAATGTTCTCGACGAGGACGGTGAGGCCGTGGGCATCGGCGGCCTGGCGGCTGGCGACGGCGGCGGCGTGGGGGTCTTGCTGGGCCAG
>JBGSYY010000530.1:0-2159 GCA_041750675.1 Isosphaeraceae bacterium | reverse complement strand
GATACCCGATTCGAGCTGCTCGACCCCGGCATCGCCGAGCTTGCCTTTGAGATTGCCGAGATCTCAAGACGCGCCCTGGGAGATGCCCAGGGCTCCACCGCCACTCGCCTCGACCGGGTCCGCGACCAGCTTGCCGATCTCCTCCAGATTGGCCCCATCGTGCGCCTCGGCCTGATCGATCTCGACTAGAGTCGGAGTACCTCCACACTTCCTTTTTCCTCTACCTGGCTCGTGGAGCTTTCTCCCATGGCGGTGCTCATGAAGATCAACGGCAACTCCCCCTCGCAGCTCATTGAGCTCAACGACAAGGAGACCGTGATCGGCCGTCTTCCCGAGTGCGGTGTTGTGATCGACAAGCTGGGCGTCAGCCGCAAGCACGCCGCGATCCGCCGCGAAGGCGACGGCTACGTCCTGGTCGACCTCAAGTCTCGCAATTTCACCTTCTTGAACCACCGCCAGATCCCGGCCGAGCTCTCCCACCCCCTCAAGCAGGCCGACCGCATCTCGATCTGCGACGTCGAGCTAGTCTTCTACACCACCACCCCCGAGATCGACGAGCCCTCCAGCGGCATCGACGTCTACGATGGACCCGAGGAGTCGACACTCCACACCCTCGACGCCTCGAGCGCGGACCTCAGTTACACCGTCCACCCCGAGATCAAGCTCAAGGCCATCATCGAGATCAGCCGCAGCCTCTCCAGCAACCTCAAGCTTGATACCGTGGCCCCCAAGCTGCTCGAAACCTTGATCGACATCTTCCCCCAGGCCGAACGCGCTTTCCTTGTACTTCTCAAGGAAGGCTCCGACAAGAACGCCATCCGCCAAACTTACCACAGGGCCCGCCCCGCCCGGCCCACCCGCGCGGGCAAGACCACCCTCGGCAAGCCCACAGGCGACGAAGCCCGTATGAGCATCAGCCGCACCATCATGAACAACGTCCTGAACGGCAAGAAAGCCGTTCTGAGTCAGGACGCCGGTCAGGACCTCAACCTCCCCACTAGCGCTTCCATCGCCGACCTCCGCATCCGCTCCTTCATGTGCGCGCCTTTGCTCACCCCCGACGGTCAGGTCCTCGGCATCCTTCAGCTCGACACCACGGACCGGGAACGCTTCGACCAGAAAGATCTCGATATCCTGGTCTCCGTCGCCGCCCAGGCCGCCATCTCCATTCAGAACGCCTCCCTCCTGGAAGGACTTCTGAACCGCGAACGCATGGAACGCGACCTCCGTCTGGCCGAGCAAGTTCAGCGCAGGTTTTTGCCCCAATCCGTGCCCACCTGCGACGGCTACGAGTTCTTCGCCCATTACGCGGCCACCTACAAGGTCGGCGGCGATTACTACGATTTCGTGCCCCTCACGCCCAACCGGCTCGGACTTGCACTCGGCGACGTCGCCGGCAAAGGAATCACTGCCGCCCTCATGATGGCCAAGTTCTCCGGCGATACTCGCTTCTGCATGCTCGCCGAGACAAGCCCCGCCCCCGCGGGCGACCGTCTCAACGACATCCTGTGCAACGCTGGACTCGACGAGCGCTTCATCACCCTCTGCCTCGGAGTGCTCGAGCTCGCCGAGCGCCGATTCACGTTCATCTCCGCCGGACACCTCCCCATCCTGGTTCGCCGCAACAACGGCAAGATCGAAGAATTCGGCCAGGAAGTCAGCGGCTTCCCCCTCGGCATCATGCCTAACTCCGAATACGCCGAGATGACCATCACCCTCGAACCCGGCGAGGTCGCCCTGATCTACTCCGACGGCGTCACCGACGGCTGCAACACCCGCGGCGAATATTACGACACTCGGGATAACCCCCGCCTCCAGCGTAAACTCGCCTCCTGCGTCGGCGGACCTGACGCCGTTGGCCGCTCTATCGTCCAGGACGTCCGCGAGTTCGCCGAGGGCAACTACCAGGCCGACGACATCACCCTCATCGCCTTCGGCCCCACAGCCCGCTGACGACCTGACCTGAAATCTGGAACCTTGAATCTGGAACCCTCCCTTTTTTTCTGGTCGTCCCTCCATGCCACTGAAGGTCTCCAACCTCACCCTCCCCTTTGACCAATCCGAGGACGCTCTGCCCAACCGTCTGGCCCACCGCCTGGGCGTCAATCGGGACGACATCCTGCACTACCGCATCCTGCGCAAGAGCCTCGACGCCCGCC
>JBGSYY010000529.1:0-1850 GCA_041750675.1 Isosphaeraceae bacterium | reverse complement strand
CTGGGACATGGCGGGAAACGGCTGACCGGCCGCCGCCTGGTTGCCGGCGGCGCGCACGGCCCAGGCGCGAAGCGTTTCGTCGGGGTGAGTGAGCAAGGCCGCGAGGAACTCGTCGTTGAGGGGGCCGCCTCCGACGAGCGACCAGAGGGCGTGGATGCGGGCCTTGCGGTTGGCGTTTTGGTCGAGCACGAGCAAGCGCAGCGCCCGGGCCGTGTCAGGGTCGGCCTGATTCCAGAGCAGGCGCTCGGTCAGAAGGCGCTGGGCGATATCGCGGTCGTAGCCGTTGGGGCTGGCGAGACGCTCGATCAATTGTGCATCCGAATCGGCACCGAGGTCGAAGCCGGCGCGGCGGGGGGTGTCGTGGTAGCGAATCCGGTAGAGGCGGCCCTTGAGGCGGTCGATGCCTTCGGGGTCGCGATTGGCGTCCTGATAGCAGTGGTAGCGGTCATACCAGTCGAGGATGTAGAGGCAGCCGTCGGGGCCGGTCTTCTGGCTGACGGGCATGAACCAGGCGTCGTTGGCGGAGAGGAAGTCGGGGCGGGGTTCGCCCTTGTAGGTGGCTCCGACTTTGGTCAGGGCATCGACGTTGATGCAATTACCGTGGATGTTGCCCATGTAGAGCAGGCCGCGGTATTCGGGGGGATAGGCGTCGCTGTCGTAGAAGTGGATGCCGCAATAGGCGGCTTTCTGGTGGTTGTGGTCGACGATGGAGGGCATGGGCCAGGTGAACGGCGGATAGGGGCCGCCCTGGCGGATGTAGTAGGCCCCTTCGGCCATGTGCCAGAGGTGGTCGATGACGCAGGCGGAGGCGAAGGTGTCGCCGACTTCGTTGAAGGCGATGCCCCAGGGGTTGCTGGTGCCCTGGGACCAGACCTGGAACTCGCGGGTTTTGGGATGGATTCGCCAGATGGCGCAGGTGAAGTCGTAGGTGGTGCCATTGTTGGATCGGACGCGGCTGGAGTTGAACACGCCGTTCCAGCCGTAGAGCCAGCCGTCGGGGCCCCAGGTGAGGCTGTTGGGCAGTTCGTGGGTGTCGTCTCGTCCGAAGCCGGTGGCGACGACCTCGGGCGGGCCGTCGGGGTGGCCGTCGCGATCGGCGTCGGGAAAGAAGAGGATATCGGGGCTGTTGGCGACCCAGACTCCGCCGTGGCCGACGGCGATGCCGGAGGGAATGTTCAAGCCTTCACAGAAGAGAGTGGTTTGGTCGGCGACGCCGTCGCCGTTGGTGTCCTGGAGAATTTTCACGCGGTCGCGTCCGATGCCGGCCTCGCGGCGGGGGTATTCGAGGCTCTCGGTGACCCAGATGCGGCCCTTCTCGTCGAATGTCATGGCCACCGGGTTGATGAGATCCGGCTCGGTGGCGACGGCCTCGACGGTGAAGCCCTCGGGCACGGTCATCGCGGCGATGGCCTGGGCGGGCGTCATCGGGGGATTGGGCGGGCGGTCCTGAGCGTGGGGGATCAACCCCTCCTGCCCCGGCTGCTCCTGACTCCATGCGTGTGCGGAGAGGGTCAAGACCAGGGCAAGGCAAAGCAGGACGGGGTTGGTCCGTCGATGCGGCGTGGGCATGTCGAAGTGTCTCGCTCTCGGGCAATCCAGGAGAGGTCAGTCGGGTTGCGCTCTCGAGGAATTGTCCCGCCAGTGGGGCCTAGCTTGCAAGGGTGGCCCCTGGTTCGAACGGGTGAGACATCGGGGCTTGCGGGTGATGTTGGATGGGAGGGGTGCGCGTGGGCGTCAGACGCGGTTGGGGGCGAGGCCGAGGTTCCGGGTCGAGGGCCGGGAATGGACGACCACAAGGCGGACGCCGCAGCGTTTGCCGAGCCAGCGTTGAAGCCGTCGATGGGCCTCGG
>JBGSYY010000528.1:0-2444 GCA_041750675.1 Isosphaeraceae bacterium | reverse complement strand
GATGACGTGGCCGAGCTGCTCGGAGAGCTGCCGGGCGACATGGATCCCCGCTGGCTCGGCACGGTGCCGCTTGCACTGGCACGGGCCGGGTTGATCGAGCGTGTCGGCTTCGAGCCATCGTGTCGGCCGAGCCGCCACGGATCGTTCGTGACGATGTGGCGGTTGCTCAACCGCCAGGCCGCTCTCAACTGGCTGGCCGCGAATCCCGAGCTACCCGAATCGGAACCGGAAGGCGACCCGGAGCGCACGTCTCACCGTGCGCACGGGCCGTTGCTCCAACCGTACTTGTTCTAATCGCCCGCCAGGCAGAACCGGCCGGGTGACCCAACCTTACCATCGCGAAGCAAGCCCGGGGCCGCTTGTCGGGCGACCCCGGGCGCCCGGTGCGCGGTAACGCATCGGGCGAATCATACTCACCTGCGAACGACTCACCAGCGGTCGGCGATGCCGTCGGTTTTCCATCATGCGCGACGCCAACAACGGTAGGGAAGTATTGACGGATGAGAACTATGAAGCCTGGGAGAGAGAACGAGAGCGAAGGAACAGAGAGTATTCCGCCGGTGTCCCGCGCCCGCGTTGTGTGAAGGAGCGGGCGACACCCTCGAAGCACGTTTCGAGCAAGCCAGCCGACCTGGCGGACGCAAAGCGTCGATCGGATGGCCGGTTCCAGTGCATGAACCTCTTTGCCGATGAAGGAATTCGGCAAGCCTCTCTCAAGGCGTCGGAAGGGCTTGTCTGGTTCATTCTGTTTCGCGATGTGAGGCCTGACGGGATGGCACGTAGTTCGATTGCCTCTCTCGCCAGGCGCGCGAACCTCCACAAGCGGACTGTTATGAAGGCCCTGGAACGGCTGAAAGGCCTGGGGATGCTTTCGATCGTCGAGCGGGGCGGACCCACAAAGGGCGCAACCACTTACCGGGTGAACCCGGTTCCCAACCCGAAAACAGGTAGGGGCGAAAAGTGCACCTGATAGGTGGCGGAAAGTGCACCTGAGGTAGGGGCGAAAAGTGCACCCTTCCCAGAAGGAGACAGAAAAGAAACAGAACGCCTCGCCGCCCCTCCCCCCTTTCCAGGGGGTCGGCGAGGCCGGACCCAGAAAGAAGAACCCGGACGCGCTTGACGGCCGGCTTCGAAGTGCAGCCGGCGGCCGGCGGAGAGAGGAACTGGCCGGGGGTGTTTCCCCCGCAACACAGGAGCTAAACACATGTCTCTGATTCTATGTAAGATCGTCCTGCCCGAGCGAATCGACCTGAGGGGTATCAAGGTCGGCGACCTTGTTTTGACCACTGCCGCGAACGCCCGCCGCCTCGAGAGCCAGGGGGCCATGAGGCCGATCCCCGAGTACAGCAACGAGCGTTCCCGCGTCGTGGTCGAGGCCACCCAAGCCCAACGAGTGGGGGGCCGCGATTACAAGGCTGGCGAGCGTGTGGTCCTGCCCGTGCCGCTGGCTGGCCTGCTGCTTGAAACCCGTGCCGTTCGACTGCCATCTGGCGGAAGCGTTCGGCTTCTGCTTGAACCCACATCCCGCCGGCACCGTCGGGATGAAATTCGATTGCTCTTCATTGAGGGGTGACAAACCATGGCCAATGTTCTGCCCACCACCCACCGCGTCCAGGTCGAGGTACTTCGAAACGGCGTCGTTGTGGACTCCATGAGTCACGCCGCCGGCGAGATCATTACAACGTCAGCATCCACCGCCGCAGAGCTGATCGCGCGTGACTTGGCCCGCCTCGAACCCGAGGGCCAGCGACTGAACCCGACCAACGTGACGCTCTTGTTCATCCGCGACGGCCAGGTCGGCAACCGCTACTTCACGGCCGGTGAGACAGTGATCCTCGATCAACGGCTCGCCTGTCGAGCCGTCGGTCTTGGCCTGGCTGACGTCGTGGATGGCGAGCTACTGGGCCCAGCGGGGCGCAGCGCCCACGTCCAGGCGAGCCAACAGCCGTGGCTAAGGCGTCCGGATCCACGGTGGCCCAGAGACCCTGACGGTTACGAACTGGTGGACGTCGAAGTCATCTCGGCAAACGGCGTCTTAATCAGCACGAAGTCTTACAGCAACGGCCGCCGACATCAGCACACCGAGCATTACCCACCCGGCGCTGTGGTCGCGGGAGTCGATCAGTACACCGCCGCGAAGCTGGTCGCGGGTGGCCTTGTCCACGTTGTGGGGAAACAGAAACTACAGATCAGTCCTGCCAAGTTCTTGCCGGCCACCGACCAGCCAAGGCACCAAGGCCACGAGGCGCCGAAGCAACCATCGCCCTACGTGACTTGCCACATCGTCAGGACACAGCTAAACATCGGTGGCCGCACATATAAGCAAGGTGAGCTGGCCCCCAAGATCGACAGGCGCCTCGCCGAGCGATTGGCCGCCGGCGGTCACCTGGAGCTTGTCGAGGATGCCGACACCAATGCATAGCGGTACTCCGCCGCAAAACGAA
>JBGSYY010000527.1:0-3144 GCA_041750675.1 Isosphaeraceae bacterium | reverse complement strand
GCTGCTCACCGACGGTCAGACGACCGACGGCGCGAGTCTGACCGAGGCGGCCGACATCGCCCGCAAGGATGGCGTGCCGCTGTTCACCATCGGCCTGGGCGACGAAACGCCGCCCCGCGATCTGGCGCTCTCGGACCTTCAGGTGGACGACGTGGTGTTTGTCGGTGATGCCGTTCGGTTCGTCGCGCGGCTCTCGGCGCGTGGGCTAAACGCCGCGGGGAGCGGAGGACAGGCGACGTTGAGGCTGTCGCGACGGCCGCCGGGCAGCCAGGGCGAATGGGAGCCGCTCGAGACCATTCAGGTCCCGCTTCCACCCGAGGGTGAGAATCAAAGGGTCGAGGTGGTTCACAGGCCGATCGAGGTCGGCTCGACGACGTTCTTGCTGGAAGTCGAGCCACAACCCCGCGAGCTTCAAACCGAGAACAACCGGATCGAGCGAATCGTTGAAGTGCGCGATCAGAAGTTGCGAGTCCTGTACGTCGAAGGCGAGCCTCGGTGGGAGTTCCGTTATCTGAAAACCTACCTCGAGCGAGATAACACGATCGACCTGAAAACCGTGCTTCAGCTTTCGGACGATCGCTACGCCGAGCAAGATCGCTCGGCCCTGGCGGTTTTTCCGCCCGGCGACGACAGCGAGGGCGGCCTGTTCCGTTACGATGTCGTCATACTTGGGGACGTCGATCCCAGCCTGCTCAACGCCCAGCAGATGGAGGACATTGCCGAGTTTGTGACCAAGAAGGGCGGCGGGCTGTTGCTGATCGCCGGCGAACTCTTCAATCCGCTCGCCTTCAAGGGCAAGCCGCTTGAGGTTTTGCTGCCGATCCGACTGGATGACGCACGAAACCCATCGTCGGTTGGCATTCCGATCGAACCGTTTCAGCCGCAGTTAACGCCGGAAGGACTGGCAAGCCCACTTTTCCGGCTTGGCGAGGATGAGGCCTCGAGCCGCGAGATCTGGTCCAAGCTGCCGCCCTCGATGTGGTACTTCGAAGCACCCCGGAAGCAGCCGGCGGCGGTGGTGCTGGCGGAACATCCAACCCAGCTCGGAGTCGACGGCAAGCTGCCGATCCTGATCGCCCAGTATGCCGGATCGGGCAAGGTGCTCTTCAGCGCCATCGACGATACCTGGCGGTGGCGGCTGCGAACGGGTGACCGCTATTTCGGCCGCTACTGGGTGCAGACCCTGCGCTACCTGGCCAGCTCGCGCCGGGCCGGGCAGCGCGAGGCCGAGTTGATCGCCGATCGTCGGCGCTATGTCCGGGGCCAAACGACCCAGGTGCGGCTCCGGTTCCTCAACCCGTCCCTGGCGCAAGATTTGACCTCCGTCAAGGTTGAGCTGAGACGCGACAATCAGCCACCCCGCACCGTTGACCTTCGGGCCGTGGCCGGACCGGCCGGCGCGCCGGTGTTCGAGGCGTCTTTGACGGAACTGGCCGAAGGCCGCTATAGCCTGGCGTACCTGCCGCCTCCGGTGCTGGCCGGAGATCCGCCGACGGCGACGTTCCAGGTCGATCCGCCCGCCGGCGAGTTCGTTCGACTGGAACTCAACCGTGAGGAGTTGACCGCCGCGTCCCGGCTCACTCAGGGCCATTTCTTTCGCTGGGACGAAACCTCGAAAATTGTCGCCGACTTCACGGATGCGGTCAGTGCCGAAACGAACTCCGCGGCGGCCGTGGTTGTCGATGACGAGGAGGGGACTGGAGGCGAGATCGAACCGGCCGCCTCAAGCAATGCCCGGGCGCGTACACTTCAAGAGTTGCTTCCCGTCCCCCAGCAAGTGCCTCTCGACTCCGACCCGCCGATCCCACTCTGGAACTCCTGGCCCCTGTTTCTGCTCTTCCTCATGCTCATCGCCGTTGAGTGGGTGGTCAGAAAGCGGCTTCGAATGACCTAAGCCGGAACCCGAAGATATTGCCCGAGTATCAGAAAATCCGATGATTGCCACGCGACAAGTTCAACGATTACGATAGAATACCCATGACGGCCGTTGCGCTCGCGACGGCCGCCGATCCCCGTCTAAGACTTCTCCGCACGCCAGAACGAGAGAGGAAGGGTCGCACGCATGTCACATCCGCTGGAGCAAAGGCTCGCCGGATTACGGCGTCAGGTCCGATGGCTCCTGGCGGTCCAGGGCATGGGCACGGTGCTCGCAGGCATCTTGTTCGCGGTGCTGCTGACGATCCTGCTCGACTGGCTATTCCATTTTTCGCGGGAGCTGCGATTGCTCTTGCTGGTCGCGGTTGCCGGACTGACGACCTGGCTGCTGGCGCGCTATGTGATCGCACCGCTCGTCGTGCGGTTTCGCAATCTGGATGTGGCACTCCAGATCGAGCAACGCTGGCCGGGCCTGCAAGATCGGCTGGCGACCACCGTTCAATTCCTCAGTCTGAAGGAAGGTAAGCCAGCCGTCGACCACTTCGGCTCGCCGGAACTGCGCGATGAGACAATCCGCCGCACGCTGGCCGAGGTTGAGTCGATCGACTTCCGCGAGGTCGTCGATCCGCGCCCCGCGCGCCGCGCGATGCTTTCGGCGGCTGTACCCGCGGGCCTGGCGTTGTTGCTCTTCGCGCTTTCGCCCGGTCTGGCCCGAATCGGTCTCGATCGCTTTTTCCGTCCGTTTGGCGCGACTCAATGGCCCCGTCAGACACACCTGGCCGTGCTCAACCCCGAAGGCAGCGGCCTGAAGATGATGCGCGGCGAGCCGTTCCGGCTCGAAGTCGGGGTCGCTTCAGGCGAGCTTCTGCCCGATTCGGGCGAGGTCACGTATCGCTTCGAGAATGGCGAAGTGATGGTCCGCCGGCTGGGTGTCCGGCTGGGCGGCGAGGCGGGCAAAGGCAACGCCGATCGGCTTACCGACCGCCTGGCCGAGGTGAATCAGTCGTTCAGCTTCACGGTCCAGGCAGGCGACGATGTGACCCTGCCGAGGGCTGTCGAGGTCGTGCCCCCGCCCGCGCTCACCCACGCCCGCGCCCGCCTCACACCTCCGGCCTACACGGGGGAACCTGTCTCCTGGATTGAACCGCTGGGGGGCAAGACGTCGGCCGGGTCAACGTTCGCACTCGAGCGTGTGATTGCGGGAACCACCGTCGAGATTCAGGCCCTGGCGAGCAAGCCGCTCGCGTCCGCGGCGATCGAGCCGCTCGG
>JBGSYY010000526.1:0-2175 GCA_041750675.1 Isosphaeraceae bacterium | reverse complement strand
GTTTTGCGCGCGAGGTGCTGGGGCGTCGGCGTGATTGGGCGCATGGCGCGGCCGCGGTGGTGCAAGCGGCTCGCGAGCAGCGGGATGATCGTGATCGTGATTCTGTGGGTGATCGTGATCGTAATCGTGGTCGCGAGGCTGCGGCTGTTGTTGTTCGTCGGGTGTGAGATAGCGCATGTCGGGGATGAGTCGAACGGGTCGCACGGGGGCGACGGGGAGGAGGTCTTTGGTATCGGCGGCGAGAAGCGTGGCCCAGATGTGCTTGCAGGGTTCACCCTGAGGGCCGAAGAAGGGGCAGGTGCACGAGACGTGGAGCTGGGCGGGTCGGAGCCGCAGACGAACACGATAGGTTTCGGTACCTCGAACCTTGGCGACGACAATCTCGCCGGGGCGGGCGGACGTGATCGCCACCTTGCCCTTCTCGAAGTAGATTTGGCCTCGGGCGCGGACGCCGTCGGCAAAGTCTCGCGCCACCTTCTGGGATATCCCCATCATCACTTCCCATAGCGTTGCGGGAGGAGTCGAATCGAATGGCGCGCGGCGAGGGAAGAACCCCGGAAACCGTGCGGGTTGGCGGAGCGCGGCGCGAGTACGGCACGCGGGCGAACCAGCATGACGGCCGGCGTCGGCTCCGTTCGATTCGAGTTGATCACTCGGGCGGTCTCATTACCGGCCGACAGTCCCCACGTCAAACGTGACGGTTTCATTCATGAACACGAAAGAGAAGAAAGCAAACCAGAAACAGGAACCCGGAGTAAGCCGGCCCACATCGCAACGAGGGGCCGCACGAGAGAGACCGGCTGTGGTCGCACGGAGTAAGCACCCGGGTGATTGAACGGCGGAAACGCCCTGGGCCGCTGTTGGTGTCCGCGCCCGTGGCGGAAAGAGAAGATCAGCAAAGTCCATGCCATGCTCAAGGCACGGCGACCGGAGGAAGAGAGCCATCGACGAAGCCCCAGCCGCGTCTCCGCTGACTAAGATTAAGATCCCGGCTGCACGGGAGAGCGGCGGTCAAACTTGTTGGGGCCGCGCTGAAGACGGCGTGGTGCGGGTGTGTGGTGATGGAAAACCCCTCGGAAACGGTCCACACCAGTGCGATCATAAACGACAGCAGGCAAAAGTGGAACCGGTTTCCCCAAAAAATCGAGAACGGGGTGGAATGAGCGAATCGGGACAGCCGTCGGCAGCCGGTGCCGCGGAGTTTGAGCCGGGCGGGAACGGCGTTCCCAATGAGACGATTTTAGGTTTATACGCTCATGCCATAATATGACTTGGCTTGCGTGTAGCTTCGATCTCCCGCCCCGCGAAGTGTCTCCCCGATACGAGCCGGAAGCGTCAGCGACGTGTTGAACTCGAGACGAGCCGGAAGCGTCAGCGACGTGTTGAACTCCCCGAGACGAACTCCCCGATATGAACCGGAAGCGTCAACGACGTGATGAACGATAGAATGAACCCCGCGCTCACGCGTCGAGCTTATTCCGAGGAGAACCGGTGCCGGCGCTCGGGCGATCCGGACCTCACACGGTGATTCTCCATGGGCTTCTCCCGCCCCTTCGCCACACGGCGTCCGGCCTCGCCGATCCTCACCAATCGACGACCTGCGCTTCCGGCATCGTCGTCATCGATTTTTCCAGCCCCCGCCGCCGCGACAGCGTCCCACTCTGAAACGGCCCGATCGGCCCGATGAACATATTTTTGAGAACGGTATCCGCCATCAGCGTGGGCGACTCCCACACCAGCAGACCCGTCTCCCGCTCGCGAGCCAGCATCGCCAGCTTCACAACCCCATACTGACGGCTCTTGCGTGAAACCGAAACCTCCGGTACCGGCGCCGGCAGTCCCGCCATCACTCCGGGCACGGCCGCCGCCGGAGTTCCGATGTTCCAGTTGTATTCATCCGTGCCATACGCCCCCACACCCACCTCGACCAGATACCGCGCCGTCTCTTTCTTCTCTTGCAGATTCACGCCCTGCCGGAGCATCGCCTGCCGCAGCCGAAAAGTGATCCAGGCCGCATCAGGCCCGGTCAGCCCCGCCGGGTCGAGAAACGCCGTCTCTCCACGCAGCGGGCCAAACTCCAGACACAACAGCGCCTTATCCCAGGATTCCGTCAGCAAAAGCTGCTCGGTGGCCGTCCGCCCCGTGTTCGACACACGCACGCTGCCGCACCCCGCC
>JBGSYY010000525.1:0-3622 GCA_041750675.1 Isosphaeraceae bacterium | reverse complement strand
TCGGGCCGGCCGCACCGGGCGCTGGGCCGGGTCGACACAGCCTGAGGGAGCCGCTCAACCCAATGCGCCCGAATCTTTGGCAGCAGGGCGACGAGCTGCCGTATATCAACATGACGCCGATGGTGGACGTGGTACTTTGCCTGCTCGTCTTCTTCATGGTTGCCACGCGGCTTTATGATTGGGACGAGTCGGAGTTTCGCGTCAAGGTGCCACAGGTGTCGGCGGCCGCGCCTTTGACCGAAGCGCCCGACGACCTGGTGCTTTCGATCGCCGCGCCGGGGCAGGTCGAGATGCTCGGGCGGACACTCGACCTGAACGCCCTGAAAGACGCGCTCACCGAGGCTCGCTCACGGTTCGCCGACCAATCGGTGCAGATCCGCGGCGACTCGGCCCTGAGCTATCAGGACCTGGCCGACGTGCTCTCCGCATGCGAGCAGGCGGGGATTTCCAATATCCGCCTGCGTGTGCGGCCGAGGCAGCCCGGCGAAGGCTAAAACGACTGATCCCCTCAAACTTGACTCCGCACGGAATCCACGAGAAGCCCCACGCCATGGAACTGATCCAACGCCTGATCGACACGTTTGTGCATCTCAGCCCGGAGAAGCTCAACGACCTGGCGGGCTTTCTCGGCCCGTGGCTTTATGTGTTGATGTTTGCCATCATCTTTGCCGAAACGGGCTTCGTCGTCACGCCGTTTTTGCCGGGGGATTCACTCTTGTTCGGTCTCGGCGCCGTGGCCGCCGCGCCCAACTCGCCGATCAATCTGCCGCTGCTGGCAATGCTCCTGATCGCGGCGGCCGTGCTGGGCGATGCGGTGAACTACGCGGTCGGCAAGTGGATCGGCCCGCGCATTTTTCGCAACAACGATTCCAAACTTCTCAATCCCAAACACCTGAAGCGAGCCCACGAGTTTTACGAAAAGTATGGCGGCAAGACGATCATCCTCGCGCGGTTTGTGCCGATCATCCGCACGTTCGCCCCGTTCGTCGCCGGCGTGGGCGAGATGAGTTATCTGCGGTTTGCGCTTTACAACGTGACCGGCGCGGTGGTTTGGATCTTGCTCTTCCTGATCGGCGGCTACCTGTTCGGCAAGCAGCCGTTCGTGGAGAAGAACTTCCATCTGGTGATCGGCATGATCATCCTGATCTCGTTGATTCCACCGCTTTGGGAATTCTGGCGGGCGCGACAGGCCGGCAAGCGGGGCGAGTCGGCGCTTGTGGAGGCGACGACGATTGGCGAGCAGCAGGAGCCGGTGTGACGCACCCGACCTCATGGCGGACTCCCACGCTTTCGCTTCCGTCGATGACTACGCCCGGCTCTTCCAGACTGATGGATCACGACGTCCGTGCACGACGGCGATTACTTCGACCTACGTTCGCTGGACTCGGTAGTAGACGTGATACGGGAACTTGTCGATCTTCGCCCGACGAATCTCCTGATAAAGGAGAGCGTGCAACTCTGGCATCTGACCGATCTGATTCAGGGCCTTCCTTACCTGAAGAGTGAATCGTTCACCCAGCCCAGCCTGGTCCTCATACCAGTCTGCCGCGGCATCGAAGTCTCCCTCGGCCTCGAGGGAAAGTACGACCGGAAGGCTCATTTCCGGAAGCGCTCCAGCGCCCGAGCTTCCACGGCCTCCCAAGGAACAACCGCATCAGGATGCTTGTCCAATGCCTCGACGCGACGATTGAGGAATGCCTTCAACTCGTCGGTCAGCTCGGTCGGATGTTCTTCCTTGGTGAGATCATCCCAAACCTCTTCGATGAGACGGAAACGATCCTCAGTCGACCAGGACCGGACGGCAGTGAGTACGGCTTCAAAATCCACGAAATGGTTCCTCGATTGGATCTTGCTAACACTTCGATTCGTGCCAGCCCGCTTACATTTAGCATACGTCGCCATTCAGCCTACGACCAGAGCAGGCGCGACTCAGTTGCTCGGGTCGGTACGAGTTCTCCTCAGTCTCTTTATTGGTTCAGCCTTGAGTCAGCTTTCCAGTACTCAGGTCTTTGGGAGGCGCGGCGGAAATCACGATTGCGCGAGTGATCGCCTGACATGAGAGCGCCGGCGGCGGCAAGATCATTTTTTGGGACCATGAACCTATGCGTCGCCCAGCAGAGGGTAGGGTGGTTCTGGGTACAAGATCTCAGGGTCGCGACGTAGGTAACCATCGATAAACAGGGAAAAGCTTGGTGCAATCTGGAAAAATGCCGGGTTGTAGCAGATCGCCACCGGAGGCGCCGCGTTACGGTCGAGTGCCAGGCTTATGGCGTAAGCATGACCCCAAATCGAGTGGTCTGCAAAAATGAACCAATGGGTCGCGTCCCTGACGTTGGTCACGCCTTCCGCCGCAAGGGTGGCAACTTGATCGAGCCGCCAGAACGCGATCAAGTCCTCATCGGCCATCATGTATTGGCCACCCGCCGTGCCGTTCAGTGGTAGGAAGTACTCGCGGACGTCGGCGGGTAGAGTCACGGAGCATCGATCCTCGAACTCCTTGACCTCGTGGGCTGTCGGCAGTTGCCCGTGGAGAAGGCCTTGGCGGTTCCAATATGCCGCGAGGCGGTCGATCCAATCCATCTTTTGGCCCCTGCCCGAAACGATCAATCACCCGACCCACCCCCATTCCCATTCCCCTCCAGCACCCGCTCCAGCAAATCCGCTGAGAAGCTGTTGAGCTTGCCGCCGGTCAGGGCGGTGAGCTGGAGACCGACCAGGGCCTCACTGGAGCAGCCGTGAGGGTTTTCGAGCAGCTTCAGGAACGGCTCCGCGCCGATCAGGACAGCCTTGGGCTTGCCGTGGACGGTCAGCACGTAGCGAACCTCGGGCCGTTCCAGCTCGCGGAGGATGCCGGGGAGGTTCTGGTGAAGCTCGCGGCTTCCAATGATCCGGACCGGGGAATCGGTGGGTTTCTCCGGCATCGCGGGTCGTCCTCTCTCTGCACTCTTTGTTGTGCACATCGAATATCGGTAAAGGGCGGGCCGGTTTCTCTCCGCGTCGCAATGCGGAGAAAACGCAGGGCGCGGTTCGATTGGAGGCTTCCCTTCCTCAAGGAAGACGAACCGGCGCTCCGGGCCTCGAATCCATGTCAAACGTCAAAAGGGGAAAATGGGAAACTTATCGAATTGATGGGAAATGTGATCAGGGCCGACCCGTATCCCGGCGAGACTGCCAGGGAAATGGCAAAGCCCAAGGAGGGCCAGGTTGGAGAGCCGGCCCGAAGAGAATTCGCTGTGAACCGTCGGGGAAACTCGCAAATCTCGCGCCGACGACGCCCCCCAATATCAGGCTCACCGCGAGTCACGATTTTAGCCTGGTGGCGACTCGGGATTCAAGGTCGCTCGGCGTCGATCCGGCCCTCCGAATCCCAGCCGCGCAGGGCGTAGTAGGCATCGATCATCGTGTCGAGCCGCCGGGTCGAGAGTCGCGGAGCATCGTCTGCCGTGGGGTCGTCTTGATCGGAAAGCAAGGCCGGGGGCAGGGTGTCCTCGGCTCGGGTCCAGCCTTCGCGCTGGTTGAAGGCCTTGCGGAGGTTGACGATCCGCCGCGCGGTCGCTCGCAGCTCATCGGCGTCGACAGGCCACCCGGTCACGGCCGCGAGCATCCTTCGGTCCTCGAGTGA
>JBGSYY010000524.1:0-15926 GCA_041750675.1 Isosphaeraceae bacterium | reverse complement strand
CGGAGGGCGCGGCTGAGCCAGGTCTGGGGCAACGGCGGGTGCAGGGGCCGAAGGCCGCGTTCCTGGTCGGGCCGGCGACGGCGGCCGAGACGGTCGTGATGCATTCGGTCGACCTTTGCGAGGGGTACGTGGCGCGCGAGGGGCAGGTTTGCTCTACAGATCGAAGAGATTGCATACCATAGGGCAAGCGCGTGAGACAGTCAAGACGTGTGTGCGCGTGTGTCAACCGCGATTTCGGAGTGGGATGCGGTGGGGTGTGGGGATGGCGGTGGGTCGGGGCTGGGGGTCGGCGGCGGGTGGCATCGACGGTGCTGTGAGATTGAGACTGACGAGACGAGCGACGAATACGGCGAGGTAGATCTGGCCGATGACGGCCTGGGTGGCGACCAGAGAACGGGGAAGGTCGTGAGCGGGGGTGATGTCGCCGAAGCCGAGGGTGGTGAGGGTGATGAAGCTGAAATAGGTCATCAAGGAGCGGAGATGATGGAGGTAGAGTTCGGGATCTTCGAGGCCGAAGCGGGCGCGGTCGATGATGAACGAGCCGGGAACCAAACGCTCGATGGCGCTATAGAGGAACGCAAAGGCATAGCCGAACAGAATATAGACGCAGAGACCGCCGCAGATCTGGTCGAAGACGACGCAGCGAACGCGGAGGAGATTTCTCAGAATCCGGAAGATGAGGACGCCCAGAGCGATGAGGCCGGCGGCGTGACGAAAGGTGATCCAGGCTTCGAAATGTTGTTCGGGCATGATTCCGACGAATGGAACCGAGGCGAGAGCGACGATTGAGGGCAGGAGAATCAGCGTCTCATCGAAGCGTGAGCGATCCGACTCGTCGACGGAAAGCAAGCCGACGAAGAGGAGAAGCAGGAAGAGCATCCAATAAAGGAATTCCAGAGAGGGCAGCATCAGGCTGAGCGACTCGAGCAGCGGCAGCGCGATGAGGCAGAAAAGCAAGTTGGCAAACTTACCGTGAAGGAGGCGCGGACGCATCGGAGCCTGTGGGCCGTCCATGGCGCAGCGTTCCGTTCAAGCAGGGAGTGATCGCGAATCCTTCGGCGATGACGAGTGCGGGACGTTACTGGGATGAGGCTGTGCCGTCAACCCGTGCCAAGGCGGGCGCATGGGCGGCCTCGACGAACGCGGCGATGCGTTTCGGATCTTTTCGTCCGGGGGCGGCCTCGACGCCGCTGGCGGTATCGATCATGGAAATCGGGAGTGGGCAGAGCGCGATGCGTTCCGAAAGGTTTTCGGGATTGAGGCCGCCGGCGAGGATCCAGGTCCAGTTGCGCCACGTGGGGAGGAGTTGATCCCAACGGTGGAGGCGGGCGGCGAGCAGTTGGAGCATTGAGGTGGCGATGGCGCGACCACTGCCTCCCTGGACGCCGGGCACGGCGGCGTCGATGAGGATGGCGTCGGGTGGAGCGGTCTGGGCGATCTGGAGCCAGGCTTCCATGTGGGCGAGATGTTCGGGCTCACCCAATCGGAAGGCCTTGATCACGGCAAGGTCGGCAGCCTGGAGGAGGCGGACGTGTTCGGGGGGTTCATCGCCGTGAAGCTGAACGGTGGTGATACCGAGGCGTGTGGCCTGCTCGGCGACGTGGGCGGCGGGCATGTCGGCGAAGACGCCGACGGCGAGCAACCCGTTGGGCATGGCGTCGATAAGGCCGGCGGCCTGCGGTGGGTCGATTCGACGCGGCGAGCCGTCGCAGAAGTTGAAGCCGACGGCGTCAACGCCCAGACCTTCCAGAGCGCGAACATCTTCGGGGTTTGTCAGGCCGCAGATTTTGATACGCAAATGAACGAGCCTCGGCGGCTACATGATGGCCGAGGCCGGGCGCGTGAGGAACGTCACGGGCCCGGCGAGGCTGATGATGCAAGGATACGGAAATCGAGATGCCGGACGAAGGATCAGCCGCTGAGCTTTTCCAGGGCATCGCGATACTTGGCCTCGGGATTGAGGCCGACGAAGCGCTCGACTTCCTTGCCGTCCTTGAAGATGATCACGGTAGGGATCGAGGAAATCCGAAGACTTCCGGGGGTATCCATGTTGAGGTCGGTATCCATTTTGCCGACCTTGACCTTACCCTGGAAATGTCCGGCGACTTTTTCGATCGTCGGGGCGAGCTGGCGGCATGGGTTGCACCAGGGCGCCCAGAAGTCGACCAGGACGGGGGTCGAGGAGTCGAGGACTTCCGACTGAAAATTGGCGTCGGTAAACTCTTGAACAATCCCGGCCATGAGTTGCCTCGCGTTCTCTCGAAAAGCTGAAATGTTCCGATAGGGGTCCGATGTCGGAACGTCATCGAAACTGGGAGTCATTATAAGGTGCGGGGTCAAGAGGTCAACGAAGGGGCGACGGGCAACGAACCGGGCCGGGAAAAGGCGCCGTGGTGGCGAATCCGCAAGCGGTTCGGCATCCGGCCTTTAATGATCGCGGTGCCGCTGGCATTGGGAGCGCATCTGGCGGGGCTGCCTGCGGGCATCCAGTTCGTGCTGTCCCTGGTGGCCCTGCTGCCGTTGGCGGCCAGCATGGGGGAGGCCACCGAGCATCTCGCGCACCGCGCGGGACCTGGGATTGGTGGGTTGCTCAACGCCACCTTCGGGAACGCGGCCGAGTTGATTATCGCCATGTCGCTGCTGTTCAGGGGAAAGGACACGGTGGTCAAGGCATCGATCACCGGGAGCATCCTTGGGAACATTTTGCTGGTGCTGGGGGCAAGTCTGCTGGCTGGCGGAATGAAGTACAACACGCAGAAGTTCAACAAGACGGCGACGGGCGTGGGCGCGACGATGATGGTGCTGGCGGCGATTGGATTGTTGATTCCGGCGATATTCCATTCCCTGCCGGAGGTGCTGGCGCTTGATAAGACCACAGCGGTGAACCGCGAGCATGAGCTGAGCATGGCGGTGTGCGTGGCGTTGATCGTGGCGTATGGGCTCACGCTCTTGTTTAGCCTAAAGACGCACAAGAACTTGTTTAATCCTCAGAATGAATCGACGGTCGAGGAAGAGGCGTCCTCGCACAATGTGTGGAGCGTGAAAAGGTCGCTGGCGATGTTGGTTGGCGCGACGGTGTTTGTGGGTTTGATCAGCGAGATTCTGGCGGGGAACATTGAGGAAACCGGTCACAAATGGGGGTTGACCGAGGTGTTTCTGGGAGTGGTGATTGTGGCGATCGTGGGGAACGCGGCGGAGCATTCGTCGGCGATTCTGGTCGCGATGAAGAACAAGATGGACCTGGCGGTGGGGATCGCGCTGGGGTCGGCGATGCAGGTGGCGTTGTTTGTGGCACCGGTTCTGGTGTTCGCGAGTTATCTAAGGTCGGAGCCGATGGATTTGTTGTTCACGACGATGGAAGTCGTGGCAGTGATCCTCGCGGTGTTGATCGCGCGCATGGTGGCCGAGGATGGGGAATCGAACTGGATCGAAGGGGTGATGCTGCTGATGGTTTACCTATTGCTCGCGATTGCGTTTTACTACCTCCCAGCGGAGCGGAATCCGGCAAAGGCCGTAGAGACGAGCCACGCGGCGAGTGCCGACACCTCGAATTGATCGACGCCCCGCGTCGGTCCACAGAGGACCTGGCTCCGCCTGTCGCCGACCGGCTTGAGCGATTTCGCCGCTCAGCGCGTCGTGAGTAGGTCGGTTGTAGTGGGTTCGCTCTCTTGCTCCTCACGAACAGCACCGGTCTGGCGATCGCGACGGACCTGCCGGCCTGGTTGGCGGCCGGGACGCTTGCCGTCGGAGCATGGAAGCTGCTGGCTCGGCTCGCGGGTTCCGCCGACGCTTGGACCGTCCGGCTCGTGCCGTTCTTCCGTGACAAGGTCCCCGGCCCTTTCAGCCTTTTGAGAGGGCGGGCCATGTTGAGGATGTCGGGCCACCTTGATCGGATCGCACAAGGGCGGGGAGTGACACCACTGACGGATTTTTTGTGCGACGACCGCCTGGCGGGCGGGACGCCGATCCGTAATCAAAGCTGCCCGAGCAGCAGTCGGAGTTGCTCTCGCAACAAGACCGGCTGCGAGAGCGTGATCGGCTAGCGATCGCGACCGAGCGAGGTGTGCCGTTTTATGTGATGTTGCGGGTCGGCAACACAATTTCTGGGCATGATACGGGTCCCAGGATTTGATCGCGGAATGAGGTGAGGCGCGAAGCCTTGCGCCCTGGATCCCCGCCTTCGCGGGGATGACTCGTTCGGGGGGGGCACCGTGCGATCGGTCCGCGACCTTTAACTGGGATGCGTGTGAGATGTCACTGCGCGGCGGTGAGTTTTGAGAACACGGTCAGTGCGCAGGGTACGGCGATCATCGGGCTGATGTCTGACTGGGCGGGGATTCGCGTCGCAGCACGTCGCGGATCTCGGTCAGGAGTTCTTGGTCTTTGGTCATGACGGGTGCTTGCTTAATCTCGGCCTTTTGAGTTTTCATGAGCCAGCCCAGGAACTTGACGAGGAACAGGAAGAGGACCAGGGCGGTGATGAGAAAGTGGACGATATCGCTGAGAAATAGCCCTACGTGCACGGTTTTTCCGTGAATCGTGAATCCCCAATGGGTGTACCCGCGCTCGCCGGGGAAGAGCGCGTCTATCAGCGGCATGATGATATTTTTGACGAGCGAATCAATGATCTGGTGGAACGCGCCACCGATGATCACGCCGATTGCGAGATCGACGACATTTCCCTTGAACGCAAAGGCTTTGAACTCGTCCAGGAGTGTCAGTGCTTTCTTGCTCGTTGCCTGAAGATCGACCTTGGGCAGGGACGACATGTTGATTTGCCTGGAAGGGTGGTGTGGTCAGGATCGCCGAGCGTCGGGCGACTGCCGAATGGTCAAGAACAGGGCATACCTCATTCGCCCCGCCGGCTGGCGAATCGGATATTTGAGGCGAATCTGGGCAGAGATCGCTGGGCGAGTCATCAAGTCGGCTCAGGCTTGATGTTTCGCCTACCGCTGTAGCGCGTCGATCAAGCGGTCGCCGCTGAAGGACCAATGGTATGCGGCGGCCCGTTCACGACCAAGAGCGATGCGGTGTGCGCGTTCGGTGGGACGGTCGAGCAATTGGCGGAGAGTGGTCTGGAGTGCGTCGTCGGAGTTCGGGTCGAAGTACCATCCGGCCCCGGCGGCGATCTCGGGCAGCGCGGTGCTGTCGGCCAAGGCGACGGGGCAGCCCTGGGACATCGCTTCGACGGCGGGTATGCCGAAGCTTTCACACGTGGATGGGAAAACGAGGGCGAGGGCATCGGCATACGCGGCACGGAGCGTCGGGCCTTGACGGTAGCCGGGGCGGAGGACTCGGGCATGCTTCGGGAGGTCGGCGATGGCAGCGTCGAGGCGTCTCCGCTCGTCGTCCGAGCCGGTGCCGAGCAAGACGAGAGCCAGATCGCCCTGAGCGATCTCTGGTAGTTTTCCGGCGACGTGGATCAAGCGTTCAAGGTTTTTCCGTGGTTGGAAATTGGCCACGGAGAGCAAGTAGGGCAGATTGGGTGGTAGGCCGAGGTCGACGCGGATGGCGGCGCGCTCGTCGGGCGTGGACGGCTCGAAGAAGAAGTCGTCGGGTGCGTTGGGGACGAGGGCGATGGGGGTTTGGAGATTGGGGAAGGCAGTGCGAATCTGGTGGGTGTTGAAGTCGGAGACCGAGAGAATCAGATCGGCCCGAGGGAACAGGCGTGAGAGCAAGGCGAGACGACGGGGCCCGCCGAGAGTGCGATCCTGAAGCATGTCGTGGCTGGTGACGGCCAGGCGTGCGCGTCGCGTTGAGACGAAGTATTCGGCAGGGCTATAGACCCAATCGACCGGGCCAGTCCAGGTTTCGAGCGACGGCGTGTTCAGCACGCGCCAGAGGCGAAGCATGTCGCGAGTGGGCAAGGGGAGCTGATGGCGCGGACTGGCGCACGTGTTCCAGGCGGCATGGCCTTCCTGGGTGCGAAGTCGGCCGGTGATTGTGAGTTGCTGGACGCCGGACCGTTTGGCGAGTTCGGCGTGCTGGGCGAGCGCGTGGCGCGTGACGCCGGTGGGAGTACGCGCGGCGTCGAGATCGTAGATCCAGGCGATGCGAAGCGGTGATGTGGCGGAGGGGTTCATATCGAAGAGGCCCCAGGGGGCGATGTGTCGGCTCGTGGCATTCGGATTCGAGGCCGTTGCGGCTGCCGGAGAGGGTAGAGGACGGGGGCGGTGTGCGCCCAGACGGAGCTGATTCTGGGTGTACGCGCAACCATTGAGAAGGGGCCGGATTGCGCTTGACAGGCGGGGGGGATAGACCTAGACTTCGCGGCGATCTGGGAGCTTTTCGCGCCTGTTTGGGTGAGGGGTCGTTTACGAACGAGGCGTGTGCCGATCCGCGGGAAGGATTCCGCCATGAAGGCCAAGACGCGGACGCTGCCGCGAGCGGTGGCATTGGGAACCCTGATCTGCCTGGCGTTGCTAGCCGGGGTGGGCTGCGACCTGACAGCGCCCGGGATACGCAAGGACGGCGTTGATGTGATCGGCGGAAACGGCGGTGGTGGACGGGTTGTGGAGCCCAAGCGTTGCGCGTTGACACTCGTGATCTTGAGCCGGCCTCAGAATGATCCCGCGCTGAACGAGTCGCTTTGGAAGGTCGCTGACGAGCAGATCGCGACCCCTGAGATTCGACGTGCGTTGCAGACGAACGGCATCCGAATCGGGCGGATCACCGGCGATCTGCCCTTGGAGATTCAGGAGTTGCTCAAGGCGCGGCCGCCCGATCAGCCGGATGTGCAGATGATCGTCAATCCGAGCGGGCAGAGCTCGTTGATCGACGCGGCCCATGCGGCGGCTCGAAATGACCTCAATCTGCTGATCAGCCTGCCTGATGGCAAGGTTCAAGGAAAGGTCTATCAGGAAGCGAAAGGGTATCTCCGGCTGACGGCGACACACGAGGGGTCGACGGGGGTGGCGCTTCGGCTGGTGCCTGAGGTCCATCATGGACCGATACGCAATGGGTATGGCGTGGTGCCGACGGCCGGGGTGGCGGTACCACACGAGTTTCAGATTGTGAACGGCCAGCAGGAAGAGACGTTTCGGGACCTGGGGACGACCCTCGTCCTGGAATCGGGACAGATTGCCGTCTTGGGAACCCGGCCCGAGCGGAGTGGGTCGCTGGGGGCCTTGCTGTTTCAGAAGGATCAATCGAACAGCGATCGGGTGATGCAGTCGATCGTGCTCATCTGGGCCGATCGCAACGAGCGTGGGAATGGACCGGGTGCCGGATCGGGGCTGGAGGTCCCGGCGGCGTTGATGCCGGTCGATCCCGGGGAACTGAGTTCCACGAAGAAGTGAGTCTCGTTGATGAGCGGAAGAACTTGAACTTTAGGCGGGTGGGCACGAACAGAATCGCGGCGAGGTGTGTCCGTGGATCAGAGCGATTCGCGGCCGGATCGATGAGAAGGAAAGCGGATCACTCATGGATGAGGTTGCGATGACGCCGAGGCCGGAGCGGCGCTGGATCGCACATGCAACGCATGGGGCGATGGGCACGCACTTTGCGGAAGCATGGATAAGGCGTCAGATCACGACAGGTCGGGGGTGTGGTGTGGCGGGGCGTGGGATCGAGCTTGATGGGTCAAAGGGCGAGGGCGGCGGGCAGATTCTGCGCACGGCATTGACGCTGTCGTTGTTAACGGGTCGGCCGTTTCAGTTGCGGAAGGCGCGGGCGAATCGCGATAAGCCGGGGCTGAGGCCGCAGCATGTCATGGCGGTGAAAGCGGCGGCGGAGCTGGGTCGTGCCGAGGTGGACGGTGCGGAGGTCGGATCGCGGACGATCCGGTTCCGACCGGGCGCGATCGAACCGCGGGATTTGACGCTCGACATCGGTACGGCGGGGGCGACAGCACTCGTGCTACAGACGCTGCATCTGCCAATCGCGGTGAATGCCGGAAGCGGTGTGAGAGTAAGCCTCCGCGGGGGCACGTTTAACGAGAAAGCACCTTCGTTTCCGTTTCTGGCCCGGACCTGGGCCGAGTGGATGAGGCGGCTGAGTTTGCCAATCGCGTTGACAATGCCGGAGGCGGGTTTTTATCCGCGCGGCGGCGGAACGCTGGATGCCTGGATCGAGCCGGGGACGCCGAAGCCGTTGGTGCTGGAGGGCCGTGGCGCGTTGCGGAGGATTCGTGGTCTGGCGGCGACCGCCGGGCTACCTGGCGACCGAGGCATCGGTGAGCGAATGCAGAAGAGGGCGCTGGAGCGTCTGGAATCGGAAGCGTTGGCGGGTGTTGCCGACATCGAGATCGGCAATCGGCCTGGTGGCCCCGGTGCGTGGCTGGAGTTGACGGCGGAATTTGATGATCCGGGGCGAGCGGACGGGGCCCCGTTGACGGCGACGTTCGTGGGCTTGGGCGCTCGAGGCAAGCCCGCGGAGCGGGTGGCCGACGAGGCCGTTGATGAAATGCTGGCGATGCTGGGGCGTGAGGGAGCCGTTGATCCTCACACGGCCGATCAGCTTCTCCTGCCTCTGGCGTTCGCGGACGGTCGAAGTAGCTACACGGTGACCGAGGTGACCGAACACTTGCGGACGAATGTTGGGACGATCAAGGCGTTTCTCGACCGGGAGATCCGGATCGAGGAGGCCGAGGATGGTGGTGGGCGAGTGATTGTGGGCTAGAACCGACGTCGCACTTCGCCTTTGATCATACTATTAGCCGAGATATCCGAGATCGGCGAGGCGTTGCTGGATGATTGCCTCGTCCTCGGCGGTGTAGCCGTCGTCTTGGTGTGAATCGGTTTGAGCGGAGCCGTCGTCGCCGTCGAGGGCCGCGAGGGCGGGGATTCGGGACGGGTCGAGGATCTCCGTCAGAGCGCGGCCGTCCATGTCGGCGGGCGTCGGAATGCCGAGCAATCGCAGGGCGGTGGGAGCGATGTCGAGGAGGTCGGCGTCGGGGTCGAGAGAGGCACCCGGAAGGAACGCGGGTCCCGAGGCGACGAAGATACCTTCCATGCGGTGATCGCCGGTGGGGCCGAAGGCGGGGGAGATGGTCTTGTTGGTGGTGAAGTCGTAGAGGCCGATGGTGCGGTAGCGCCAGTCGCCGAGGACGACGGTGAGGTCGGGGGCGAGGTGGGCCTGGGGGCCGCTGTAGAGGTCGTCGCGCTCGTGAATTTCGGAGACAAGCGGCTCGCCGGTTTCGGGGTGGCGGATCTGACGGAGGCCGGATTTCAGTTCGTCGAGAACGGCGCGGGCGTCGGCTGGTTCGACGCAGCCGTGGGGCTGTCGCCCCTTGAGGTTGAGAAAAATCTGGCCGAAATTGCCCTGGGAATAGGCCTTGGTGCGGCTCCAGTCGATGTGTTCGCGGGAGAGGAACGCCTTGTTGGCGACGCGATCGAGCCAGGTGACCTGTTTGCCTCGGAAACGGCTGACGCGGTTGTTGGCGGCGCCGAAACGCGCCATGAAGCCATAGAACGCTTCGGGGCATGCGCCTTGCCGGTAAAACCAATGCTTCTGGCGGACGTACAAGGAATCACGCAACTGGATGAAGCCCTGTTCGAGCATCCAGACATTGAAGTTCACATAGTGTTCGATGGGTCCGAAGCCGTGGTCGCTGATGAGGATGAGCGCGGTGTCGGACGGCAATTCGGCGGCGATCCGGCCGATGCCGTCGTCAAGCTTGGACCAGAAGTCGATGAAGCCGTCGCGGACGGGGGACAGGTCGGGTCGGTGGAGGCGGTGGCTGGGATCCCAGGCATGCCAGAGTTCGTGCTGGATGCGGTCGACGGCCATGAGGTCGTAGAGGAAGAGGTCCCAGGGGCCGGCTTCGTTGAGGAGGAATCGAACGGCCTTGAGGTGGTGGTCGAGAAAGCGGGTGAGCGCGGCGAGGGCCTGAGGCTCACGATGGCCGTCGTGGACCGAGGTATCCCAGGGTTGGTAAGGCTCGCCGAGGTGGGCTTCGAGGCGGCGGAGCAGGTCGGGGTCGTTGGAGAAGTCGGGGGCGTCGGCGGGGCTGAGGAAATCGCCGAGAAACACCCCAGGGAAGGGGCGTGGTGGGTAGCTCATGGGCACGGCGGCCGCGATGGAGCGCTTGCCGTGCCGACCGGCGATTTCCCAGAGCAGGTCGGAGCGGATGGAGCGTGAGGTGTTGACGCGGCCATTGAGCGGATTGTGCTGATACTCAAGAAACTCGAATACGCCGTGCTTCCCAGAGTTTTTGCCGGTCATGACGCCGGTCCAGGCGACCGGACTGAGCGGAGGGAAGATTGAGCGCAGCGTGCCCGATACGCCTTGATCGACGAGCCGGGCGAGGTTGGGCATTCGGCCTTCGCGCATGAGGGGGCCGAGGATGTCCCAGGTGGCGCCGTCGAGGCCGAGCACGCAGACCTTCATCAACACGAATCTCCTGATCGGCGGGCCGATGTCGATGAGAGTTGGCCACGCTCTTAAAACTCATTGTAACAGGCAAGGCGGGAGTTGCGGCGCGAGGGATGGGCGGACCGGGGCATGTTCCTACGGTCGAGACGAGGGTAGGGATTTTACTTCGTGTTGGGTTTGGTCACTGTTTTCGGTTGCGCTTCGGGTTCCGAATTGGAGCCGGATCTCGGAACGAAGCGGCGGCGGGCTTCGTCGCTGAGGCCATGCCAGGCGCGTTTGCTTTGGCGGCCGACCTGGGAAGCGATGCGGCCGATCTTGGATCGCGAACAGTAATCGTAGAGGTCGTGGATCAAGGCGCAGCGTTCGGCGCGGTAGAGCAGGGCGGTGACGGCGGGCAGGACATGACGGGCGACGTCGAACTCCGGCTCGTGTTCGAGACCGAGCGAGACGACCTGAGCCACCATGCCGGAGGGGAGCGCCAGGTGCAGCGCCTCGCGGCGAGCGCGGACTTCGCCCGTGGTGAGAATCGGCTTGTAAGGGGTTGCGGGGTCGTCCGAGCCGTAGGCGGCGAGAATGACCAGCGCGGGTGGCGTTTCGAGATGGGATTCCCTGGTGAACCAGTCGGCCCAGTCTTGGAGCAGGCGGATCTCGGGCTGAAATTCCTCACGACTGGCGTCGATGAGCAGGATGAGCATGTCGGCCTGGACGGCGGCGTTCAGCGCACCTTGCTGAGTGAGGTGGTTGCGGAATGGGACCCAGCTTGAAGAGGAGGGGTAGCCAGGGGTTTCGAGGAACTCGGCGTTGTTGAGCAGGGGGACCAGTGCGGGGTCGATGGGCCGAGGTGGAACGGCTGTGGGATTGCCGCGATCGAAGGCGGAATCTCGCGCGGCTTCGAGATCCTTTTTCAACCTGGCTTTGCCGGCGCCCTGCGCACCGGCGAGGGCGATGCGTAGAGGGCGACCGAGTGGAGAGGGGGTGCCAGAAGTCGCGTGCTGCCCACGGCGGGTGAGACGTCGGTAGCCGGCCGCCCCAATCGCGAGGCGGCCGCTGTACATCTCGATCAGGTGCATCCCCAACCGCTGTACATAGGCGCGGAAGAACCAGCGCAACACGTTTTCACGCATATTGCGCCAGGCGGGCTGACCCATGAGCTTATGAGCACCAAGGCGAACGACGCCCTGGACTGGCTGGACGAGCGGCATCAGGTAGTTGTAGTACTCGTTGGCCCGGGAGACGAAGTTGGCGGCGCCGACGGCCGTTTTCCAGTGTGCCAGAGAAACGATGTCGCCGCCGGGGATCTCGCGGATCATCGCGTTGAGATCTTCCGTGGCCAGCTCGATGGCGGTGAGCAGGTCGACGAGGGGGACATACTCGATGGGATCGGTGGATTTTGGGTGATAAAAGCGGGCCAGTTCGGCGGAGAGATGGGTGGCGCTGGAGACATAGAAGTCGATGGAGATGAGTTCCTCGGGAGTGGCTCGTTCGGCGCGCTCGGCGTCGGCCTGGACGAGGTTCCAGGCTTCGCGGTCGCGAGGGGCGAAGGTTTGGGGCGCGGTCCAGTCGAGGGGAGTGAGGACGGGCCGGCGGGTGCGCGTCCAGCGAACGGAAAGCACGCTGAAGAGCAGGCTGACCAGGACCCACGCGCCGAACGCGGGCAAAGCCCAGCCGCGTTCGTGGACCCACGCCCATCCCAGGCCGACGAAGATGGCGAAGGGACCGAGAAAAAGTAGGGCCAGGATGGCCATTCGCCAATCGATGCGGAACAAGGCGTCGAGCCTCCCAAGGCAGAAGGGAAAGGCTTTCGGAAGTGCAACAGAGCAAAGCGTGTGCCGTGCGGGTCTCCTGTATCATACAGGACAGCTCGCTGGCTTTGGCTCTCCTGCCGGCACCGCCCGTTGGCGATGATCGTTGATCGGTGCGGCTGGGGATACAGTCTTGTCACCCGTTCGGAACGGGGTAAACGGTAGCGACTCGTCCGCCAGGTCGGTATAACCGGGCCACACCGGGAGACTCGCTCCGGGAATCAGAAAGGGTTGCGCGGGGCGGCTCCGCCTGTTGCGGATCTTACCCAGCGGCCTGAGAAGGACATCGAAATATGAAGCGCTTCCTGTCCCTGGCCGTGTTGTTTGGGCTGTTCGCCGGCTTTGTCGGCTGTGGCGAAACGACGTCCACGCCCCCGCCCGAAAAGCCCGCTGCGACCGCCCCCGCCGATGTGCCTCCGGCTGTCACGGACTAATTCGATTCGCCCTTCCGCGTCTTGACCCGCCAGAATACAAACTCCAACCTGATACGGATCCGAGGATTTGTTCGCGGGATGGGGTGAGGGACGGAGGCATGCGCCCTGGTTCCCCGCCTTCGCGGGGATGACTCGTTCGGGGGACACCATGCGATCGACCCGCGATCGTTACCCGGGATGCCTATGAGTGGGGTTTTCAATCGCCGTTGATCAGGACGGACTTGAGTCGAGACGGCGGATGCCGGTCCCTCTCCGGATCGGTATCCGCCGTCTTTTTTTCGCTGATCGCATTGGCCTAATCGTTGTCGCCATTGTCCGAGGCGTTGGACCGCGCCGGTTGACTGGCGGGGCCGTTGGCGCCGCCATTGGAATCGGATTCTCCGCGTGGGCGATCCCAGCCTTCCGTAACCTTGTCGGGATTGAAGGGTGGACCGAGCATTTTCTCGAATTTGGAGCGTTGGCGCTTGGTCAGAATACGGAGAATCTCGTTCACGGTCTCTTGCTGAATTCGATCCGCGCCTTCGCGCATCGAGTCGAATTGATTGATCCGCTCGCGACGTAGCCGCTGGCGATCGGGCTGAGAGGAAGCGTCGGTGTCGGTTTCAGCGGACGGCGCGGTTCTTTGGCCATCGGCCTCGGGGCGGTTGGCGGGGGAATCGGCTTCAGGAGACGGTTTTCGGGAGTCGCCCCGCTGACGGCGCTCTGCTTCGACGCGCTCGCGCATGGCCATTCCCTGTTGCATCCAGTAGCCGATCTGGCGGAACTGGGTCTGGGCCATGATGGTCCGGATCTGCTCGTATTGTTCCGGAGCGAGAACGAGGGCCTGGGCGATATCGGGACGGGTCAGGGCGGTGACGCCTTCCATCTGAAGGCTGATCTGGTTGAGCCGCGTCCACTGGCTCTTGGTCAAAATCTTGCGAACTCCCTGCTCGTTTTGTTGCAACAGGGTATTTAGCTGGCCCATCATTCGCATCGCGCCTGGGATATCCATCTGGCGGAGATTGGCTTCACCCTGGTTGCGCATCGAGCGGGCCATCTCCTGGCCGTGGTCGCGCATTTGCAGAGACCAGTCGCGGAGTGCTTGTTTCTGATCGTCGTTCAGCTCCAGTTCTTTTTGAATCGCGGGAGTCATGACGAGCATCGAGGGGCCGAAACCGAACTGGCCCATCGTGCCACCGATGCCGCCCCAACCGCCGAGGCGACCGAATTTCGCGGTGTCGCCGAAGAGCGAGAATTTTGGCTCGTCGGTGGTGGGGGTCGAAACGGCTTGCTCGGGGCCGTCGAAATCCGGGTTCTTCGGGGCCGAAGTCGATGACTTGTCGGCTCCTGGCTGGGACGGAGCGGGCTGGGAGGCTCGATTGCGCGAGGGTGCCGCCGGTTTTGTGTCCTGAAGAACAGCGCTGGCCTCGGTAGGAACAAAGAGGCTACTTATCAGGCAGGCCAGCAGGAGGTGTCTGGTCATCGGCACTGCTCCAGGTTCGGCTTGGGTCGACGTGTATCGAAGTTCATGCTGAGGGATCGATTCCTCTTGATACCCGGTTCGGTCCACAAATGTTTCAGCTCGCTCTCAGGCACGCAGCGTTGCGCCAAGGCGAGTGCGGCAGGAGTCGATAACGGCGGCGACCCAGAGGTCGACCTCGTCGCCGGTGAGCGTGCGTGTCGGGTGTCGGAAGCGAAGGCCGAAGTGGAGGCTGTGCTGACCTTCGGCGATATTGCCGCCGGCGAAGGTGTCGAGGAAGCTGACGGCCTCGACGCACGGCCCAGCGGCGGCCTGGGCGACGGCGGCCAACTCGCTCCAGGGGATCTGTTGGTCAATAACGAGCGAAAGATCGCGCTGAACGGCTGGGTTTGCGGGGAGGGGGCGATGTGTGGGGATGAGGTTGGCGGAGCCAATCAGGCGGTCGAAGTCCAATTCGGCGGCGACGCAGCCAGGGCGGAGATCGAACCGGGCGAGGGCGGCGTCGGAAATCACGCCGAGATGGCCGAAGGGTTGGTCATGGAGCGAGAGCGAGGCGGCGTGGCCTTCGGCGAAGATCGGGGCGAGGAAGGGAACGGCTTGCAGCGTCGCGGCGATGTGAAGGCGTTCCAGAATCGCTTCGACGACGCCTTTGCCGGTAGCGAAATCGCCGGTGGCGACCAGCGCCAGGCGGGTGGGCTGGTGGGGGAGCGGCTGGTCGGCACGAGGGAGGTAGACGGTGGCGATCTCGTAGAGGCCGACGTCGAGGTTGCCGTGGGCCTCGTTATAACCGCGCACGGCCAGGAGGCTGGGAATCAGGCTCTGGCGAAGCGCGGTCTCCTTCTTGCGGCTGGAGTGATCGACCTTGAGGCTCGGCACGGCAGCGGCGGGGTCGATCGGGGCGTCGAGCGGCTCGGCGACGAGGCTGAAGGTGTAGGCTTCGTCCAGCCCAATGCCGGCGAGCGTGGAGCGGAGCTCGGCCTCGACACGTTCGCGAGGACCGCGTGTGGAGCGGATCAAAGGGACGGGGCGGTCTTCGGGAATATGATCATATCCGTAGATGCGTGCGACTTCTTCGATGAGGTCAATCTCGCGTTCCAGGTCGGGCCGCCAGGTGGGTGGCCGGAATGAGGCGCGGTCGGCTTCGTGGCTGAGCGATTCCAGTCCGAGCGATTGAAGGATGCGCATCGACTCGTCGGCGGGGATGTCGATACCGAGCACGCGGCGGATCTGGTCGAAACGGAGCGTGACGACGGGAAGTTCGCGCACACCTTCACCGACCGTGATCACACCGGGGTGAAGCGAGCCGCCGGCCAGCTCGACGATCAACTCGGCGCAGCGTCGGCTGGCCCAATCGGTGCGCTGGGGGTCGAGACCGCGCTCGAAGCGGAAGCTAGACGGGCTGAACAGGCCCAGGGCGCGCGAGGTACGACGCACGGAGACGGGATCGAACAGGGCGGCCTCGATCAAAACGTTGGTGGTTTCGGGGCCAATCTCGGTGTCGAGACCGCCCATGACTCCGGCAAGGCCGACGGGTCGCTCGGCATCGGCGATCACGAGCATGTCGGAGGTCAACTCGTAGGTCTTGCCGTTGATGGCGCGAAGTGTTTCGCCGGAGCGAGCGGGGCGGACGATCAGGCGGCGGCCGGCGAGTCGGTCGAGGTCGTAGGCGTGCAGAGGTTGGCCGCATTCGAACATGACATAGTTGGTGATATCGACCACGTTCGAAATCGGCCGGATGCCCAGGGTTTCCAGCCGTCGTTTCATCCACCAGGGGCTTTCGCCGATCTTGATGCCGCTGACGATCCGCGCGGTGAAGAGCGGGCAGAGATCGGGCTCGTCGACGGCGACGGAGGTGAGCGATTCGACCGCCTCGCCGCGCTCGGCGGGCCGTGGATCGGGCACGACGAGCGGACGACC
>JBGSYY010000523.1:0-7786 GCA_041750675.1 Isosphaeraceae bacterium | reverse complement strand
ACGGCGGCGGGCGGGGTCGGATTCCTTGTTGGCGAGATCGGCGAGGATGTCCGCGCCGGCGGGGTTTTGCACCTGGGCTATGATGTCGTCGGCGGCCTGGCGGAGTGCGGGCGAGGTCAGGTCGGGCATCCAGGTGACGAGTCGGGGTAGCGCTTCGACCCGCTTGAGCGCCCACATCAGGCCCAGGTTTTTCGACAGCGCCGATGACGGTGGGAGCGTGTCGTGGATCGAGAGAAACGCTTCGTTGCGATCGACGGGGAAGTACGGGGGCAAAGCGACCGATCCGTTGGCCAGTTGGGCCGCGTCGATCGGGCCAAAAAGCACGCCGTCGAGGAGCGCCGCGAGAAACTCAGGCTCGCGGTTGCGAAGGGCCAGGCCGAGGGCTTCGAGATACCAGCGGTCCTGGCCGTCCCATGCCGCGGTGAGCGACTTCAACGCCTCGCCGACGTCGCTCGTCGGCAGGCCGCGGAAGGCGAGGATCAATTCGCGGCGCACGCTTGGGTCCGGGTCGTCGACGACGGCGCGGAGGGCGTCGAGCGTTTCGCCGGCGTTTGATTCGGCAAGCTTGCGGCCCAGAATCTTCACGGCCTGGGCACGCAGCTCAACCGGCATCTGCTGAAATCCGGGGCCTTCTTCCCGCATATCGCGTTTGAGCGAATTCAACGCGTCGTCGACCGAGGCGGCGATCCAGGAGGCACGTCCCCCCGCCACGGTGGATTCGCGACGCATGGCGATGCCCATCGCCTGGCGCACCAGGCCATCGTTCATGCCCCGTTCGCTGAGAATGCGGCGGGCGACATCGCGAGTGGCGGTATTGGGCGATTCAAACGCGCGGGCCAGCCCCTCGGCTGTGGTGAATTCGCTCGTGGCCGGATCGAGGGTCTTGTCCTTGGGGGTGATTCGATAGATCCGGCCCGTATTTTGATCGGTAAACGCATGCCCGCCCACGCCTGCGTCGTACCAGTCGGCCACGAACAGCGAGCCATCCGGCGCGGCCGAAACATCGACGGGGCGGAACCGAGAATCATCGCCCGAGAGCAAGATCTTGGACTCGGTGCGGAACCCTGCGCCCTGGCGTGTGATGGGGAACCAGTTGATCACGCGGGTGCCGGCGTCGACCTCGAAGACGCTGTAGGCGAAATCAACACCCAGGGCGTCGCCTTCGTAAACCATGATTCCGCACGGACTGCCGTTGCCGGTGCCCGCGAGCTTGGGAATGTTGCCGGGCACTTCCTCGCCCCAGTGACGAGGGCTGCCGGGGGTGCGGTAGCCATAAACTCCGCCCTCCATGATCCAGACCACGCGGCAGCCTCGGTTGCCGTCGTCGTCGTTGTCGGAGACAAAGATGTTGCCGAAGGAATCGACGGCGCACTCGTAGTCGTTGCGGAGCCGCGTGGCGAGAATCTCCAGATTCGAGCCGTCGCGGTCGCAGCGGAGCACGGTGCCGAGCTGGTCGGTCTTCACGCGCTTGCCGGACTTGTCGATCACGTCGAAATTCTGCGGTCGCTCCGAGTGGTCTTGCTGAACGGAGCAGCAGCCGTCGCCGTGGGTGAAATAGAGTTTGCCGTCGGGGCCGAGGGCCATGCCGTGGACGCCGTGATCGGAGTCGATACCGCCGAAGCCGGTCAGGAGGGGGTATCGCTTGTCGGCGATGTCGTCGCCGTCGGTGTCTTCGAGCACGAGCAGATCGGGGCTGTTGCCGACGAACACTTTGCAGCCCTGGTACTTTCCGTCCTTCGACCAATGCTCCTCGATGGCGATGCCCATCGGCACGGGGAAGACCTTGTCGGCGAAGACGGTCACCTTGTCGGCGCGGCCGTCGTTGTCGGTGTCGGCCAGGATCTTGATCTTGTCGGCGTCCTCAAAGCGTTCGAAGGCCTTGTTGCCGGCGCGGGTGAGGCGGTAGTTGAGGCCCTCGGTCACCCAGACTCGGCCCCGGCTGTCGACGTCGAGATTCGTCGGATTGACGAGCATCGGCTCGGCCGCCCAGAGCGAGACTTCAAGGCCGTCGGCCGCTTTGAGCGTGCCGGCCGTTTCCTCGGCGGATTGCTGCGCAGTCGCGAGCGACACGAGCGAGAGCATCAGGCCGGCGGCGACAGCGACGGTCCGAGTAATGCGGCTCGGCATGAGGAAAGCTCCGAGGGTGGATCGGCGAGGGGAGGGAGGAATCGGGCCGAGCGCTTATTGTGCCGGGACGGACTGCCGGCGTCCACAGTCGTTCGGATGTCGGGGTGGGTGACTGCCCACTTGCGTCGATGGCAAAAAAAGCGTCAGTCTTTAGCGAGCGGGGGGTGTCGCCGGGCATCCCTCGAGACCACGGTGCGAGAGAGGACGAACGAGCGATGAACCGATGGGCAAGTCCGTTGCTGGCGCTCTTGCTGGGAATGGCGGTGACGGTTTTGTGGATGGAGCGCCGGGGGCCGAGGGAGGCAGTCGCGCCGGGCGAGCGGCCCGCCCGCTACCAACCGCCGACGGTTCCGCCTCCCCAGATTCCTGTGGAGGTTCTGGCGCAAGTCGATGCCGATGAACGTGTGAACATCGCCGTTTACGAAACATCGAACGCGGGCGTGGTAAACATCGACACGCTTGTCGGCGGCGGCGGTCTGCTTGGGACGGAGGTTGATCGGGGCACCGGGTCCGGCTTCGTCATTGACGCACAGGGACATATTTTAACCAATTATCATGTGGTCTCCGAGGCCGAGGCGCTTCAGGTCACGTTGTTCGACGGGTCGAGCTTTGCGGCGTCTGTTGTGGGCGTCGATCCCAACAACGACGTGGCTGTGGTGCGGATCGACGCGCCGGCCGAGAAGCTGAGACCGCTGCCGCTGGGCGAGAGCGGCGCCCTGAAAGTGGGTCAGAAGGTGCTGGCACTGGGGAACCCGTTCGGGTTGGAGCGTACGTTGACGACGGGCATCATCAGCAGTCTGGACCGCTCGATGAAAGCCAAGAATGGCCGGACGATCAAGGGGATTATCCAGACCGATGCGGCGATCAATCCGGGAAATTCGGGTGGGCCGCTGCTCGACACGCGGGGCCGCGTGATTGGCATGAACACGGCCATCCTCAGCTCGGTGGGCCAGTCGGCGGGAATCGGGTTCGCCGTGCCGATCAATACAATTCAGCGTGTGCTCAGGCCCTTGATCGAGCGCGGCCGGGTGATCCGCGCCGATCTGGGACTACGTCGCGTTTTCGCGACGCCGCAAGGCTTGTTCATCATCGACATGGATGAGAACGGGCCGGCCGCGCGTGCGGGCTTGCGACCGATCGAGGTGGTCGTCGAGCGCCGCGGGAGGTTCTTCCGCCAACGGCCCGATCCCGATTCCGCCGATCGCATCGTCGCCATCGAGGGAACACCGGTGCGGACGGTGGATGAATTGCTTACGGAGGTCGAAGCCCATGCGCCCGGCGATGAGATCGCCGTGACCACGGTCCGCGAGGGCCGTCAACGCGAGGTCAAGGTGCGGCTGGGAGCGAATGAGTGAGCCAAGCGGGGTTGCGGTCTTTTCTCGCTGTTCACACTCAGGAAGTTGCTCGTTCGTCGACCAGCGCGAACGCCTGCTTCATGGCCTTCGCCGTGAGGGCGACCGCTTCCTGGGGCGGCAACGAGCGCAGATCCGCCCTGAACGGCTCGGCGCGAACGGGGCCGTCGTAACCGATATCGACCAGGGCCTGGAGAAACGCCTTGAGGTCGATGACTCCCGTGGCGCACGGCAGGTCGCGCTTCAGGTCCATCTGTTGATCGACGGCGATTCCGGCGGGCGCGTCGTTCAGGTCGCAGGCCACGATTTGCTCGTTGCGCAGGCCGAGCAGGTCGCCGACCGACTCACCGGCGGTGTACCAGTGCCAGCTATCGAGGACCAGGCCCACGTTCGGTCGATCAATGGCGGCGATCAGCTCGAGCTGCTCGGCGAGCGAATGCACGAACGGGTACTTGGCGGCCGTCCACGAGGTTTTCGGGCCGACATATTCGAGACCGAAACGGAGGTTATGGTCGCTCAGCACGTGGGCGATGGACTGGAGGCGCTGGACATGCTGATCGAAGTTGGCTCGATAGGTCAGGCTGTCGTGGGCGGGCCGAATCCACGTGCCGACGCGTGTCACCCCCGCGCCCTGGAGGGCCTTCGCGGCTGCCGGAAGTTCAGCCAGACCGCGCTGAAACACTTCGTCCGATCCCCGGAAATCGGTAGCCAGACCGGCCGCGCCCCAGACGAGTGACTTGGCCTTGAGGTCGGCAATCAGCTCGTTGACCTGATCGGGAGTCCGCTTCGCCAGATACCCGGCATCCGGCGCGACTGATTCAAACCCATGTTCATGGGCGAGACGGATCACCTCCGGAAGCGGCACGCCAACGCCAATGGTCCCCGGCGTCAGATCCATCGTGAATTGTCGCTTTGCCGACCGCGTGCCGCTTGAGCTTGTGGTTCCCCAGGCGGCCATTGCCGGAAGCGTAAGGACTGCTGCCGCCTGACCAAGAAACAATCGCCGAGATGTTTGTGCCATGATGTGAGTCGCTCCAGAGATCCGTCGCGGGGTGGGGAGTCGAAGGGAGCGTGTCGTGCGCGGTGGATCCATTCCCACAGGATAATGGTTCCACCGCCGACCGCAACCATCGAGGCGTCTCGCCTACGACCCTCGCTCGTTGATGACTCGCGGGGATCGGTCACGGCTCGTGCTTCGCTGCGTGGGTGTTGCCGGCGTGGGGTTGGAGGGCGTCGCGGATCGCGGTGTAGCGAATGTCGGCCTTGGAGCGGTCGTGGGGCGAGGGGAAGTTGGCTCGCGTCTCGTCGTGAATCAATTTGGCGTGGTGGAGCACGGCGGCGAGGAAGTCGGTTTCGTCGTTTGACCGGGCGATCAGGGCGAGGTCGTCGAGCAGCTGGAGCACAACACTCTCGCTACCCCGCGCGGCTTGGCGAAGCGGGTGGAAAGCCGTGTCCAGTAGGTCTGTCTTGGTTTCGGGATCGGCGATCAGGCGGAGTCGATCGTTCTCATCGAAATGCTGGGCCGAGGGCGGCTGGCGGCCGGCAAGGTCGCAGAAAGCGGCGGTGAGCCGGTCGATGCAGGCGATGGCCGTAAACGGATCGTTGATGCCGGGTGAAAGGGCGCGGACGGCGATCTCGACGAGCTGGTCGATGGCGAAGCTGGCATCTTGCGTCAGGTTGCGGCGCGCGCCGACGAAGAACGCCGATTGAATCTCGCCCGAAACGCTGTCGTCGACGTGGTGGGGCGGCCAGGCGCGGACGATCTCCTGACCACGCACGAGAAACGCGCCCGGACGCTCGGAAAGCCGAAGCACCAGATCGTGTGCGACGGCGATGGCCACAAGGCGGTCGATATCAACGGCCTGAAAGTAATTGTTTCGTGTCGCGGGAATGGGGACTCCGTCGGTTTCGATGTGGTGAAGAAGCTGCGCGTCGGGCGGTTCGAGGTGTTCGGGAGGGCCGTTGAAATCGGGCCGATCGGGGCGTGGGAAAAGCCGGTCGAGGGCCCCCTCCAGCTCAGATCCCACGGAGGCGATGACCGTCTCAGCCTGAATCGAGTGGGCCGTGTGGTTGATGAAGTAGATCAGAACGCCAAGGGCGGCGATGGACATCAGCAGAGCCATCAGTACCGAAAAACGCGGGACGAACTCGTGATTTTGGGTACCGTTCACGGTGCGAATGATCAGAAGGCAGTATGTGAACGTCGCTATGAAAGTGCCTAGGACGAGCTGGTTGCCCCGATCGCGCATAAAGTTGCGGAGCAAGCGCGGACCAAACTGCGACGAGGTGAGCTGAAGCGTGACGATCGTGATCGAAAACGTGAGGCTGGCGATGTTGATCATCGACCCGGCGACGATCGAAAGCAGAGCACGAGAGCCTTCGGGGCCGCGGGTGTAGGTGAACGCGGAGAAGTCCCACGCGCTTGATCCCGTCAGGTGGTCGATGGCGAGTGTGAGAAACGACAGGATCAGAGCGCCGGCAACCATCACCGTCGGCACGAACCAGAAATTGGTGCGGAGGGAATCCCATTTGTTGAAAAGCCAGGTCTTCATGATGACTCTCATCTTACTCGCTAAGGGACCGTCGAGTGAGTGCGCTGGGGCCTGGCGTCACGCCGTCAATCGGACCACAATCCGGTCGTGGTGTTTCGTGGAGCCATCAGCGCGGTCTGGGATCGGCCCGCGAGAGCTGCAAAACAACGAAGGCCGGAAGGGGTAAATGATCATGCGGCGACTCGTGCTGGTGCTGGCGAGCGTGGTGTTGATCGCGGGCGGCGTCGGCCGTGCCGCGCGGGCGCGGGGTGTCGATCGGCCCAACATTCTCTGGCTGCTCGCCGAGGATTTCGGACCGGAGCTGGGTTGCTACGGCAACACGCTGGTCTCGACGCCGAACCTCGACAGGCTGGCAGCCCAGGGTGTTCGGTACGCGCGGGCCTACACCACCTCGCCCGTCTGCTCTCCCAGCCGTTCGGCGTTCATGACGGGGATGTATCAGACCACGATCGACGCACACAACCATCGCTCGCACCGTGACGACGGCCAGAAGCTGCCGGCCGGCGTGCGGTTGATCAGCCATCGAATGCGCGACGCCGGCTACTTCACAGCGAACGTGAGAACAATGCCCGAGTCGTTCGGATTCGCCGGCATGGGCAAGACAGATTGGAACTTCGCCATCGATGAGCCGGGATTCCAGTCCGACCGGTGGGCCGACCTGAAGTCGCATGAACCGTTCTTCGCGCAGGTGAATTTTCAGGAGACGCACCGCAAGTTTCAGGCCCCGAAGCACGTCGATCCCGCCAAGGTCAAATTGCCGCCCTATTATCCGAATCACCCCGTGGCGCGGGCCGACTGGGCGGAGTATCTCGACGCGGCGATCGAGCTGGACCGCAAGGTGGGCGTGGTGCTCGATCAACTCGAAGCCGAGGGTCTTGCCGACAGGACGATCGTCGTCTTCATGGGCGACAACGGCGAGGCGCACGTGCGGGGCAAGCAGTTTTGCTACGAGGAAGGGCTGCGCGTGCCCTTGATCATTCGCTGGGCCAAAGCGTTTCCGGTTCCGGCGGGGTTTGAGCCGGAGTCGGTCGACGAGCGTCTGATCGAGGCGATCGACCTGGCACCAACGTTTCTGATGATCGCCGGTCTCTCCAAGCCGGAGGCAATGCAGGGTCGGGTGATGTTCGGCGCGGGGGCCGAGCCGAAGCGTCAGTATGCGTTCGGAGCGCGTGACCGTTGCGATGAAACGGTTTTTCGCCTACGAACCGTGCGTGACGACCGATATCGCTACATTCGCAACTTCACGCCCGAGCGGCCGTTTTTGCAGGCGAACAATTACAAGGAAAAGAGCTATCCGGTCTGGAACCTACTGAAAGAAATGGCCGCGCGGGACGAGCTGACGCCCGATCAGAAGAAACTGACCGCCGCCTCGATGCCCGAAGAGGAACTCTATGACCTGAGCGCGGACCCATACGAGATCCACAACCTGGCGGCATCGGCTGAACCGGCGAATCGCCAGGCGCTGGAACGGCTGCGCGCCGTGCTCGATCGCTGGATCGAACAGACCCAGGACCGGGGGAGCGTCTTGGAACCGCAAGACCTGGTCGAGTCGCAAGGTCTGATACGACGGGGGTCGGACCCCATGGCGGGCTACACACCGTGGCACAAGCAGGATCAGGTGGACAGAGGAAAGCGCTGAGGGTGAATCAGCCGCCGGCGTTTTCGATCCCGTAACGCATGCGAAGGTCCTTGATCAAGGCGCGGAGGTCGCGAGGCGGGACGGCGTCGACCCGAATCGGCGGGCCGCTCTTGAGC
>JBGSYY010000522.1:0-3818 GCA_041750675.1 Isosphaeraceae bacterium | reverse complement strand
GCCGCCTGAACCGCCACGGCCGCCCATCATGCCACCCGCCATCATGCCGCCCGAACCCATCATGCCCGCCCCGCGGCCACCCGGGCCCGCGGCGACTGGTGCTTCCTTGGGGGTGCTTAGTGCTTTGGGATCGACGAGATCTCCATGATGCACGCCAAGCCAGTAGCCGACTTCGAGGAAGGGCAAGGGATCGACGAGTGTTTCCAGGCGTGCCTCATCGGGCGTGATCGGCTTGCCGGTCGGGCCGGCTTCGGACTCGGTATCGGTCAGCAATTCCAGAACATTTTGCTTCGAGAACTTGCGATCTACCTCGCGCCAGTTGGACCATTCGCCGTTGTCCAGCTGTTCCTGGCGCTCGAGGTCCACACGCAGGTAATTCGCGTAGGCGGCGCTGGGGTCAACCTTGATGGCGCGAGCCAGATTATCACGCATCTTCTTGTTGTCGATGACGCCGGTGATCGCCGCCCAGCGGAATCCGCGAAGGATTTCCTTGGGCTCGGAGCCGGGAGGATGGTCGGCCGCTTTCTCGACTTCTTCCTTCTCTTCAGGACGAACCTGGCCGGCGATCGACTTGTTCAGTCGGGCCTCGTCGGCCAGACGCTTGCGCTCGGCTTCCGCCTTGGCGAGTTCCGACGAGGGGTTCGCGGCACCGCCACCGCCACCACTTCCGCCGCGTCCCATCATGCCGCCCATCATGCCACCCGAACCGCCGCGCCCCGCACTGCCGCGACGAGCACGCTTCTTGGCAACCGGGCTATCCGGCTTGGGAACCTCGTAGACAATCTCACCGGTATTGGGGTCGGTGTCATAAATGCGGATCGAGCCGCGTCCGGAATGGGCCTCGAGACGAGTGATTCGAATTAACTCGGGAGTCTCACGGAGCAATCCGGCACCTGGCTCAGGCGCGACCATGACATTGGTCAGCGCGAATGGAGAGGCGTCGACCCCTCCAGTCTCGCGTTTCTCAACGGCCGCAATGAACTCGGGCTGGACCACGCCCTCGCCTTGAACCTTGGCGAGGATATCCGCGGGAGCCTGAGCGTTATTGAGATTCTGCTGCGCCCGCGTCGTGGCCTCGGCAATTTGCTCCTTGCTCACCGAGACGGAAGGGCGGGTCAGCGCCATTCCGAGCATCCCCAGGCAGAGGGCGGAGACGATCGCGACCCCGACCTTCTCGCCGTGGCGGATGCCGAAATTCTGGAGTTTGTCCACGATAGGATGGGCCATGGTCGATTCTCACTCCGTGTGCCGCGTGATGCCGTCGAAGGTCGGTCTGGTTTGACCGTGGCGCTGGTGAAGTCAGTCAAAGAGGATCGGAGAAAATCAGCAAGGCTATCGCAGTTCGCGGGGAACACACCCGAGATGCGATTCTTCAAGGCTCAGGAACTGGTGCCGTCGGCCGGACCTGGGGCGTCGGCCGGAGAAGCGGAGCCGGGGGCCTCGGGGTCGATCACGGGGGCCGATTCGGGGAGGTTTGCGGGTTCCGTCGGTGGTACCGAAGGGGGAGTTACACTCGGAGTCTCGCTTGGTGCCGGCAAGGTTTCGGCCGGGGTCGCCTCGGGTGCCATTTCGGCGGGCGGGGCAACATTCGTGGACGGATCGACGACAGCGGCAGCGGTCTCCGTGGGCGAGGCGTTGTCGGTGGGGGCAGCCCCGGGCGATTCGACCGGAGTCGGCTCCACGGGAGGCGTCTTGTAGAACGAGGCTCGGCCATAAATTTGGACGAGAACCACGTCGTAGTAGGGGTCGGAGACCTGGGAGCCCTGACTTTCTTCTTCGTCGTCCTTGCCCTTTTCCTTGGACTTTTCGCGAGCCTTGGCGGATTCCTCGCGTTTCCGCAGATTCTCTTGTCGCACGTCCTGGCCCGAGCGCTTGGGGGTCGCCGCACCGGCACCGCCGCGCATACCGCGCATTCCTGTGCCGCCACCCATCTGGGCTCTCATCATGTCGGCAATATCACCACCGCCCCCGCTCATACCATACCGGCCGCTCATCATGGTGCCGGCCATCTGGCCGCCGTAGCCGCCGGCCATCATCTGACTCATATCCGCCATCCCACGGCCCATCCCGCCCGAGCCGCCCATCATGCCCATGCCGGCGAACGACATGGGGTCGCCCTTTTTGGGCTTCTGGACCGAGAATGGAGCGGGCTTGGTGATGCCGATCTCGAGGACCTGGATGTCCATGGGAGAGTTCTGGAATTCGATGAGCAGCTCGGGGATGTCGTCCTGTCGGACGTAGACCGAGAGGTAAAACGGAGCGATGTAGACCTGATCCTTGTTGGGTGTATCGAGGTATTTGACTTCGGTCGACGCCGCGCGTCCACCCATCATGCCGCCGGAGCCGCCCGCACTTTCCGCACCCAGCCCCAGGCCGCCTCGGGCACCGCCACCCATCATGGCCGCGGGTGTGGTGGCCGAAGTGGTGGTTGCGGCGGCCGATTGTTCGCCGGGAGCCAGAATCTCCTCCGCGGCCGAGAGGGCGACGCCATCGGCGAGCGATTGCTGGTCTTGCGCCATGTCGTTGGCGACCTGCAATTCGAGGATTTGTTTCACCGGCGCGGTGAGCCAATCCTTCGCGCCGGCCTTCTCGTTGACCTTGGCGAGGACTTCCAGGACTGTGCGTTGGATCCAGAGCCGCTCCTGCGCGGCCCACACCTCACCAAGTTTCGGGGGATTGGCCAGATCGAAGACGGCTGGTTGAAGGAGCATCGAAGCCGGAGGCGCGGCGATGATGCCCTTGCCCGATTCGGGGTCAAAGGGGTTGAGAGCCTGGTAAACGGCCTGGACGTAAGGGTCGAAGGTTTCGACATATTCGCGGATGGTTTGCTCGACGAAGTTGCGCTGGGTGTTCTCGGGCCATTTGCGGCCCCAGGTCATGAAGCGGTCTTCGACGACCGCGGGCCAGGTCAGGAGCGGGGCCTGTCGGCTGTAGAGCCGTCGCCAGGCACCGTTCACGTCCTTCTCCAGAACCACTTGTTCCTTCTCGACCAACGGCTTGTACGAGGCATTCACAGGCCGCGTGTTGCTTTCGAATTTCTTGATGGCGGTGAGGCTCGACTCAACCTCGGCCTTTGCTTTTTGTTCCTCGTCGGCGATAGCGCCCGAGGCCATGAAGTAGCCGATGATCGGCAGCAGCGAGGCGATGCCGACGGCGATCCAGAAGCGATACTTCAGGGCCAGTCGGAGGAAATCCTTGACCTGTTCCATGACTTCGTGGCCTCTCTCTGTGTCAGACGTTCAGCGTGTGCGGGTGGTGTCGCCGGGGTTGTGGGATATCGAGAGGATTCGCCGGCTTTGCCCGGGAGGCGAGCCGGGGAATCCGTTGTCAATCATCGCGGAGGCGTTTGGCCGCCGGGGTTGGCGGGAGCGCCGCCGACCGGGGCGGCGGGGACGAGAGAAGGTGCCGCGCCTTCGGGGGCAGCGGGTTGGTTCTCTTTTTCGATCTTTTCAAGGAGTTCGGTAAGCGCCTTCATGGACTCTTCCTCTGAAGCCTTGGCCAGCTCGCCCTCGTCGAGGCGGATGGCACCGCTCTTGGCGTAAGCTTCGTCCATCGCTTTTTTAACTTCCTCGAACTTCTTGAGTCGTTCGGCGTCGTCCTTGGGCTGCTCCGCGGGCTTGATCGGCTGCCAGACGACCTCGATCTTGAAGTCGGTGCGTGTCAGGTAGGTGATCTTTTCCTCGCTCGACTTCGCGGCAGCGCCACCGCCCATCGCGCCCATGCCCATCATGCCTTCCATGCCGAGGCCGGCCCCACCGCGCATCATGCCTTGCATGGCCATGCCGCCCGAGCCGCCGCTCATGCCGCCCGAGCCGCCC
>JBGSYY010000521.1:0-34269 GCA_041750675.1 Isosphaeraceae bacterium | reverse complement strand
GATCAAACGCCGACCCAAACCCCACGACCTACTGAAGATACCCCGCGCAACCGCCCGCGCACGACTGCTCGCGAACCCTATCGCAACACCCTAAAACTCAGCTCGCGGCAGTGCCATTCCTCCTCACACCTTCCTCCATCTCGGCTTCCCAGAGCCGCGGATCATCCCTGATTTGTTCAGGCGCCAGCATCAACGTCGACGCGATTCCGCACCGGGCGATCGCCCTCAACTCTCCATCCGTCTCCCCCCGCAAATACACGCAACCCCCTTCGCGAAGCCCAAGCCAGCTCCACCCACCGATCAGCTCCAGCGCCTCCTCCACCTGCTGCACAAGTTCCAGTGGCTGCACGCTCAATCTCAACAAGGCAAACAATGCTTCCTCCGAAACCCTCCCGTTTCGGTCGTTCGTTAGCTCGACAATCGATTCCCCAGTCATCGCTTGGCCTTCCGTCCGGGCCTTTCGGCTCCTCGCCTCCCAAAGTCATCGCGGCACCGGTCGGGTTACGAACCGCCTGTTCGCTACCAGGCCGCCAAAACAAATACGAACCGAACCGTTCCTTGTTTTCAAATACCGCCGCTCAAACATAGCGATTTCGCATCCAACCACGCAGTCACGCCCCCCCCCCAATTTCGCTTAACGATTCTTCTTGACCCCGGTTTCATTCCCCGATAGTATTCGTTGATACTGAATCTCAATCGCATCCTGCTTGTCTGAGGTCGGTTCATGGCTGTCTTACTCGGCGAATTGGCGGGTGTCGTTCCCGGAAAGAGGATTCGGGTCGTTCTTGACCAGTCCTCGGGAATCTCTTCCATCCAACTTCACGAGCAGCACCAGGCCGATGGACTGGGCTGGTTCGATCAGCGCCATGTCAGCCTCGACGCCGATCAGGTCACCCAGTTTCTCACGCTCCTGGGCCAGGTCAACACGCCGAGTTGCCCGACCCGAAACGACACGCAAGTGCTCCGCTTCCCGACGCCGATCGTAGCGCCAGTCACCAACGAACGCAAACAGGAAGTCGTCTAACCGGTCGACGTCGACCCTCGGACTGAAAAACCCAAGAAAAGAAGCCGGTGACGCAGACAACCGCGTCGCCGGCCGCCCTCGTTCAACCCGCCTTGTGCTGAGCTTTCGCCTTCGTGCCCACGGACAGATCGTTCTTCTTCAGGATCTTGGCCAGGTGGTCGGCACCTTCCTGCTCATCCAGGCAGATATCTTCCAAAAGTACGCGGATCGCCACGTCACCTTCCTCACACAAGGTCAACGCCTCGGTGTACAGGTGAACGTGCCGCATCTCCATCTCGTAAGAGTACTCCAGCATCTGCTGCAGATCGGTGGTCTGCTTGACCTCGCCTCGCTCGACCGTCGTCACCCCACCCAGAGCGACGATCTTGTCGCCCACCTTGTGTGCGTGCTCGAGCGCTTCCTCGCCATTTTCTCGGAACATCTTCGCGTACACTTCACGCATCAGATCCTGCAACACAAAGCTGTACTGGGTGTACTGGATCAGCCCCGCGTACTCCCACTTCAAAATTTCGTTCAGCTTCTCAACCATTGCCGCGTTGTTCATTGCAAAACTCCTAAAACGCCGCCTTGAACGACGGCGATTTGTCCGGGCCCCTTTTATCAATGCATATTCTACACACACCCGATCCTGGCGACGAGCCAATTCAAACCGCCGCCCCGCCCCGCTTCGTTCTTCTTGAGCACACGTGCGACAACGACCACCTCGACCTGATGATCGAACGCGACGGCACTCTCGACACCTGGGCACTCGCCCTCCCGCCGGACCCACATCCCCAGATCGTCCACCAGCTGCCCACACACCGTCTCGCCTACCTCGAATACGAAGGCCCGCTTTCAGGTGGCCGAGGCTCGGTGCGCCGCATCGACGCCGGCACGTACCTCATCGCAGGCCCGAGCACCGACAACCTTCGCCTCATCAGGCTCAAGGGAAGTATCCTTCATGGCATCCTGACTCTCCGACGCCTGGAATCGCACTCGCCTCGTGGCCGACACTGGCTCATTACACTTCATCAATAAGGTCGTTGTTCCCCCGACCGCTCCGGCCCCGCTGCCCGACGGGCGGCTTCCACGCGCTCGGTCCGACCCGCAATTCGTATCCATCCTGGCGCAACTTGCACATCGTCCACGGCCACATACCGCCCCCGACCATTGCGCGGCGTATACCTCAACCTTGCCACCGTCTCATCATCCTCCCGACTCCAGTTCAAAGTGAATGACGACTCGCCTCGAATTGTCTGGAATCGTTCGACGAGCAAACTCTCGGGCACCGGCAGTAGCCCCATCCGGATTTGCTCGATCCGAAGTGTGATCTCATTTTCTTCGCTTGAATGCACCCGCAAAACGGCCCAGACCACACTCGGAATCGGACCGGAAAGGTACGTGAACGCTAGCGTCAACCGTCCCGCCTCGAAAATAATTCGCGGCTCCTCGATCTCTTTCGGAAGCAGGTCCGAAAAGTTTCGTGGCAACTCCTCGGCCAACCAGGCGTTGATCTGCTCCTCGGTGAACACGGCTTCCCAGCGATCTTCGTTTGCCGCGTCGTTGCGCAGTTGCAGCGTTCGCTCGACAAACCGCTCAGCATTCTCCTGCCGTTCACGTCCCGACGGCTGGACTTGCCGGTAGAAGGTCGGACGATAGGAAAATGCAGCGTACAATGAGGCGGCGGCAACGACCGCCACACCCAGGGTCGCTCCGCCCGCAATCCACAGTCGGCGTTTCTTCGAGGCCATTCCGGAAAATCCCTAACGAGTTTTCACGCAATCGTTCCAGGACGCCGATCCCGGCAAACCATACGACCGGCTTCTCAACCGGTCAATGCGACCTTTTCTCGCACCTCCTATCGCAACTCGCACGTTTTCCCCACCACCGCGAGCGATGCACCCCGTGCCCACACGTCTCGTTACCTGTCTCATCTTGAGCACCTGGGTCTTGGCCGCTGCCAGCCTGGCTTATCGCGACCTTTGGCCAGAAATCGCCACCACCCCACCTCCAAACTTCCGCGCCGTCGTCAAGCAGCCGATTACGAATTCCGGAAGCTGGCGAATCCTCGCTGCCGATCCTCAGCATTCGCTATCTCTCGAACCGATAGGCCGACTGCAAACCGCCTCCAAGCTCACAACCGAAGGCACGACTCTCCTCACCAGCGACGCAACCATCCGGGTCGGCGATTTGCTCGCAAACTCCGCAGCCCCGGTCGACGCCCGCACCGTCCTCGAAATCCACGGCGCTTCCGAGATCGATGCCGCGGGCGACCTGCTCCGCTTCCAGGTCGTCGTCCGCGAATCCGCCGGTGCCGAACTGCTCAGCGTCGACGCCCGTCGCCAGGGCGATTCCATCGAATTGCAAGCCCAAAGCCCCATCCCTCTCTGGAAGTGGAAAATGAGGCTACCCTATCAGCCCGGAGGGTTCGTCCAGTCCTCCCTCAGTCCCTTCGACACCATGCCTGGCCTCCAGGTCGGCCAGAGTTGGTCCGCTCACGTCGTCCATCCTCTCACCGGCAAGGCCCAGACCTGCACCGTCGCCGTCGTCGCCCGAAAACACATCACCTGGAACCAAAACCCCGTTCCCACCCTCGTCGTCGAAACCCGCATGGCCCCGATCACCGCCCGTACTTGGGTTCGCCCCGACGGCCTCGTCCTCCGGCAGGAAGTGCCGACGCCCCTCCGACTCATCGTCCTGGAGCGCGAGCCGTGACCGTCGCCGCCTCCCCCCACACCACGACGCCGGCACTCGTCGAACTTCGAGGCGTCTCCAAAGCCTACGGCGCGAAACGCGTCGTCGACCATCTCGACCTCGACATCCGTCCCGGCGAACTCTTTGCCTTTCTCGGCCCCAACGGCGCAGGAAAAACCACCACCATCAAGATGGTCTGCGGCCTCCTTCGCCCCACCGCCGGCTCGGTGATCATCGACGGCTTTCCCGCCTCCACGCGTGAGGCGCGCGCCCGTCTCGCCTTCGTCCCCGACCAGCCCTATCTCTACGGCAAGCTGACCGGTCGCGAATTTCTCCGATTCGTCGTCGAGATGTACGCGATGGACCGCCGGCGCGCCGCCCTCCGCACCGCCGAACTCATCGAAACCTTCGAACTGGCCTCGTTCATCGACGATCTGTGCGAAACCTACTCCCACGGGATGCGCCAACGTGTCGTCTTCGCCTCGGCGCTCGTGCATGAGCCTCGTGTCCTCGTCGTCGACGAACCGCTCATCGGCCTCGACCCCCGCAGCGCCCGCATCGTCAAAAATCTCTTCATCTCACAGGCGCGCTCCGGCGTCGCCGTCCTCATGTCCACTCACCTCCTCGCCATCGCCGAGGAACTGGCCGACACCATCGGCATCATCCATCAGGGCCGCCTCCTTGCTCGCGGAACGCTCGACGACCTCAAGCGTCACTATCGCGAGGAAGGTTCGCTCGAAGATATGTTTCTTCGCCTCACCGAAGGTGACCGGCCCACCACTCCCTTTAACCCAGGAGCCGTCGCGCCGTGAGCCTCGACTCCCGTGGCCCTGGAAATCCACGCAAGCGCACCGTCCACGCCCTCCGCTGGCTTCGATGGCGGCAAACCTGCAACCATTTCACCGCCCTCGTTCGCGGTTCCTGGCTCCGCGTCGTGCTTGTTGCCCTCTTCAGCGCGATCTTCTGGGGGTTGCTCTTCTTCCTGTTTCGCGACGGCTTCCGCTTCATCGACGCCATCCTCCCCTCCACCAATGAGATTGTCGAATATCTCTTCGGTCTCTTTTTTCTCTCGTTGATGGTGATGCTCGTCGTCTCCTCCGGCATACTCGTTTACGCCAGTCTGTATCAAAGCGAGGAAGCCGCCTTCCTCCTCAGCACCCCCGCCGCCGACGACCGTGTCTTCGCCCATCTGTTTCGCGACGCCCTTGTGTTCGCCAGTTGGGGCCTCTTCCTCCTCGGCAGCCCCATGCTCGCCGCCTATGGCCTCGTCGCCGACGCCGGATGGCCTTTCTTCGCGCTGGTCCTCCCCTATCTCGTCGTCTTCGTCCTCCTTGCGGGCTCGACTGGCGCGGCCGGCAGCATGCTCTTGGCCCGCTACGCACCCCGCCGCACAAAAACCGTGCTCGGCCTGCTGCTTGCAGCCATGCTGATCGGCGGCCTCGTCTATGCCGTCCGCCTCCTCGCCACCCCCGGCCAGGTTTTCTCGCTGGATTGGATCGACGCCCTGCTCGACCGCCTTTCCGCCAGCCAATCTCCCTGGCTCCCCAGCCGTTGGCTCGCTCGCGGACTGGTCTCCGCCGCCCGAGGTGATGCCGCACAGGGCCTTTACGACCTCTGGATTCTCGCCTCTCACGCTGCTCTCGCCTACCTCTTCGCCGCCTGGCTCTCCACCCGTTTCCTCCGCAGCGGCTTCAGCCGCGCCCGTTCCGCCTCATCCGCCCGACGCCGACACGGCGTCTACGCCATCGATGCTCTCTTCCATCGCGTATTCGCCTTCCTGCCCGCCCCCGCACGCCTGCTTATCCTCAAAGACTTCCGCTGCTTCCGTCGCGACCCCGCCCAATGGGCTCAATTTCTCCTCTTCTTCGGTCTCCTCGGCCTCTATTTTCTCAACATCCAGCGTCTCAACTCCGGCGACGACGCCTGGCCCCCCTTCTGGAAGCACGTCATCGGCTTCCTCAACCTCTCCGTCGCCGCCCTAATTCTCTCCACCTTCACGACCCGCTTCGTCTTTCCGCTCCTCTCTCTCGAAGGCAGAAACCTCTGGGTCCTCGGCCTCCTCCCCATGAGCCGCCGCACCATTCTCTGGGGTAAATTCCTGTTCGCGACCGGACTTTCCCTCGTCGCCACCATCACCCTCGTCCTGCTCAGCGACCTCATGCTTCGCCTACCCCCCGGCGTCATCGCGCTCCACATCCTCGCGATTTCCATACTTTGCGCAGGCCTCGCCGCCATCAGCGTCGGACTTGGAGCAATCCTCCCCGATCTCCGACAAGACGATCCCTCCAAGATCGCCGCCGGCCTCGGCGGCACCCTCAACCTCGTTGTCAGTCTCATCTACATCGCACTCGTCATTGTCGTCCTTGCCGTGCCCGCTCCCTGGTATCTCGAACTCCTCGATCGTTCCCAACCCCCCGGCGACTCCCCCATTCGCGCAGTGCTCAGCCTCGCCGCCGTCCTGATCGGTGCTCTGTCCCTCGGAGCCATCGCCACCTGGCTCCCCATGCGCTGGGGTATCCGCGCTTTCGAACAGCTAGAAGCCTGAATACCACACCACCCCCTCTTCACGTTGCCGAGCCGCTCTCTCCGGTGTAAATTACTTTCAGAGTTTTCTGAAAGCGCAATTCATAACTTGGCGGCCCATTTCTCAGACCGCCTTGAGGAACGACGGTGAAGGAAGAATCTCTACGCATCGGCGTGGTCCGCTACCTGAACGCCCGGCCTCTCTGGCACGGTCTTGAGGGCGATCGTGGAGATTTTGATCTCGTCATCGACCATCCCAGCCGACTCGCCGAGGCCCTTTCCGCCGGCCACCTCGATCTTGCCCTGATCCCCTCGGTCGAATACCTGCGTGGTGCTCAGCGCGGTTATCGCATCATCCCCGAAATTGCCATCGCCGCTCGCGGTCCGGTGCGTAGCGTCAAGCTCTTCAGCCGCGTCGAGCCATCGCGAATCAAGCGGCTCGCGCTTGACGACGGCTCCCGCACCAGCCAGGCCCTGGCCCGGATCTGGCTCGACGAACGCCACGGCGTTAAGCCTGCCGTCCTGGAATCCCTGCCCGTCGGTGTCTCCCCACTCGAAAGCACGGCCGACGCCGTTTTGCTCATCGGCGACCGTGCCATGAAGTCCCCAGGCGGGGATTTCTCTTTCGTGGTCGATCTCGCTGAAGCCTGGGTGGAATCCACCTCCCTTCCCTTCGTTTTCGCACTCTGGGTTGCCCGTCGAGATGTCGAACTCGGCGACTGGCCCGCCACGCTTCTCGCTTGCCGCGACGTCGGCCTACAGAACGCGCCCGCCATCGCCGCCGAGTACGGCCCACGCCTCGGTCTCGATATCCCCTCCGCACTCGATTATCTCACTCATGTCCTCTCATACGACCTGGGATCGGCCGAGATCGCTGGCCTGCGGCTTTTCGCCCGCAAGGCCGCCGCTCATGGCCTCGCCCCAGAAGGAGTCGACCTTGTCTTCGCCCAGCCCGACCATTTCCGCAATCTTGCGCAACGTCGTTGACGGCCAGCGTCTCGGTCCAGCCGACGCCCTGACCTTGATGCGAGATGCCGACCTGGTCTCCCTCGGCAAGGCCGCCGACGCTGTCTGCCGACGCCTCCACCCCGAGCCGTTCCGCACCTACAACATCGACCGCAACATCAATTACTCCAACGTCTGCGCCGCCGTCTGCGACTTCTGCGCTTTCTACCGTAAGGTCGGCGATAGCGAAGCCTACGTCCTCGAACGCGACGTGCTCCTGAAGAAAATCGAGGAGACTATTTCCCTCGGCGGTGACCAGATTCTCATGCAAGGCGGCCTCCATCCCGACCTCCCTTTCGAGTGGTACGAAGACCTCCTCCGCGATATCAAGGCACATTATCCCTCCGTCAACATCCACGGCTTCAGCCCGCCCGAAATCCACTTCTTCCACAAGAAGTACCGGCTACCGCTCAAGACCGTCCTTCAGCGGCTCAAGGATGCCGGTCTCGGCTCGCTCCCCGGCGGCGGCGGCGAAATCCTCGTCGACCGCGTCCGCAAAGAAATCACCCGCGGCAAGGCCCTTACCGACGACTGGCTCAACGTCCACCGCGCCTGGCACGAACTCGGCGGCAAATCCACCGCTACGATGATGTTCGGCCACATCGAGACTCTCGAAGAGCGTGTCGAGCACCTGGACCGAATTCGCCAACTCCAGGACGAAACTGGGGGCCTCACCGCCTTCATCGCCTGGACCTTCCAGCCCGAAAACACCGAGATGGCTCACGTCCCCACCGTCGGGGCTTACGAGTATCTCAAGGTCCAGGCCATCTCCCGCCTCTATCTCGACAACGTCCCCAACATCCAATCCTCCTGGGTTACCCAAGGCCCCAAAGTGGGCGGCATCGCCCTTTTCTTTGGCGCCAATGACATGGGCAGCCTCATGATCGAGGAGAACGTCGTCTCGTCCGCCGGAACCGTCTTTCAGCTCTCCGTCGAGGAAATGAAGCGAGCCATTCGCGACGCCGGCTACATCCCCCGACAACGCAACGTTTTCTACGACTACATCGACGCGCCGCCTGCCTTCGCTAGCAGCGATCAATCCAACTTGTTGAGTACTTCGCTTCCGACTTGATGAATTCCGTTGTCACTTCAGTGTTCGAATCGTCGCTCATACGTTGCACCGTGATGGCGAATCATCTGCCTCAATGGAACCAGTACAGAGGATGATCTCAGGTTCGAGTCGGGTGGACGGTGCAATGGGTATTTCCCAACTTGAACCTCGAGGATCGGCGTTCGGGATTTGCAACTCCGTTTTTCCTACTCAGACCGGGCTTCTCACCAGGAAGCGCAATACCAGCGTCGGCTATCGCGATTCGGCCTTGCCCCCACTCCCATTGCGATCGCGATCTACACTCACCATGATGTCTTAAAACTTGTGCTGGACCGTCCCCCTGCCGGGTCCTCTCCTTGATTCAGGTCGAACACCTCACCAAAGCCTTTCTTGATTACCGCCGCGGCTGGGTCCCCGCCGTCGACGACGTTACCTTTTCCTGCCAGCCTGGCGAGATCTTTGGCCTGCTCGGACCCAACGGCGCAGGCAAAACGACTACTCTCCGCATGCTTAGCACCGTCCTCAAGCCCACCGGCGGCGTCGCCCGTGTCGCTGGCTTCGACGTCGTGCGCTATCCTGAAAAAGTGAGAGAATCCATCGGCTTCATGTCCGCTGGCACCGGAATCTATGAACGGCGAACCGCCTGGGAGCTCGTTGAGTTCTTCGGCCGCCTCTACCAAATGTCCCCCGATCGACTCCGCTCCCGCATGGAGACCATCTTCGACTGGCTCCAGATGAACGACTTCCGCGATGTCATGGGTGCGAAACTCTCCACCGGCATGCGCCAAAAAGTCTCGATCGCCCGCACCATCATTCACGACCCTCCCGTCCTCATCTTTGATGAACCGACCTCCGGCCTCGACGTTCTCGTCGCTCGCTCCCTCCGTCAACGCATCCTCGAGCTCCGCGATCAGGGCAAAACCATCGTCTTCTCTAGCCACGATATGAACGAGGTCGCCAAGCTTTGCGCCCGCGTCGGTATCATCCACAAGGGCCGTCTCCGCGCCCTCGGCGAACCCGCCGAACTCCTCGACCGCTTCGGCCAGCCCGATCTCGAAGAACTCTTCTTCCACCTGGTCCGCATCGACGGCGACATTTCCACCGTTCGGCCCTTCGACCCCGCCCTCTAAGTCAATCGCCCGAATGCAACCGTCCGCACCGGAGCCTCCCCGATGGTCCGTTGGTCCAACGTCGGCACGATCTTCCGCCAGGAACTTCAGGACCAACTCCGCGACCGTCGCACTCTTTTCATGGTCTTCGTCCTGCCAATTCTGCTTTATCCCATGCTCGGCATCGGCATGGCCAAGCTGAGCGAGGCGTTCCAGGAACAACCCCGCCGCGTCGTGATTGCCGGCTGCCAAAACCTCCCCTCAATTTCGACCGAATCCACCGACAAAACTGCTCCCCCAAGCCTGCTCGACCCTACCGAAACCGCCTTCAATCCCACCCTCTTCGAATCGCCAGGCGACTCCTCCAGGCTCATCATCACCTGCGACGACGATCCCCGCTGGCTCGACCCCGACACCCGCCGAAGCCTGCTGCGCGCCGGCGAGGCCGACGCCGTCCTCGTCATACCCCCCGACATCGCCGCCACCATGGCCCGCATGCAACGCATCTCCATCCCCGTCGCGTATAACAGCGCCGACGAACGCAGCCAGATCACCTACCTCCGCATCACTCGCCTGCTCGAAAACTGGAACCTCGCCATCGTCGAGCAGCGCCGCATCGCCGAAGGCCGCCCCGAAGGTGCGACCGATCCCGTCCGCACCGAAGCCCAGGACGTCGCGACCCGCGCCGAGGCCGGCGGCAGCGTCTGGGCTCGCATCTTCCCCTTCCTGCTTGTCCTCATGGCCCTCACCGGCGCGTTCTATCCCGCCGTCGATATCTGCGCCGGTGAGAAAGAACGCGGCACCATGGAAACGCTCCTCATCTCCCCCGCGTCTCGCGCCGAGATCGTCCTCGGCAAGTTCCTCACCATCCTCTTCGCCAGCATGGCCACCGCCCTCCTGAACCTCGGCAGCATGGGAATCACCGCGTTCGCTCTCGCATCACAATTCAGCAAGATGCCCATGCGACCGAACGCCAGCGGCGTCACCGCGCTGCTCACCGCCCCCAGCCTCGAATCCGCCTTCTGGATGATCGCTCTGCTCATCCCCCTGGCCGCCTTCTTCAGCGCCCTCTGCCTCGCCCTGGCCATTCTCGCCCGCAGCATGAAGGAGGGGCAGTATTACATGACCCCTCTCTACATGTTCTGCCTTCCCCTCGCCTGCTTGCCGCTCGTCCCCGGCGTCGAGCTCAACGCCTTCACCGCTCTCCTTCCCGTCACGGGTGTCTCCCTGCTCCTAAAAACTCTGATGCAAGGTGATTACACCGAGGCCCGCCGCTACTTCTTGCTGGTCCTCGTTCCCATCATCATCTATGGATTGGTCTCGCTCCGCTGGGCCATTGACCAGTTTAAGAGCGAATCCGTCCTCTTCCGCGAGGCAGAGCGCTTCGACCTCCGTGGTTGGTTCCACCACCTTTTCCGCGACAAGCCCCGCACCCCCTCCGCGGCGCAGGCCCTGCTCTGCTTCCTGCTCATGCTCGTCGCCTACTGGTTCATCGCTCCCTTCCTCAGCCTCTCCGCCTACAGCCTGCTCATCATGCAGGTATTGGTGATCCTCGGCCCGCCGGTCGTCCTCGCGCTCCTGCTCACCCGCGATCCCGTTCTCACCCTTCGATTACGAATCCCCAAGGCCGCCGACCTCGGCATGGCTGCGCTACTCGCCCTCGCCCTCTATCCCCTCGTCAGCGAGCTACGCGTCTGGGTCGACGCACTCTTTCCCATGCCCGAATCCGTCCGCCAGGCGCTCGCCGGCCTCAAGGACTTGATTCCCGACCTCCCCACCGCGTTCCTCCTCCTCGCCATCGCCCCGGCCATCTGCGAGGAATTTGCCTTCCGAGGCTACATCCTCACCGCTCTCGAACGCTCCTACCGCCCCGCCTGGGCCATCCTCCTCTCCGCCCTCCTCTTCGGCTTCATGCATGTCTTGCTCAGCCTCTTCCAGCAACTTTTCAACGCCACCTTGCTCGGGGTCATCCTGGGTCTCATCGCCATCCGCTCCCACAGCATCTTTCCCGGCATTCTCTTTCACTTGATCAACAATAGCCTCGCCATCGCCGCTGGAGCCATCTCCTCCGATCCCAACTCCCGTGCCCTCTCCGACCGACTCTTCCGCGACCGTTCCGAGGCCCTTTTCCACTGGCCCATCGTCCTTCTCGCCACCGCGTTCTCAGCCGTCCTTATCATCCGCCTCGTCGGCACCATGCCGAGACGAAAGCAACCCACTCGCGAACCGGCAACACCACTGGGAACCGGCCAGGTCGTCTCGTGACCGACCAGGGCAAACCCATCACCCTCGCCGCACACACAATCCTCCCGGTCGAAACTCCACCCCTTCAGCCTGGCCGTCTCACCCTCATCGACGGCAAGATCCACTCCCTCGAACCCGGCCCACCTCAACCCACCGATCTCGACCTCGGCCACGTCGCCATCCTGCCCGGCTTCGTCAACGCACACACCCACCTCGACCTCCCCCCGCTCGACTTCCCGGCAAATCCGCCCATCGATCAACTCGCCTGGCTCGAATCCGTCGTCGCTCTCCGATTCAAGCTTTCGAACGAACAGGTTGAAACGCAGATCGCCCACGGCATCGATCAACTTCTCCGCTCCGGCACCACCCTCATCGCCGACATCTCCGCCAACGGACAAAGCTGGAACGCCCTCGCCGATTCATCCCTCCGCGCCATCGTCTTTCACGAACTGATCGGCCTCCGCCGCGATCGCGCCCTTGCCACCAGCAGCGCCGCCTTCGGCTGGCTCGCCAACGTCCAGAAATCCGCGATCGACCCCCTTCACCTCCGGCCCGGCCTTAGCCCCCACGCTCCCTACAGCACCGTCGGCTGGCTCTACGAGCGCACCGTCTCCGCCGCAGTGCCCCTTTCTACCCACCTCGCCGAACTCCCCGCCGAACTCACGCTTCTCGAATCCCGTAGCGGTCCTCTCCGTGACTTCCTCCAACGCATCAACGCTTGGCCCGACGACTGGACCCCACTCTCCACCCGCCCCGCCGACTACCTCCGCAAAGGCACTCTCAAACAAGCCGACTGGCTCATCGCCCACGGCACCTACCTCGACGAATCCGATTTCTGGCAACTTCGCCCCCAGGCCGCCCCCAACCATCAGCGCGTCGCCATAGCGTACTGCCCGCGCACCACCGCGCTCTTCGGCCACGGCCCCCACCCCTTCGCCGCCATGCTCGAACGCGGCATCGCAGTCGCCATCGGCACCGACAGCCTCGCTTCTTCCCCCTCGCTCTCCGTCCTCGACGAAATCCGCTTCCTCCATCAACGACAGCCCGACCTCCCCCCACACCTCCTCGTCATGATGGCCACCCTCGCCGGCGCCTGGGCCTTACGTTTCGACGACGCCGTCGGCAGCCTCATCCCCGGTAAACAAGCCGACCTTGCCATCCTCGCCCTACCAGACGAACCCAACTCCACCGACCCCTACCTCCCCATCGTCGCCCACCCCACGCCAGTCCTCGCCACGATGATCGCCGGCCAGTGGGTCCACACCCTAGAGCACGAATAGCAAAGAAACATCAACGCTCACGACACTTCTATCATACAGATAAAAACATGCATTAATATCGTGTTTCGCACAATCCTACTTCCCACCCTGAACCCTGACGCCTAGTACGATTCCAGTGCATCTCTATGGATCACGAACCACGCCCAGGACGAACCACCAACACCGTCCCCTCTACATCGGCACTAACTCCAAACTCCCCGCCCGCCGCGGGCAACAACACAGTCTCTCCTCGCTTCAAGAGCGTTGAGCCACCGCCCCCCTCAATTCGCAATCCCCCCTCAATCCCGATCAAGATGGTGAAGTGCCCCGCGCTTCCCACCCCAGTCGCTCCCTCTCGCAAGTCCAACCGTTCGATCGAAAAATAATCGCAATTCACCAACCGCTCCCGCGTCCCCCAGCGCTCACGCTCCAGTGCCGCCCGCACCGGCTCCACGGGCCCCCGCTTGAAATCAATCGCCTGCATCGACTCCGCGACATGCAAAGCTCTCGGCTTCCCATCCGGACCGGTTCGACCCCAGTCAAACAGCCGAAACGTGGCGTCCGACATCTGCTGCACCTCCACCAGTAGAATCCCCGCTCCGATCGCATGAACCGTCCCCGCCGGAATGAAGACGCAATCACCCACCCTCGGCTCGAATCGGTGCAGTAGCGGCTCGACCTCGCCCCGCTCCAATCCCAGTTCAAGCGCCCTCCGATCCACACCCGCCTTCAACCCCGCGTAAATCAGAGCCCCCGGCTCCGTATCCAAGATCACCCACGCCTCGGTCTTCCCCCGATCCCCCACCAACTCCACACCCAGCGCATCATCCGGATGCACTTGCACCGACAACACCCGCTCCGCATCCAAGAACTTGATCAGCAACGGGAATCGCTCAACATCCCCCAATTCCGTCCCCAGCAACCCCACAACATCCGCATCGATCAACTCGCGTATTGAGACCCCCGCCAGCGGACCCTCCGCCACCCGGCTGACATCCGACCCATGATCGGCAAGCTCCCAGCTCTCCGCATAATCGGATTCCTCACCAATCGACTTGCCGAGCAACGTCCCGAGCTTCCGCCCACCCCAGATCAACCGCTTCAAGATCGGCTCAAACCGAATCACATCCGTCGCCATCGCTCCCCTCCTATCCATCACGAGACCGCCATTCTCGACCTATATCTTCGCCTCCGCACTGGCACAATCGACCCCCTAAATACACCACCCCCGAGACCACTGTCCATCACCGCCCCATCCCTACCACTGGTGAAATGCCGACGCTTTCGTTCCAATAGAGACCTAGAACGCACTCGCCGGCCTGGTCGTCCCTGTGAGATCCTCCGGCGTTCTCGCCCCAGGTCCCGGCCCGCGATCGAGCCGCGTTGACCGGCGTTCTCTCCCCACCATCGCGATTCCTTGACGCGATGTGTTCATCCACGTGGGTGGAGCGCCCTTCCCATGCCTCGTCCCGTTGAAACCGATTTGTTTGCCGAAGAGCAGGCCATGCCGGCCATGAGCTTCGGAGACCACATCGAAGAACTCCGCGCCCGCCTTATCCTCGCCCTGCTCGGCCTGGCCGCCGGCGTCATCATCACCTTCGCGCCCATTCCAACACCCTGGGGAACCGTCAACCTCGGCCAGTGGGTCTTCGAGCAGATGCAGCAACCGGCTCAACAAGCCCTCGACCAGTTCTACAACGAACAAGCCGCCCGCCGCGAGGCCGAAGCTCGACGCCAGCAAGCCCTCACCCAACCCATGTCCGTCCGCGTCCAGGCCGAAGCCTTCGCCGAGGCCGTTCACTCCATCTGGCCCGACGCACCCACAGCTCCACCCGAATCGCTAGCCGGAAAGTCGATCGCGCTCCCTCTCGTCTACGAACAGGCCGACTGGATCCAGGGCCTTAACTCCTACGCCGAGCGCAAACGCGCCCTCATCTCGCTTGCACCCCTCGAAACCTTTCTCATCTATTTCATGGTCTGCATGGTCGCGGGACTGGTAGTCGCCAGTCCCTGGGTCTTCTATCAAATCTGGGCCTTCATCGGCGCCGGTCTCTATCGCCACGAGCGTTACTACGTCATGAAGTTCCTGCCTTTCTCGATCGGGTTGTTCCTCGGTGGCGTCATGCTTTGCTTCTTCCTCGTCCTCCCGTTTACGCTCCACTTCCTGCTTGATTTCAACGTCTGGCTCGGTATAGAGCCCAATCTCCGAATCACCGACTGGATCAGCTTCGCCACCATCCTCCCGCTCATCTTCGGCATCTGCTTCCAGACACCACTCGTGATGATGATCGTCGAACGTCTCGGCATCTTCACCGTCGAAGACTTCCGCGCCAAACGCAAAATGGCCATCCTCGTCATCGTCGTCGCCGCCGCCGCCATCACACCTACCGGCGACCCGCTCACGATGATGCTCCTCGCCGGTCCCATGTATGGCCTCTACGAACTCGGCATCTTCATGATCTCCGCCCGCCAACGCAAAGAATCCGCCGCCGGTATGTGAGACACCCGCTGTCCCCTCTTCACCGCTTTGCAGGGTGCCGTCGCCCGTCTGCAACGCGCCACTTGCGTCCCGAGTGAGGGCTGCCGTCAGCTCATACCCGGGCGCAACCCATCTTTTGCGTTAAAATGTAACCGCCCGCACTCGAATGCAGTGCATCAAATAACTCACATTCCATGAAACCCACCACCGGACACGTCGACCTCGTCGGAGCCGGCCCAGGCGACCCCGCGCTCCTTACCCTCGCCGCTCGCGACGCCCTCCGTTCTGCCGACCTGGTCGTGCACGACCAGCTCATCCCCTGCCGATTGCTCGACGAAATCCCGGCCACCGCCCGCCGCGTCTTCGTTGGCAAACACAAGGGCCACCTCGTTCTGACCCAGCACGAGATCAACCGCCTTTTGATCACCCAGGCTCGCGCGGGCTGTCGCGTCGTCCGCCTCAAAGGCGGCGACCCTTACATTTTCGGCCGAGGCGGTGAGGAGGCCCTCGCCCTCCATCAGGCCCACATCTCCTTCCGCGTCATCCCCGGGATCACGGCCTCTCTCGGCGTCGCCGCCTACGCCGGAATCCCCCTTACCCACCGCCACGACGCCTCGCTCGTCACCTTCGTCACCGGCCACCACGACCCCGAATCCCCCGACGCCCCCATCGACTGGGCCGCCCTGGCCACCACGCCCGGCACACTCGTCATCTACATGGGCCTGGCCCACTTACCCGCCCTCACCCGCGTCCTGCTCCGCCATGGCCGATCCCCCGATTCCCCCGTCGCGCTCGTTCAGGACGGTACTCGACCCGACCAAAAGGTCATCACCGCTCCCCTCGCCCAACTCCCCACGCTGGCCCAACGCCACCGCATGGCCTCACCGACCCTGCTCATTCTCGGCGAGGTTGTCCGTCACCACCACGCTCTTGACTGGCACGCCCGACTTCCCCTCGCCGGCCGCCGAATTCTCGTCACGCGACCCGAAATCCACGACGATTCCACCACCAGAGCCCCCCTCGAACAGCTCGGTGCCGTAGTGCTTCTCGCACCCACCGTGACCCTCCATCCGCTCGACGACTTCTCAACCCTCGACAACGCCCTCACGCGCCTCAACACCTTTGATTGGGTCATCTTCACCTCCACCCCCGGCGTCCGTTTCTTCTTTGACCGACTCGCAGCCAAGGGTTTCGACGCCCGCCACTTCGGCTCCGCCTGCATTGCCGCCATCGGCCAACGAACCGCCGAGGCCCTCCACGATTATCACATCCAACCCGACTTGATCCCCGAAAGTGCCCGTTCAGAGGGCCTCCTCGCTGCCCTCCAACCCCACGTCGCCGGCCGCCGCATCCTCCTCGCCCGCGCCGACCGCGGCCGTCTTCTCCTCCGCGACGAACTGGCAAAAGTCGCCACCGTCGAGGACATCGCCGTCTACCACCATCGTGACGCCGAGTCCTTCCCTCCTCACGTCCAAGCCACTCTCCTTCAAGACCGCCTCGACTGGATTACCATCACCAGCCCCGCGATTGTCGCACGCCTTCACGCATTACTTCCCGCTGAGATCCACCCTCAAATCGGCCATCGCGTTCGACTCGCCAGCCTCAGCCCGCTCACCACCCAGGCCGCCCAGCGCCTCGGTTGGCCCGTCGCCGCCACCGCCGTCCAAACCTCCTGGCCCGGCCTCATCGCCGCCCTCACCGCAGCCGAACGCTCCAGCCCCTCTCGAGGCGAGTAACACCCAGGGGATGCTTGTCCCACAAGAATGGAGCAGCCTCCACCCCACGATTTACCAGTCGACTTCACGCATACTCCCGAAACGTCTCGATCCCCTGCCAGAGAACCAGCGCCGCACCCAGTGCAAACAGGACATCCAAGATCGGATTGACCCGCCCAAACGGGATCCCCAGCGCCAGATCCAGCGCGAAGATCAGCGTCAGCAAGCCCGCGATCGCCATCGCCACAATCGTCAGTATCTTTTCAAGATCCATGGATTCTCCGGCTCCCCACAGCGCCTCGACAACCCAGCCGCGTCTACGACGCACGCTCGAATTCTATGACGGTTAACTCAAGTTTACCACATCCGCGAGACCCCGGTCGGATCACCTTCGCCGTCCCCCGAAACGGGGGCTGAATCCGAGATTTTTCAGGTGATGGCTGTCCCCGTTTCGCGTACGTGGCCCTCGGTCAATCCGTCCGCACTTCAATGACCCGTGTCACACTCTTCTCCGCCCTTGGCATCCAGACCTTCAATACCCCATCCCTAAGCTCCGCCGTGATCCGCCCCCGATCCACTTCGTCACTCAAAATAAATGACCGCTCAAAGTCCAAGGGCTGATACTCCTGATCCAGCGGCTTCGCCCCTTCCGGCACCGTCGTCTCCACTCGCGCACGCAGGCTCAACACATTGTGCTCCAAATGAATCGTCAGTCCTTTCTCAGAAGTCCCCGGCACATCCGCCTCCAGCAACAACCCCGCCTCCGACTCATGGATATCGACCAATGGCGCTCGCAACAGCACCTCGCGATTCGGCCAACCCACCCCCGGCCGCCGCGCCAGTACCCCCCCCGCCTCCACAGGACTCGCTGAAGCACCCTCACCGCTGCGAATCGGTATCGAATGGCGTTCTTCTTCCATAGCCAACATTGCTCCCTCTGACCCGCTCACTCTGGCCCCATCTCGACCCGAATTTGTCGTGTCGGCAAATCCTCAACTTTCGGCAGCTCCACCGTCAGCACCCCATGCGTCAAGCTCGCGCGAATCCGCTCCCCATCCACCTTCGAGGGCAGTGAAACCGAACGTGACCACGCCCCAAACGGCCGCTCCTGCCGACGATACGCCTCATCGGGAACCGCCAGCTCCAGCCGCCGCATCCCCCGCAAGGTCAGCGTTCCACCCGTCAGCGCGAGCTCAAAATCGTCCGCGGTCACGCCAGGCAACTCCGCCGTCACCAGAAACACCGATCCGCCGTCGTACACATTCACACTCGGAAACACCCGCCGCCATGCCGAAACCGAACCAGGGGGCTCACGCGACCATCCGCCATCTCGACTCATCCCAGCCACTCCCAATTCCCGCCCGCATACCTACGTCCAGCCCACAAAATACCATAAGCCGCCCGGCACACCCATTCATCGCAACCCGTTTCACGATAACCAACCTGACCCCCCGCGTGTCCTCTTTGCTAGGATTGTTTCTTTGAGATTACTTCTCGGCCCGCGATTCCCGCCGAGTGTCCCTGCTTTCGAGATTCCAGCCCCCCGATGACACGCATCGCCATTTACGACACCACCCTTCGCGACGGCTCCCAGGGCGAGGGCGTTAACTTCTCCCTTCAGGACAAGCTCCTCATCACCCAACGGCTCGACGAACTCGGTGTCGACTTCATCGAGGGCGGATACCCTCTCTCCAACCCCAAGGATGCCGCTTACTTCCGAGAGGTCGAGAACCTCAACCTCAAGCACGCCCGCATCTCCGCCTTCGGCATGACCCGACGCCGCGACATCGCTCCCCAGAACGACGTCGGCCTCCGCGCCCTCGTAGACGCTCACACCCAGGTCGTCACCCTCGTCGGCAAGAGCTGGGACCTCCACGTCACCGAAATCCTCGGCGTCTCTCTCGACGAAAACCTCGCCATGATCGCCGACAGCGTCAGCTTCCTCAAAAGCCAGGGACGCGAAGTAGTCTACGATGCCGAACACTTCTTCGACGGCTACCATTACAACCCCGAATACGCCCTTCACACCCTCACCGCCGCCCGCGACGCCGGCGCGTCCTGCCTCGTCCTCTGCGACACCAACGGCGGCTCACTGCCCCACCAGGTGGCAGAGGCCGTCCACCAGGTCCGCTCCACCCTTGATGCCGCCGTCGGCATCCACACCCACAACGACGGCGACCTCGCGGTCGCTAACACTCTCGCCGCCATCGAAAACGGCGCAGCCCACGTCCAGGGCACCATCAACGGCATCGGCGAACGCTGTGGTAACGTCGATCTCTGCAGCGTCATCGCCAATCTCGCCCTCAAATACAAGGGCTACGAGCTCCTCCGCCCCGACAGCCTCGCCCACCTCACCGAGGCTTCCCGCTACGTCTACGAAACTGCCAACATGAACTTCCGACCCGGCCAACCCTTCGTCGGCTCAAGCGCCTTCGCTCACAAGGGCGGGATGCACGTCCACGCCGTCCGCAAAACCGCCGTCAGCTACGAACACATCGACCCCGCCCGCGTCGGCAACGAACGCAAAATCCTGGTCTCCGAACTCTCTGGCCGCTCCAACATCGTCGAAAAACTCGCCGAATACGACCTCGCCGGCGACACCGCACTCTACGCCCGCATCCTCAATCGCGTTCAGGATCTCGAAAACGAGGGCTATCAGTTCGAAGCCGCCGAAGCCTCGTTCGTCCTCCTCGTCGAAAAACTCGCCGACCGTTTCAAGCCCTCGTTCCAGTTGCTCGGCTACCGCGTCACCGTCGAACACGATCACGCCGGCCGCCCCGTCACCGAGGCCACCATCAAGCTCCGCGTCGGAGGCAATGTCGAGCACACCGTCAGCGAGGGCGACGGCCCCGTCAACGCGCTCGACGCCGCCCTCCGAAAAGCCCTCGACAGTCATTATCCTTGCTTGCGCACCATGTCGCTCGTCGACTACAAGGTTCGGGTCATCAACGAACGTGCCGGCACCGCCGCCCGTGTCCGAGTCGTCATCGAAAGCAAGGACGACACAAATCTTTGGGGCACCGTCGGCGTCTCCGAGAACATTATCGACGCAAGCTGGCTCGCCCTCGCCGACGCCTTCGAACACAAAATCGCCAAAACCTTCCACCGACCATAACGCGAGCTCACGCGAAGGGATTCCCGGGATGGACCCCTTTCTCCCCCGCGAACCATTCAATACCTGGTCCCATGCCCTCGGGATTCTGCTTTCGCTCCTCGCCACCGTTATCCTCCTTAGACGGGGCCGCGATCAAGGGTCGCCCCGTCTTCCCCTCCTCATCTTCGGCTTCAGCCTGATCCTCTGCTACACCGCTAGCACCCTCATCCACGCCCTGAGGCTCCCACCGCATCAACTCGATCTCTTCGACCGCTTCGATCGCTTCGGCATCTTTGTCCTCATCGCGGGCACCTACACCCCAATGACCGTCATACTCATGCGCGGTCGCTGGCGATTCTTCACGCTCCTTGGCGTCTGGGGCGTGACCGCCGCCGCCGGTGTCGCGCTCGCGACCCTCGGCGTCTTCCCCCCGCTCATTAACACCGGCCTCTATCTCGCCATGGGCTGGGCATCCGTCATCTGCCTCTACCAAATCGCCCAAATCGTCCCCATCCGCAACCTCTTTTGGCTCATCCTGGGTGGTGTGCTTTACAGCATCGGCGCGATCATCAACTTCATCGCCTGGCCCGCTCTCGCTCCACCTCACTTTGGCCCCCACGAGCTATTCCACCTCTTCGTCCTGGGTGGTAGCACCTCCCACGTTCTCTTCGTCGATAGGATCATCGCCGGTTTTCCTTCAGCTCCCCAGCCGACCAATCTCGACACCAGATCCGCGAGCCTTCACCCTGGTGCCTGATCCGCTGATGGCGTCGCCGCCGCCAACCCCCAGGCCAAAACGCTGCTCGACATCGGCTGCGGTGCTGGCAACTACACCCTCAACCTCCTCCACTCACTCCCCGCAATCGGCGAAACCACGCTCCTCGACCTCAGCCGGCCCATGCTTGACCGTGCCGTTGAACGCATCTCCGCTATCGAAAACGCCATTCTCATCCCGATCCAATCCGATATCCGCACCGCAGACCTCGCTACGAATCGCTTCGACCTCATCCTCGCCGCCATGGTCTTTCACCACCTCCGCGACGAGTCCGAATGGCACGCCGTCTTCCTCGCCCTCCATCGTGCCTTACGCCGCAGCGGCTCCCTCTTGGATCGCCGACTTCATCGACCACAACACGCCCACCATCCGCTCCCTGATGCACGACCGCTACGGTGCCTACCTCGAATCGCTACGCGGGCCAGAATACCGCGACGCCGTCATCGCCTACACCGAGAAGGAGGACTCCCCCCGCTCCCTCAACTTCCAGCTCGACCTGCTCCGCGACACCGGTTTCCATCAAATCGAGATCCTCCACAAAAACGCCACCTTCGCCGCCTTCGGCGCGTCGAAGCCCAGTTAAAGCATCGGTCGCATCAAGTAGGGTGCCGTCAGCGGGCCAACGGCCCGAGCAACGCACCGCGACATACCCAATGCGCTGCAAAACCCAAGCTCCCTCAACCCAAGCTGCCTCACAGCCCCGTCCCCCTCTCCCCCCGCTCCTCGTTAGAATCATTTCTTCGCGATCGTCCGGCCTTGATCTTTACCCGCTGGAACCCAACACGCCCGATGTCCACTCCCGACCTCCCCAAGGCCTACGATCCCAAAACCGCCGAGGCCCGCTGGTACCCACTCTGGCTCGAACGCCGCTATTTCCACGCCCCCGACCGCCCTGAAAATCCCTACTGCATCGTCATCCCCCCTCCAAATGTCACAGGCGCTCTCCACCTCGGTCACGCCCTCAACAACACCCTCCAGGACATCCTCATCCGCCTCCGACGTATGCAGGGCTTCGACGCCCTCTGGATGCCCGGAACCGATCACGCCGGCATCGCCACCCAGGCCGTCGTCGAACGTCGTCTCTTCGAGCAACACAAACAAACCCGGCACGATCTCGGCCGCGACGCCCTCGTCCAACGCATTTGGGCCTGGAAAGACGACTACGAGTCCCGCATCCTCAGCCAGCTCCGCCTCATGGGCTGTAGCTGCGACTGGGACCGCACCCGCTTCACTCTCGACGAAACCTGCTCCCGCGCTGTCCGCCGCACCTTCTTCAATCTCTTCAAGGCCGGCAAAATCTTCCGTGGCAAACGACTCGTGAACTGGGACACCCAGCTCCGTACCGCCGTCGCCGACGACGAAATCTACACCGAGGAGGTCAACGGCCACATCTGGACCTTTCGCTACCCCGTCGTCGGCTCCGACGAGGCCCTCCACGTCGCCACCACACGCCCCGAAACGATGCTCGGCGACACCGCGGTCGCCGTCCATCCCGAAGACCCCCGTTACAAACATCTCATCGGCCGCGAAGTGGCCCTGCCACTGACCAACCGCACCATCCCCATCATCGCCGATGGCATCCTCGTCGATCCCGCCTTCGGCACCGGCTGCGTGAAAGTTACCCCAGCCCACGACCCCAACGACTACGCCGCCGGCGTCCGTAACCACTTGCCCATGATCAACCTGCTCAACCCCGACGGAACCTACAACGAAAACGCCGGCCCACCCTACACGGGTCTCGACCGCATGGCCGTGCGCAAGAAGGTTATCGAGGAACTCAAGGAGCAAGGACTGCTCGAACGCACCGACAGCCACCTCGTTCCCCTCAAGCATTCCGACCGCTCGAAAAGCCCGATCGAACCCTACCTCTCCGACCAGTGGTTCGTCCGAATGGCCGACGATCCCGACGGCACACCAGGCTTCGCTCAGCAAGCCATCGAGGCCGTCACGACCGGCAAGATCCGCATCCACCCCGAACGCTACGCCAAGAGCTATATCGACTGGCTCGCCGAAAAGCGCGACTGGTGCATCAGCCGACAGCTCTGGTGGGGCCACCAGATCCCTATCTGGCACTACGACGGTGACCCACACGCCCTCGAAGCGGCCTTCACGGGCGTTGCCGATGTCCACTGGAAGCCGGCCGAAACGGGCGGCTACCTCGTCTGCTTCGAGAACGACGCAGTGCTCGAAAACGCTCCGCCGAACTTCCTCCAATCCGCCCAACTCGAACGCGACCCCGACGTCCTCGACACCTGGTTCTCCTCGGCCCTTTGGCCTCATTCAACGCTAGGTTGGCCCGAGCAGACTCCCGAGTTACAAGGCTATTACCCGACCGCCGTCCTCTCCACCGCACGCGACATCATCACCCTCTGGGTCGCGCGCATGGTCATCTTCGGCCAGTTCAACGTCGGCGACGTCCCCTTTCGCGACGTCTTCATCCATCCCGTCATCCAGGACGGAGACGGCAAACGCATGTCCAAATCCGCCGGCAACGGCATCGATCCCGTCGACATTATCGAAGCCTACGGTGCCGACGCCCTACGCTACACGCTCGCTGCCGCCACCACCGAAACCCAGGACCTCCGCATCCCCGTCGAACCCGTCAAGAACGACGCCGGCGAATTCGCCCTTCGCACCACCTACGGCCAGCCCACCAACTGGGTCCCACAGGAAGTCTGGAAAAAATCCCCGCGTGATCAGCGCGTCAACACCTCCGAACGCTTCGAACAAGGCCGCACCTTCCCCAACAAGTTCTGGAACTCCGCTCGCTTCGCCATCATGAACCTCGACGGCCACTCGCCTCGCCCTGTCGCCTCCGACGATCTGACGATCGAAGACCGCTGGATTTTGAGCCGACTCGACGCCGCCATTATCGACACCACCGCCCACCTCGACAGCTTCCGCTTCGCCGATGCCACTCGAACCCTCCGCGACTTCACCTGGAACGACTTCTGCGACTGGTACCTCGAACTCATCAAGCCCCGCCTCCGCGACGAATCCGCCCGCCCGGTCGCCCGCCAGGTCCTCGCCACCGTGCTCGACAACCTCTGCCGCCTGCTCCACCCCATCATGCCCTTCGTCACCGAGGAAGCCTGGCAGGCTCTCAACGCCGTCGCCCCCCAACGCGGACTCGCCGAACCCTGGGGCGACCCCGCTCCCAGTGTCTGTATCGCCGCTTGGCCCAGAGGGCAGCGCGATCGCCACGATCCGATGGCCGAGTCGACCATCGGCCATTGGCAGGAGAAAATCGCCGCTCTTCGCAACCTCCGCGCCGAGCGCGGGGTCCCCGAGAAAGCCCGCATCAATCCCATCATCATCGCGAACGGTCCAGCCGCCGAGGCCCTCCGAGTCGGCGAATCGCACATCCGCTCCCTCACCGCCGCCGACTCCATCACCATCGTCTCACAGCTCGATCAACGCCCCGATCAATCCGCCGCCACCGTCCTCCCCGATTGCGAGGTCATCCTCCCACTCGCCGGCCTCATCGACATCGAGGCCGAACGATCCCGGCTCCGCAAGCAACTCGGCGACCTGGAACGGCAGCTCCAGGCCCTCCGCTCCAAGCTCGGCAACGAGTCGTTCGTTTCCCGCGCTCCGGCCGAAGTCGTCGCGCAAACCCGAACCCGGGTCGAGGAACTCGCCACCCAGTATTCCGCCGTCCAATCGCTCATCGCCGCCCTTCCGTGACCCGTTGCCATCCCGTATCACGTTGACTCCGCCGCCTCCACCTACCTAAGATCAAGAGCGTTACGGCGATAGCCAGACGCCCAACGCCCCAACCCGCCGAGGGTTTCGAAGTGCCAGTCCAGATGGAATTGGTCCGCATCATTCTCAGCGACAATAATGAACAACAGATCATCTTCTTGAAGGAGGTCGACGGCGAGCGGGGTTTCCCCATCGTCATCGGCGTCTTCGAGGCGACCAGCATCGACCGCCGGGTCCGCGGCCAGACCACCCCGCGCCCCCTGACGCACGACCTGCTGGCCAACGCCATCGAGATGCTCGGCGGCGAAATCCAGGATGTCTACATCAGCGAGCTGCGCGACCATACCTACTTCGCTAAACTCCGTGTCCGCCACGAAGGCGAGTTGCTAGAGCTCGACTCCCGCCCCAGCGACGCCATCGCCCTCGCCGTCACCGTCGACGTTCCCATTTATGTCTCGGAAGAAGTCATCGAGGAGGCCGTGCAATAACCAGCCTGCCAATCTCGTGATCGGAGGGGTGCCGGAGTGGTTGAACGGGACGGTCTTGAAAACCGTTGGCAGGTTCCGCCTGTCCGTGGGTTCGAATCCCACCCCCTCCGCTGATCACAACCAATACTCGACCGACTCGACTTCCCGCACACAATAACACCAATCGTTTCGGATCTCATCGTGATGGTTTGTCGCCTCTACCCGCCGTCTGCTCCCCCCTCTTTACTCACGCCTGAGGATCGATCGTCTTGACTCCCCGTGAAGTGCTCGCCTTGATCCGACAATGCGAGGCGACCACGGTCGACCTCCGATTCATGGACTTCCCCGGAGTCTGGCAGCATTTCGCCGTCCCGGCAGAGTCGTTGACCGAGGAGACCTTCGAGGAAGGCATCGGCTTCGACGGCTCCAGCGTGGTCGGCTGGCGAGCTATCAACGAGGCCGACCTGCTCGTCGTCCCGCAGGCCGAGACGGCCCTGATCGACACGTTCGCCGCGCGGCCGACCCTAACCATGATCTGCAACATCCACGACCCGATCACTCGTCAGGACTACACCCGCGATCCCCGCAACATCGCCCGCAAAGCCGCCAACTACATGCGGACGACCGGCCTCGCCGACGTCTGCCGGATCGCTCCCGAGATGGAGTTTTTTGTTTTCGACGACGTACGATTCGATCAAATCGGAAACCAGGCGTTCTATTTCGTCGATTCCCGCGAAGGCGCTTGGAACAGGGGCAGAGTGGAGCAGCCCAACCTGGGCTACAAGCCCGGTTCGGGCCTTGGCTATTTTCCGGTGCCGCCGACCGACAGCCTGGCCGACTTGCGGACCGAGATGGCCCAAACAATGCAAGACTGCGGCATCATGCCGGCGGCCCACTACCACGAGGTCGCCACCGGCGGCCAGTGCGAGATCGACCTGGTTGAGAACTCGCTGGTCGAGGCCGCCGATCAGGTGATGCTGGCCAAGTACATCATCCGCAACGTCGCTCGCCGCAACGGCAAGACCGCCACCTTCCTCCCCAAGCCCCTCTACGGCGATAACGGCTCGGGAATGCATACGCACCTGAGCCTTTGGAAGGACGACCAGCCACTCCTGGCCGGCGACGGGTACGCCGGCCTCAGCGACCTCGGTCTGCATGCCATCGGCGGCCTCCTCAAACACGCCGCCGCTCTTTGTGCTTTCGGCAACCCGACGACAAACAGCTACAAACGCCTCGTGCCCGGCTTCGAGGCGCCGACCAAGCTCTCCTACAGCCGACGCAACCGCGCCGCCGTGATCCGAATCCCGGTCCACAGCCCCGGCCCTCGCAATCGTCGAATCGAGTTCCGGGCACCGGACGCCGCCGCGAATCCCTACCTGCTCTTCTCCGCGATGCTCATGGCCGTTCTCGATGGCATTCAAAACCGGATCATGCCCGGCGAACCCCTCGACAAGGACATTTACGACCTTCAGCCCGAAGAACTCAGCGGCGTCCCAGGAACGCCACGCACGCTGGAGGAGTCACTCGCCGCCCTCCGCCGCGACCAGGAATTCCTGCTCCGCGGCGACGTCTTCACCGAGGACGTCATTGACACCTGGATCTGGTACAAGGAAACCCACGAAGTTGAGGCCTTGCGAGTACGTCCTCATCCTTATGAATTCGTCTTGTATTACGACGTCTGACCAGCTGGCTCGCCGGAACCTGCGGCGGACGCAGCCGGCGTCTCCACCCCGACCACTTCATCCGGCCGAAGCGCCAGTAGAACCAATCCGATCGCACCCGCAACAAGCATGTTGTCGGCGAAATTAAAGATTGCGATGTTCAGTCCGATCGCGTCGACGTGGAAATGCATGAAGTCGCGGACGTAGCCGAAGCGAAGCCGATCAAAACAATTCCCCATCGCCCCAGCCATCACAAGGCCGAGTGCGATGCAAAGTCGAAGGTCGCGAGCAGCGCCACGGACGAACAGCCAGTAAACAATCGAAATCGCGGCGATGATCGAAAGAGCGGCGAAGATCAGGCTGCTATTGGGCAGCGTGTCTCCAAAGCCCCAAAGCGCTCCCTTATTCCGCGAAGGCTGGAGCTCAAGCACATCCTCAAGAATCGGCCGGACCTCGCCCAGGGCGAGCCGCGAAAAGACGATCTGCTTCGTGATCAGATCAAAAGCACAGCCCAGCAGGGCGATGCCCCAGAAGAAGATCCACGACACCAGGCCGACACGAGGACGGCTCATTGGCCGCGTTCCCGTTTCCGCGCGCACTCGATGCAATAGGGTGTATAAGGCAGCGCGCGAAGTCGTGGCCGTGCGATCGCCTCGCCACACTCCTCACAGGCGCCGAAGCTGCCGGCATTGATTCGCTTGAGTGCCTCGTGGATCAAATCGAGGGTTTCTTGCTCGTTCTCGATCAGACCGAGAGTGAACTCCTGCTCGAAGTTCTCAGTCCCGATGTCGGCCATGTGGAGGGGCAGATTGGAGAGGCTGCCTGAGGAATCGGGGGCATTGTTGTTCAGCGCCTCGTCGGCCATCTGACGGACGTCGCCGTTGAGTCGATCACGCAGGCGCTCCAATACCTCGCGGTATTCGTTCATTTCTTCAGGCTTGATAACCGTGGCCATGGGATGCCGACCTTATCGCACAATGGAAACGGGCGGGCGTCATCACGGAGTGCCCAACGCCGCCACAACCTCTGAGACCACCCGAAGAGTCGGGTGAATTCATTCAGATTACCCGCCCCGCCGGGCAGCCTGCCAGTGTTTCCATCCCGGGTCGACCCGGATCGAACCACCGGACACTCGGCTCCCTTGAGGTTAAGAGCCCTTGGCCCTACGCTGGATCTCATCCACAAGTCGCTTGCCCGAGGCTGGCAAGCGCATCGACCTGCGAATCAAAAGAGATCAATCATGAGCGACCACTTCCCGGGCGTTCCCAGGCGCATCGAGTACGGCGGACCGAAATCAAAGAATCCCCTGGAATTCAAGCACTACCAGGCGGATGAAATAGTCGCCGGGCGGTCAATGCGCGATCACCTACGATTCTCCGTGGTTTACTGGCACACATTCTCGAACCCGCTGGCCGATCCATTCGGCGTCGGCACCGCGATTCGGCCCTGGGACGACGGCTCGGGCTCTCTCGAAAACGCTCTGAAAAAGGCCGATGTCGCCTTCGAATTCATCGAGCGGCTCGGAGCGCCGTTCTACGCGTTCCACGATCGCGACGTCGCGCCCGAGGGCAAGACCCTGGCCGAGTCAAACAAGAATCTGGACGCAATTGTCGAACGCTTCAAGCAACATCAGTCCCGCACCGGGATCAAGCTGCTCTGGGGAACGGCGAACCTGTTCAGCAACCCGCGCTACGCTCAGGGCGCGGCAACCAGCCCCTATCTCGACGTCTTCGCCTTCGCCGCCGGGCAAGTCAAGAAGGCGATGGAAGCGACCCACGAACTAGGCGGCATTGGCTACACCTTCTGGGGGGGCCGCGAGGGGTACTCGACTCTCCTCAACACCAATATGAAACGCGAACTGGATCACCTCGCCCGTTTCCTGCACATGGCGGTTGACCATAAGAAGTCGATCGGCTTCACAGGTCAATTTTATATCGAGCCCAAACCCAAGGAGCCGACCAAGCATCAATACGACTCCGACGCGGCGGCATGCCTCAATTTCTTGCGTGAGTATGATTTGCTCGATCACTTCAAGCTCAATATCGAGACCAACCACGCAACCCTCGCCGGTCACGAGATGCAGCATGAGCTGGAAGTGGCGGCCGCGGCGGGTGCGCTGGGATCGATCGACGCCAACACCGGCGACCCACTACTGGGCTGGGATACGGACCAGTTCCCCACCGATATCTATCTCACATCCAAGGCAATGCTGGTCATCCTGAAAATGGGCGGCCTGACGACCGGCGGCGTCAACTTCGACGCCAAGGTAAGGCGCGAAAGCTTCGAGCCGGTCGATCTCTTCCATGCCCATATCGGCGGCATGGACGCCTTCGCGCGTGGTTTGAAAATCGCTGCGGCGATCATCGCAGACGGCCGGCTGGATGGCTTTGTGAAGCAACGCTATTCGAGCTGGGACAGTACTCTGGGGCGTGAAATCGAGAGCGGAAAGACAAGCTTCGACACGCTCGACGCCTACATCCAGCCCAAGGGAAACCCCTCACAAAGCCCGAGCGGTCGCCAGGAAATGCTTGAAAACCTCATCAACGAGTTTATCTAACAACATCTGGCAAACGGCCCGTGGCAAGATGCTTGATAACTTGGATCGAGCGTTCCGCCGCGACGCATTCTGTCTAGAGCGAGCTCAAATCATGTCGGCTCCCTTTGAAGGTCCGATCACCAAATCGCCGGTTCCGCCGATCGGGGGGACTTCGTCTCCGGAAGATCCCATATCCCCGTTTTCACTGCGGCTGGGCCGCGTGTTTGGGATCCCAATCAACATTCATTGGACCTTCTGGATATTGATCCTTTGGATCGGGCTATCAGGGCTGATCGCCGGCGAGCCGACCAACGAAGTCCTCGTCGACATCATTTTCATCATGGCGATCTTCGCCTGCGTGGTGCTTCATGAGCTGGGCCACGCGCTGGCGGCATTGCGCTATGGCATCAAGACCTCGGACATCACGCTCTTGCCCATCGGCGGCGTCGCTCGCCTGAAGTCCATCCCCGAGAAGCCGATCGAGGAACTGATCGTCGCCATCGCCGGCCCCGCGGTCAACGTCGTCATCGCACTCGTGCTCTATGCCATCGGCGCACGTGTTTTCGTGAATATCCACGCTGAGCAATGGCTGCTCCGCGGCGGGTTTCTGGACCGACTTCTGATCGTCAACCTGATGCTGGTCGGCTTCAACCTGCTCCCGGCGTTTCCCATGGACGGCGGGCGCGTGTTGCGAGCGCTCCTGGCAATGGTCATGGATTACGGACGGGCCACGGCGATCGCCGCGCGAGTCGGGCAACTCATGGCGATTCTGTTCGTCTATCTCGGCTTGCAGTACAACCCGTTCTTGATCCTCATCGCACTCTTCGTGTGGGTCGGCGCAAGCAGCGAGGCGGCGATGGTCGGGCAACGACTGGCGCTCAGGGGAGTCTCGGTGCGTGATGCCATGATGACCGAGTTCGCGACCTTGACACCCACGCAAACACTGGGACAGGCCGCCGAATTATTGCTCGCGGGATCGCAAGAGGATTTCCCGGTCGAGGCCGAGGGTCGGTTCACCGGAGTCTTGACACGCGCCGCACTACTCACAGGCCTCGCGAAAGGTGGACGCGATGCCCTGGTAAGCGAGTTTCAGGTTCCCGATGTGCCGATTGTCGAAGCCGATCTAGCCTTGATCGAGGCCATTCCCTTGATCCGTGAGCGCGCCGCCGCATGCCTGCGCGTGGTGCAAGCGGGCCGGACCATTGGCCTCTTGAATCAGGCCAACATCAGTGAATATGTGATGATTCGATCGGCATTGGGAACACTGAGCGACCGTTCGCGAACGGCCGCCGAATCGCTGCCGGCCTGAGCTGCGAGAGTGGCCTCAGGCGGCCTTGATCGCGTCGATCACACCCTGCATGAAAGCAGGCAGATCGTCGGGCGTGCGGCTGGTGACGAGGTTGCCGTCGCGAACGCAGGCCGCATCTTGCCAAACGCCGCCTGCGTTTTCGACGTCGTCACGAATCGAGAAATACCCAGTGACCTTGCGGCCCTTCAGGCATTTCGCCGAGCAAAGCATCCAGGGTCCGTGGCAAATGGCCGCGAGCACCTTGTTCAGCCGTGCCGCCTCGGTCACGAATTCGACCATCGCGCGGGTGCGCCGCATGTGGTCGGGCGAATAGCCCCCGGGGATGATGACGGCATCGAAATCCTCGGCGCGAACGTCGCACGCGGCGACATCGGATTTCGCCGGGTAGCCATGCTTCGAGGCGAACGATTCACCGGCTCGCGGACCGACCAGCTTGACGTCGCAGCCAGCTTCCCGAAGTCGGTAAACCGGATACCAAAGCTCAAGATCCTCGTAAAACTTTTCGACGAGAATGGCGACCCGCTTACCCTTCAACTCGCTCATGGCAAAGCTCTCCGGTGACTGACGCGAATGCAACCGAGAAAATCGTAACGCTCAAGTGGAAAGCGGTTTTTCTTCGGCCAGGAGATCGGCCATCGCGGCACGTAGCCCTTCGTCGGTCGTATAGACCGGCTGATAATTCAGCACACGGCGCGCCTTGTCGATCGAATAATCGAGATTGAGGGCAAGAAACTTGTACCGGGCCATGTTAATCAGAGGCGGGTCGGTGGCGCCTTGGCGTCGGGCTTTCTTTTCCAGCAGCTTGGCCAACCGCAGGGCCAGCCACTTGGGGATCTTCCGCTTGGGGGCAGGCAGGCCGGCCAGTTTGGCGACAGTTCCGACAAACTCTTTCTTGGTCACACGAATCCCGTCGGTCACGTTGAAAATCTCTCCCGACGCCGACTCGGACTCTGCGGCTAGAAAGATCGCATGAATCAGATTCTTTACATAGACGCAGTTGAGCACTTGATCGCCTGAACCAAAATAGGCGAACACACGGCTTCGCAATCGAGTAATCAGCTTGGGCAAAACCGTGCGGTCACGTTCGCCATAGATAAACCCAGGGCGGACGACCGTCACGGCAAGCCGGCGGCGATCCGCCGGCAACGGCGATTGATCGAATACCTGACGCGCGTACGGCAAGTCCCCCATGAGCGGGCTACCTTTGGGTCCGTACGCAAGGACCAGGGCCTCGGCCTCCGTTTTGGACCGCGTGTACGCATCGAGCGAATTCACAGCCGGCGGCACGGTCTCATCAGTCCCGTTATGGTCCCTTCCTTCATAGACCCCCAGCGAGCTGACGTGAACCAATCGCTGAACGCCCGACTCGGCGGCGGCGTCGAGCAGGAGCCGCAGGGCATCGACATTGAGTTTTCGGAAATCGTCCAGCTCACCCCAGTCGCCCACCTTGGCGGCACAGTTAAAGACCCAGTCGGCCCCTTCGACCCCGCGCCGCAACGCGTCCGCGTCGGCAAGGTCACCCTCGATCTTCTCAACGCCCAGAGCGTCCAGAAAGCCTGTCTTGCTCGTACAACGAACCAGGGCACGGACGCGGTGGCCACGCCGGACGGCTTCCTCGGTGGCATGGCTACCAACCATACCAGTGCCACCGGTTAAAAAGATGGTCTTTCCCGTTGCAGGCATCAGATCCCTCTGCGTGATAACACATCCAGCCCAAATATTCGCGAAATCAATCCCTAGTCTACCGCATTGGCGGTGAATCGAAAATTCTCTGGTGTCCGCTCAAAGCACCGGAATGCCAAAAAAACGCAGCCCCTTAACCAGTGCCATGAGCGGTAAACCGACGATCGCCGTTGGGTCTTCGCTCTCGATACGGGAAAACAGCGCGACCCCCAGCGATTCGAACTTGTACGAACCAGCACAATCGAGCGGCCGGTCGCGCTCGACGTATCGTGCAATCTCACGATCGGAAAGCGGCCGCATGACCAGCCTCGTAACGTCGTGGTGAGTCCAAATTCCGCTGGGTCCACTCAGAGCAACTGCTGTGATCAGGCGATGCTCACGCCCAGCGAGCTGACGGAGTTGCAAGCAAGCGGCCTCATCCGTGCCCGGCTTGCCCAGCGTGAGGCCGTCGAAGTCGAGAACCTGATCGGAGCCGATCACAACCGCGTCTTGATAGTAGGCCGACACCGCGACGGCCTTCGCGTACGCCAGCCGTCGGGCACGCTCAAGCGGAATGGACTCCGGACAGGTCGACTCATCGACGCCCGGAGCCACACATTCAAACTTCAGGCCCAATCGTTCGAGGAGCTGACGGCGATACACCGATGTGCTGGCCAGAATCAGGCGATCCGACCGGCGGGGCGATTCGTCAACCATCGCCGACGCCGGCCACACTCAGGGTGCTGACGTCTTCGGTAATGGTCTCGCTGACCAGATTTGGCAGGTCTTCCTCGCGGCTCAGCGCCTGGGATTCGCCCATGTTCATCCCTTCGGGCCAGATGTGGAATCCGCCGCGCCATGGCGGATTCTTCATCTCCCAGGTCCCCCAGATGCCCTTGCCTTCGTTATAGCCCATGTAGGCGACATCGTGCTTGCCCATGTAGCTCTTGGTGAACCAGCACTTGCCCTCGGCCGCTTCATAGCGGCCGCGGACCGTGAAGTTGCCCACCCAGTCGCGTCCCTCCCCCCGGATATTGCCTTCCTTGAAGGTGAGGTGCAACTCCATCCAGTGCTTTCCGGAGAGCACCGGTTGTACGAAGAAGCCCGTCCAGGGGCCGGATGGGTACCACTCGTGGGTTTCGTTTTCGTTCGCCGGGGTGTTGTCGACAGGCGGAATCATCGTGGTAGCAGGCTCCAGAGCGAAAAGCGGAGCGCCACCACGCTGCGGTTCAGGAACAGCGAGGTCGCGCTCGATTCATCCCATAATGGTAGCGCCCCGGAGCCGGAACTCAAGGGCGGGTGGAGGAGTTCTCGGTCGGCACGGCCGCGGATTCAGGATCGAGCAGGAAAGCGACGAGATCGCGAAACTCCTCGCGGGTCATTTGTAAGGCGAGGTCCTGGGGCATGATTGAGACGTCGAGCGCCTGCTGCTCCTCGATATCGTCCTTGACAATTCTGAGCAATTCGCCGGATTCATCGGAAATGAGCAATACGTCGCCTTGCTCACCCATCATCTGCCCCGTGTGCAGCGTGCCATCCTTCATCGCCATGCGCCAGGCCGTGAACTGAGGCGAAACCTCTTGGTTCGGCTTGAGCAGCGAGGTGACGACTCGCACGCGTCCGGACTCACGACCAAAAACCGTGAGGTCGGGACCGATACGCCCGCCTCGGCCTTCAATACGGTGGCAGCGAAAGCAGCCAGGCCCTTTCGGATGGTAGAAGATCCGTTGACCTTCGGCGGGGTCGCCTCCTTCGGCAGCCACGGCCTCGGCCTGATCGAGTGCCCAGGGGTGGGTGGTCGGATCGGCAATCGAGTCGAGCCCCCGCTTCCTGAGAGCCTCGCGCTCGCCGTCAGTCCGCTCCAGGGCACGCAACGAGCGGGCCGCCTGCCGGGCAACGGATGCTGGCGCGTGATCGACGAGCTCGGAAAGCATACCTCGAGCTTTCGCATCCGGCGCGGAGAGCGCGGCGACGGCCT
>JBGSYY010000520.1:0-2686 GCA_041750675.1 Isosphaeraceae bacterium | reverse complement strand
CGCGGTGCTTCAACAGCGCGCGTTCCTGGAACGGCTCGCCGGCCGCCCCGAGCGCGCGGTGCCAATCGAAGAGGCCGCGGAAAAAGTCCCTCTGCGCGGATCACGCGATCGCTTGCTGCTCGCCATGGCCTACCTCGAACAGGAGGAGCCGGCTCGGGCCTTGCCCCTCCTGGAAGAAGTGCTGCAGAGCGAACCGCGCGACGCCGTCGCCTGGTTCGTGCGCGGGGTCTGTCAAAACGATCTCAACGAGCCGGCTCGGGCCGAAGCAAGCTTGACGGCCTCCCTCGCCCTCCGGCCAGACAATCCCTGGGCACACCACTTCCGGGGAATCAGCCATCTCTCGCGGGGCGAGTGGGCTTTGGCGGAGCAGGAATGCGACGCAGCCCTCCAGGGACAGGCGTCTTTCCTGCCCGCTCTGGTCAACCGGGCGCTGGCGCGGTTCCAGGGCGGCAACCCCACCGCCGCACTCGACGACCTCGACCACGCCATCACCCAGCCCGACGCCCCGACCCGATTGTATTTCCTCCGCGCGCAGGTGCGCGATCAGGCCGGCGATCCCGAAGGCGCTCAACGCGATCGCGAGCAGGGCTTGCGACGCCAGCCCAACGACGAGGCAAGCTATGTGGCACGCGGCGTGGCACTCCTCGCCGACAATCCCGACGCCGCATTGGCCGACTTCGAGGCCGCTCTGCAAATGAACCCCGCCTCACGCGACGCCCTGCAAAACAAGGCGCACGTCCTCTCGGAACGGCTGCACAACCCTCGCGCCGGAGTCGTGGTCCTCGATCGCGCAATCACCATCCACCCCAGACACGCGCCACTCTGGGCAGGCCGCGCCGTGCTGCAAGCACGCCTGGGTGAGCGATCCGAGGCAATCGCCGGCATCACCACCGCGCTCGAGCTGGGAGCCTCGCCCGAGATCGGCTATCAGGCCGCCTGCGTCTGGGCGCAGACCTCGCGCGTTCAGTCTGACGACCGCCGCATGGCGCTCGACCACTTGACCGCGGCGTTGCAGGCCGGCTACGGACACGACCTCCTCCACTCCGACCCTGACCTGGACCCTCTTGGCATCGACCCCGAATTCCAGCGCTTGCGCGATCAGTTCGGGGCCAAACCCAGTAGCGGCGGCTGAACAATCCGACATTTTTCTGGCGGTCCTCGCGAGCCAGTCTTGATCTATGGCTTGGAGAGATGAGGGAACCGCAGGACCTACGACCTTCGTTGGCGAAGTGGATTCGTCAGAGTAGGCCCCCCGGACAGTTCCGTCAGCTTCTCCTGGCCGCGGCAGCGGCCGGAAATCGTCAACTCTCAAAGGAGCCGACAACATGCCCAAGAAAGCACCACGCCGCCGCTGGACCTCCTCAAACCTGGAACGGCTGGAAGTCCGCGAGACGCCCGCCGGCAACGTCACCGCCTCATTGCTGGGCAGCCAGCTTGTCGTTTTCGGTGACGTGGCCAACAATAATATCCGCCTCGTCCAGAACAACGTCGGCGACCTGACCATCACCGGCCTCGAGGGCACTGCGGTCAACGGTCAATCGGCCGTGACGTTCCGCCGGGCCTCGCTCGAGAAGGTGGAGTTAAAGATGGGCGGCGGCAGCGACCAGGTTCAGATCTCAAATCTGAGCGTCAGCAACGATCTGACTATCGAGGGCGGCGCAGGCAACGATACGGTGATCCTCGGCGCCACCCGCGTCGGTGGCAATCTGACCGTGAAGGGCGAGCTGGGCAACGACCGCATCACCGCAAACAACATGGTCGTCGCCGGCGATGTCAACTTCGAAGGAAACGAGGGCGCGAACGACCTCACCCTGACAAACTCGCAGGTCGGCCTGAATCTCTCCGCCAAGGGTGGTGAGGGCAGCGACCGGGTAACGATCCGGTCATCCATCATCGGTCAGGATCTGGAAGTCGCCACCGAAAAGGGCAATGACCAAGTCACGATCCAGTCCACACGGATGGGTAAGAACGCGTCAATCTCGACCGACCTCGGCAATGACATCGTGACCCTCACCGATGTCAACGCCAACGAGGACCTTTCTCTCGACACGGGCGATGGCCTCGACCGTGTGTCGTTCACGCGCGTCAGAACGGGCAAGAACATCACCGTCTCCCTGGCCAACGGTAACGACAACGTGACCATGAACAGCGTCTACGCGGCGTACGACGCGGTGATCGACGGCGGCGGAGGTACGGACACCTTCACCAACAAGGGCTTCTTCGGCGGTACCAAGCGCGAGATCAAGGAGATCGAGATCTTCCTGTGATCCTTCGTACCTGATAGCCCCGAAAGTCTCATGTGACACGTGAGCCGCGCCATCCTCCTTAGAATGGCGCGGTTCACTTCGTAGGCGACCACCGAACTGACGAGAGGATGACCCACATGATCAAACACCAGTCGCGATTCCGTCGCTCCCTCAGCGTCGAAATCCTCGAAGATCGTGCCATTCCCGCCACCTTCGGTATCCCCTGGGCGGATCCCAGCCGGCTCAGCCTCAGCTTCGTTCCCGACGGAACGCCGATCGCCGGTCATGCCAGTGCGTTGTTCAAGGCGCTCGACGCCCAGATGCCCCGCGCGACCTGGCAACAGGCCGTCGTCAACGCATTTAGAACATGGTCGGTTCATGTGAATATGGATATTTCCGTCGTGCGCGACACGGGGCAGCCGTCCGGTGTCGCGGGGTTC
>JBGSYY010000519.1:0-3922 GCA_041750675.1 Isosphaeraceae bacterium | reverse complement strand
CCCCCGATCCGCGCCAGGCCACGTCGACGGAACGCTTCGTGCCCCTGCCCGATCTCATTCTCCCTGGGCCGGAACTCGCACGGGAATCGGATCCGGCGTCCGTCGCGGCGGCGGCACGTATGCTGGAACTCGCCCGCAAAGCCGCCGACCCCGCCGTGGCCCAGTTCGGCTTCGCCGACCTCTGCCTTCAAGACGTACTGGACCGCGATCCGGCCAACGCAGAGGCACGCAAGCTCCAGGGCTATCAGCCGCACGAAGGCGGCTGGGCCACACCCTACGCTCTCCAGCAGATCCGCCAGGGCAAGACCTTCCACTCCCGCTATGGCTGGGTACCCGAGTCCTGGGTCGAGCATCTGGAACGTGGCGAACTGCCGGGTACCTCATTCCAGGGCGATCGGCCCAACCAATGGCTCCCCGCCCAAGAGGCCGACGCCCTCCGCGCCAGCTTCCGCGACCGGCCCTGGACCATCACCACCGAGCATTTCCAGATCCGCACCAACGTGCCGCTCGACGAGGCGATCGAATTCGGCCGCCACCTCGAGATCCTCCACGACCTCTTCTTCCGCCTCCTGGGCGACGCCCTGCCCCGCGACCGCAACCCGATCGCGCGTCGGCTCGTCCCCGGCATCACCAATCCGCCCACGCGCCGGCACGAGGTCTGGTATTTCGCTTCACATCAGGAATATCTCGACTATTTCCGGGAAACCTTCGGCCGCGACGAATCGGTCAGCCTCGGCTACTACATGCCTCCCGACGAGGCCAAAACATTCCGCACATCGCCCCGGAGCTACTTCTACCGCGATCCCGACAACCCGATCGACGCCACAGCCACCCTCTTTCACGAAGCCTCGCATCAGCTTCTCTTCGAAAACGCCGGCTCAACCCGCTACGACCGCAACCGGGGCCACTACTGGGTCTGGGAAGCGCTCGGAACCTACTTCGAGACCGCCCGGTTCCAGCCCGACGGCACCCTGAGCATCGGCGGCCTTGTCGGCCCCAGAATCGCCGAGGCGCGCAGGCGCCTGGTCGACCGCGGCGAATTTGTCCCCATCGAAAAGCTCACCGCCATGAGCCAACCCGCATTTCGCGATGCGCAGGCGATCTATCTCCACTATGCCGAAGCCATGGCCCTCGCGACATTCCTCATGAACGGCGACCAGGCGGCCTACCGTGACGGCTTTCGCGACTACGTGCGCGACGCCTACGACGGCAAACTCCGCGGCCAGGGCGGGCTGGGCCAGTATCTCAATCTCGACGAGACCGAGATCGGCCGGCGATTTTTGAAGTACTTAAGTCAGTCCGACCCGGGATCAACACCCTAAACGCCGAAACGCCCCCGGAGTAAACCTCACTCCTGGGGCGTTCGCGTTCGATCTCTGCTTCGGACTTCAAGCGTCGTCGTGACCGATCACTCGCCCACATAGGGCATGAGGCCCATGAACCGCGCCCGCTTGATGGCGGCGCTGGAAGCCCGCTGGAAGGCCGCGCAGTTGCCGCTACGCTTGCGGGAGAACATCTTGCTCTGATTGGTGCAGAGCTTCTTAAGAAGGCCGATGTCCTTGTAGTCAACATAAGCCGGGCGGGGGCAGCCGTCGCGAGTGCAAAAGCGGCAACGATTCTTGCGGTTGCGACCAAACCGTTTCCTGGGCATGGACCAGCGATCCTTGGGGAAGCGAAAAAGGGGTGTGCGTATCGAATCTGGCAGCGATCAGCGAATCCTGGGCGAAAACCAGGAAAGTTATTACCATAAGTATCGTCCTGTCCCACGTCAAGTTACCGCCGCGCCGATCTTCGCTCCCGCGACTCCTCCTTCGTACGTGAATCGAGCATCCCTCATGGCTCTTCCCAAGGGCGACGGCGACAAGTCTTTCGAGGTCGAACTCAAGTTTCGGCTGCCTGACCCCGACGCCCTGCGCCAAAGGCTCAAGGCCGCTGGTTTTGCGTTGACCGGACAAGACCAGCAAGAGGATGTTTACCTCCGCCATCCCGAACGCGATTTCGGTCGTACCCACGAAGCGTTTCGGATGCGTCGGCACGGCTCGGAAAATCTCCTCACTTACAAAGGCCCCAAGCACGACGGTCCCACCAAAACTCGCGAGGAGATCGAGCTTGGCTTCGCGCCAGGCGTCGAATCCTGGCATAACATGCTCCAAATGCTCGAACGCCTGGGATTCTCGCCTGTCGCCTCAGTTTCCAAACACCGCGAACAATTCGCCGCCGCCGATGAGGAACCATCCCTCCTCGTCGTCATCGACCACGTCGAGGGCCTGGGCTACTTCGCCGAGGTTGAAGCACTCATTGCCGGAGCCGGCGACCTTCCGGCCGCACAGGCCGCCGTGCTCGACACCGCCACGCGACTCGGCCTCGAAACCGTCGAACCGCGATCCTACCTCCGCATCAAACTGGAACAGGCCCGGAAGTCGCCTGGCCCCCTTTGAGCGACTCTGGTAAAAGCGAATCTGTGATTTTCGTCGGTCGGAAGCGATCTGGAACCTCGGCCTCAGCATTTCCCTCGCCGTGCCGGCCTGGGCTTGGAATTTCTCTTCGCACGGAGGCGGCTCGATGCAACGCCGGCAGTTCGTCCCCTGGACCGATCGGCTCGAAAGCCGGTTGTTGCTGACCACCCAGGCCGCTCCTCAGGCGCAAGTGGCACAAGTCAACACCTCGGTGCCCCTCTCGACGCTCGACCAGCGAATGCAGCGTATCGAGCGGTTGCCGGTCTTCCTCGACGCCCTCGCACCAGGCCGCGCGATTCCACCTCAGGCGATCCAGAATCTACAGCAAAATCTCATCCTGCTGATCGGCCAAACCACCGCCGCGCCGCGCCAGGGCCTGCAAGCCTTCAACGTGCAGCTCCGCGGTATCCTCAAAGATCAGTCGATCCAGCCCAACGAACTCGTCCAACTGGAAAATCTCTTCGTCAAAAATCTCAACGCGGCGCGGGCCAACCCGTCGATTGTCGAATCCATGCGTCAATCGTTGCGCCAAATCGCCGCCGCCGATTCCAATATCCCCAATTCTGCCGCCGTCGTCGCCAACGACTTTTCTCTCGTGCTGCAACTGGCGCTCGCCGTGGGCAAGCCCCTTCCCGCCATGGGCACGCCCAGGTTGACTCCAGAATCCGACTCGCCTCCGCGTGGCGACGGGGCCACCACGGTCACCCAGCCCACCTACGAAGGTCGCTACAGCGCTCCGGGCTCGGTCGTCCAGCTCATCAACTCCCAGGGCACGGCCATTTACGGCTCCGCCGTGATCGACGCCAACGGCCAGTATCGCGTGACCACCTATCAGGATCTGGCCCCCGGCCGTTACCAATTCAAGGTCCGTGCCTTCACGCAAAACGGCGTCGCGACCCTGCCCAGTCGGGCGTTCAGCTTGCGGATTCTCGCGCCTTCCAGTCGTCCTCCGACGGCCTAATTGGTGATTCTTTTCCGATGTTGCGGGAATTTCCGAATTTTCGCTTGTAGAAGATCGCCTTCGAACGCATAGTATTCGATGGCCCATCGTGCATTTAGCGTGTTTTTCGGCACTGGAGCCGGAAGGTGGTACGATGGCCAGCCTTCGACTAGGCCGAGGATCGTCGAGCAATACGGCGGACGGACAAGGTCGCGGGACGGTTTCGGGACAAGGCAGTGGATCATGGCGAAGAACATTTACGTCGGTAATCTCCCCTACAGCACCACCGGCGACGACCTGGTGGAGTTGTTCTCGACCTACGGGACCGTGACAAGCGGCCAGGTGATCATTGACAAGTTTTCCCAGCGAAGCCGTGGATTCGGTTTCGTCGAAATGGAAAACGACGAAGAGGCCGTCACGGCTATCGAGAATCTCAACGGCCAGCAGTACGGCAGCCGTCCCCTGACGGTCAACGAAGCCATCCCCCGTTCACCCGATCGACCCCGTACGGGCGGCGGCGGCGGCG
>JBGSYY010000518.1:0-16867 GCA_041750675.1 Isosphaeraceae bacterium | reverse complement strand
CTGCACCCGCATGGTCGATTCGGTCGCCTTGCGGAAGTCAGTCAGCATGTGATCAAACATTGCCCGATCCTCCTCGCGTTTCGCGAATGGCCCGGGTCCGGCTCCCTCACCTTCCGTTGTCGTTCCTCGATCGTCCGGCGGCGGCGGGCCGACCCACCCCGGCCATCTGCCTTTAGTCTCCGCCCTCGTTCCGTCCAAGTCAAGTGAAAAATGCTGCAATCACAAAAAAATAAAAGTCGCCAAAACACTCGTGATATTGCACAGGCGATTGAGTTTTCGGTTAGAATTCGTCCATTAATGATGCATCTGCACACAACTCGCGTCGTCGCCCCGCACCCCTACTTGGTTAGGTCTCCACTCATGACCCTCGACGACACCACACTTCGCATCCGACGCTACCCCAACCGACGTCTCTACGACCGCACCCACGGCCGATACGTCACCCTCCAGGAGATGGAACAGTTCGTCCTCGACGGCGGCACCATCGAAGTCACCGACAGTCGAACCGGTGAAGACCTCACTCGTCAAATCCTCACTCAGATACTCTCCGAGCGCCACCCCCACAAACTCGAAATGTTCCCGACCGCCATGCTGCACAGCATGCTGCGAGCCAACGATCTCGTATTCCAGTTCTGGCAGAGCCACTTCACCGCCCTGCTTCAACTCATGGAATCCGCCAAGGAACCCCCTCCGTTCCCTTCCCCGCTCAACTGGCTCGCTTCGCTCGTACCCACAACGCCGTCGAAGCCCGTCGACCCTACCTCCGGCCCGGTCGCCGACCTCGAAGAACGCCTCCGCCGCCTCGAAACGCAGGTCGCCGGCAAGGCCAAATCCAAGCGGAAACCCAAGCCCCAACCCAAACCCAAGCAGCCCAAGAAGTAGAGACCGTAAAAAATAGCCGTCGCCACATCAGTGCTCCGACGCATCACCCCAGCAACATCGCCTCCGCCGCCAACCCCGGTCCGAATCCCAGCGCCACGCACGGGCGTTGCATGTCCCGCCGCATCATCTCTCGCAAAATAAACAAAACCGTCGCTGACGACATATTTCCATACGTCCTCAGCACCTCGCGCGGAATCTCCAGCGCCTCGTCTCCCAGCCCCAGCAACTCCTGAATCCCGCTCAAGACCCGCGGCCCACCCGGATGCACCGCCCACGATCCCACCGACTCGACCGAGCAACCCCACCGTTCCAGCCACCCGTCCAGCCAAGGCCGCAAATGCTGCTGGATCAATCCCGGCACCCGAGTTGACAGCGTCATATCGAAGCCGCGGTCGCGCACATGCCACGACATCGCCGCCTCCGAATCCGGAAACAGCCGCGCCCCGCTCGCCAGATGCCGCCACGCACCCTTGGGCGCATTCTGGGCCGATCCCACGACCACCGCCGCCGCCCCATCGGCGAACAACGCATTCCCGACCATCTTCTTGGGGTTCCACCCATAGTGGTAATGAATGCTGCATAATTCGACCGCGCAAACCAGCACCATCGCTTCCGGTTCCGCCGCCACCAAGCCGCGTGCCACCCGCAAACCATTCAACGCACCATGACACCCCATGAACCCCACATGCGTCCGTTCCACGGACGCATCCATACCCAGTTCCTTGATCAACCCTACATCAAAGCCAGGCGCGGCGAATCCCGTGCAAGAGACCGTCACCAGATGCGTGATCCTCGACGCCGCACACCGCGCCTCCTCCAGCGCGGCCATCGCAGCCGCACGCGCCAAAGGCCCCGCCTCATTCACATATCGTTCCATCCGCTCAGCCGTCGTCGGCCCCGCGTAACCCGGCTCCCTCGGCATGAACGGCGTCTCACACGTCCCGCTCCCACGCACCACTCGATCCACTTCCGCCTCGCTGTACATCACATGCCGGTTCTCGATCCCCGTCTGCCGATACAACGTCGCCAATAGCCCAGCATGATCATCCGACTCCGCACACATCGCCGAAGCCGCCGCAATCGAATCCTCCAGATCAATTCGCGAACTCGGGGTCGCCGTCCCAATCCCCAGTAACGCCGACGCCATGCCACTCTCTCCTCTGCGCTCGATCACTCAAGTATCAAGCATCGCACAAAGCTATAGTTTGTTAGTAGTAAACTCATGACGGCATGGCGAGCAAACTCTGTGCCCTCCCGATCAAGGCACCTTCAAGGCTCTCGCGTCGGACGGCACCGCATGAATCCGTCGCAATACAGGCGGAGCCAGCCCCGGCGCACGGCTTAACGCCCCGATCGCCACCCGCGCCAGCCAATGCCGGCTCAGAACGCCCGCCACGATCCGGCAGACTGCCTGTCGCGACCGGATTCTCTCACGATACTCACGTCCCCATGCCTCCTCCCCACGCGTCGACGCCAAATCCCTATTCGACCGTAGCACGTCCGCCAAGATCGGTGCCAGCGCCAACCCTCCCTCAAGCGCCCATGCCATCCCTTCCCCCGTAAAAGGTTCAACATATCCCGCCGCATCCCCAATCCGATAGACCCGCCTGGCCGCCAATGCCAGGGGCCGACGAGTCAAATAAGGCGTCCCCTTCCACGGCAAACCCGCAATTCCCGGCACCTCCGGCAACCCCGCACGCCTTATGATCGATTCCGCTACTCGACCGATCCCGCCAGCCGCCCGTACCGCTGCCGGCCGCAACGCCGCCGCCAGATCCAACCGCCCATCCTCCAGCACGACCGCGCCGACGTATCCCTCCGACCCGCACGCCATTTCAATCCGTCCTTGCACATACCCCATCGGCGCAGCCTCCAGCCACGCCCCCGCGCCGATCTTCGATCCACCTCGAATCTGAATACCACCCCGCTGCGGCCCCAATTCGTCGCCAAGCTCGACTAAACCAGTCGCCGCCACGACCACACGCGCCGACACCATTCGATCTCCACTCTCTCCGCGCAAATCAACCTGACGCCACACCGGCTCTTCGCGGTCCGACCCCACCAACCGCGCAACGGTCCCTCCCGCAAAGGTCGCACCTGCCCCGATTGCGGCGTTCACCAATCCCAGATCGAACGCTTCACGAGATAAACACACCCCCAGATCCTGCCCCTCCACCAACGCCTGCCGACCCCCCGCCGCCACCCGCATACTCGTCAGCCGGATCGCCCCATCCCGAGCCGGCAGATCACCCAAACCCAAACGCTCAAGACTCGCCAACGCCCTGGGATTGACGCAGCACCCGCAAACCTTGGGCCGCGGAAAGGTCGCCTTGTCCACCAGCAATACCCGAACCCCGCGCCGAGCCAGTTCTCTCGCCGTCGAAGAACCCGACGGCCCCGCCCCAATTACCACGCAATCCCAGTCGGCTTCCTCGCTCATCGCCCACGACCCGTCAACGCAAACCGCGCCGGCCAGTGCGTCGTGATTTTCGGATCAACCCACCCGGCTCGCTCCGCCAGATCCAACGCCTCTGTCGAACGAAACGCCCCCTCCACCGACCGCAATGCGTCAATGTGGACAACCCGCGATCGCGTCAAAAAACGCGATCCCAGCCACGCCAAAGTCCAACCCACTCGACACCGAATCAAGTCGTCCACCACCAGCCACGCCCCTTCCAGTTCCGCCATCCGGCCCAGAAACAAGCACGCTTCGGCTTCGCTCAAGTGATGCAAAAACAGTGTACTCAAGAGGATATCGTAGCCCCCCGGCAACCGATCGGCGATCACGTCATGCATGCGAAAGCGAACCGTGGCCCGTCGTCTCTCCGCCAACCCCCGCGCCTGCTCAACCGCGAAATCGCTGCGATCACATCCCGACATTTCAAGCGCGACACCCTCCGCCCTCGCGCGCTCCCACAATCCGATCGCCACGTCCCCCCCCCCGCTCGCCAGATCCAGCACCCGCGCCGGACGCCCGCGCTCCGCCTCCACCACACGACACCGCTCCCGAATCAACGGCCATACCGCCCCCACCGTCGCGCTCCAGCGGTTCAGACGCCCAAGCCCACGCAGCGCTCGTCCATGCTCGACGGCGCTCAATGTCGGCTGATCCATTAACTCCGGCTGTAATCGTCGCACTCGTAGTGCTTCATCAGTTCCCATAATTCGAACAGATTACGACCTTCCCAGCCTCAAAATCCACCCGCTTCCGCACGGCAAGATTGACCCGCTACCCTTACAAAGCCTCGGCGTTGCTCGACATCCTCGGGAAGCCAGCCAGCGGAGATTCACTTTCTTGGGCTCAAAACCTGTCGCCATTGGACGCTTCGAGACCCAACCCGAAGCCGAGCTTGCTCACCAACGCCTCGCCGATGCCGGCATCCCCTCACGCGTTGTCAGCACGCGCACCACTGACCAAGGCGAACTAACCGGCTTCGCCCTCCTCGTGCCTGTGAGTGACGCGTCTGCCGCCAACGACTTCCTGCTACCCGAACAACGGCCCAGCCAATCCGTCATCCGAGAAGGCGAAGCCACCCTTCGCATTGCCTTCGCCTTCATCGTCCTCATCGTCGGACTTGGCTTCCTATTCAACCTCTTCCGCCGCTAACAGCCTCGCTCGACCATCTCAGGGGTGCGGGAATCATTTCCGGTCGTTCTGATCGGCCGCGGGTTGGAACACCTCCTCGATACGAGCCGGAAGCGTCAGCGAGGTGTTCAACTCGATACGAGCCGGAAGCGTCAGCGACGTGGTGTAACAATGGGAAGAACCCCGCGCTCACGCTTGTAGCTTGTACCGAAAAGGTCCCGCTCTTCCGACCAGATTCCATGGCCGCACCCCCATCTCAGACAATCCAGCAAATGCCGCGGATCGCTCACCTTGGTGCGTTTACAATGAATGACCGATAACAAACACCGAATCGTTTCTTCTCCTTCTCAACCCGTCATCGTCTCTCACGAATCAACCATCCCGTAACAACGGTTGCCGCACATAATTCGCCGGCAGGCTCCGCAACGGATCAGGCCAGCAATAATCCACCAACGTGACCTCCGTTCGACGGCGAGCCACACCCCGCACATAACCCATCGTTCGCCCCGCGTCGGCCCCCAACGCCTCAATCTCGACCACATTCTCCGGTGCCACCGCCCGCTGCCACTCCACCCAGATCCGCCACCCTTCCGGCATCGTGTCCGCCACCTCCACGCTCACCAGCCCCGGCCGCGCCCAGTGCCGACGTAGCCACTCAGCCGTAAACAGTGCGTACAAATCTCCAGTCCACCACGCCCGCAGATGTTCCGGCACTTCCCCCTCAACCTCCTGCATCAAACCCGCCCCCGCGACGCCGATCCATCCCCCTGGCTTCACAAAATGACATAAATAATTCAGATAAAGCACATCCGTTCCAAAGTAAATGTACGAATCCAGACAAACGACTGCATCAAAAAACTCTCCCGCGAACGGCAGCGAATGCGCATCCGAATGAATGGCGAAAACCTGTTCCCCCAATCCCGCGTCTCTGATCCGCTCGTGGTTTTCCGTCGCGTTGAACCACAGATCCGTCGCCCATACCTGAACACCAAATTCGCGCGCCAGGAAGATCGAGCTACTTGCTCGCCCACACCCCAGATCCAGCACCCGCATCCCGGGCTCCAGCGGCACTGCCTCGCACAACCACTCCGCCAACCACACCGGATTTGCCCCACATCCGGCCCCGATCATCCAATCCGGGTGATACTTCGAGGCCCTCGGACACCGCGCATTCATCAGCCGCGAATCGTTCGCTCCCATCGCCGTATCCATTCGTTCCCTGTCTGCTTGGAGTCCTGAGTACACACCTCGCGAGAGTTACTCCGCCGACACCGCCCCCACCCTCCGGGTTCGCCACGGATTCTCCTGCGAATACGGAATGGCCTCGACTTCTGGTGAAACGCGCAACCATGTCCGATACGGATGCCCCTCCACCCCCGCGCTTGCAAAATCCACAAGCGAAATCTCACTCCCATCCGCAGCCTTCACCTGAAGACGCACCCAGCTACCGTCATTATTCTCGTCAATCAATTCCGGCCCTTTCGCAAGTCTTTTCCAATCGAGCGCCGGCGGATCATCCCCCAGCGTGGGATTCCACCTCGGGTCATAGGCCATCAAGATCGGCCCTCGATAGAGCGAGACTCGCCCCGCGCTCTCCCGTTCCCCAACCCATGCCCGCAGCCGCATATCAAATTCCAACTCAATCACGTCTCCGGCTTTCCAGGTCCGTGCAAAATCCAAATACTCTCCCGCCTTTTCCAGTTCATGAAACTCCCCATCGTTCAAGCGCACCCTCGTCCGCTCCGACCAATGCGGTATCCGCAACGCCAGCGTGAAACTCGCCGTTTTCTCCGGAGCAACGTGAATCCGCACCCGACCCGACCGCGGGTAATCCGTCTCTTGCTGCAACGTAATCCCAGGCGTGCCGAACCTCGATGCCGGTAGCGAAATCGTTCCCGGCCCATACCAGTTCAGAAAGTACACCCCCGGGTGTTCCACGACCGCCCACTCGCCAATCAGTCCTAACCCTCTTGCCGCGTTCACGCTACAGCAGTTCAACTCCGGCGACCCCGGCCGCGCCTGAAACACAATGTCATGAAAATTCGCCTTCCTCACGCCGTCCATCGGTGTGTTGTACGTGCTCCACCGACCACTCGGCGTCCACATACCCAGCGCCGAGTTCAATGTCGAAAGCTCCAGCTCATCCGCCACCCGAGATTTCTCGCTCAACCTCAGCATGTCCACACCCATCGCCATCCAGGCGATCGTGCAACACGTCTCGATCGCCCCCGTGTGATATGGATTCCCCTGCGCCTGCTCACCAGACGAAAACCCGCCATTGTTATGCCGATCCAGCTCAACGATGCTCCACCACAGATTGCGGAACGCCCGTCCCCGCTCACTCCCCGGATCACCACCCGCCAGCTCCCCCATCCCTTGAATCGGATGCAAGCTCTCCCAGCGCGGCTTGGGTGTCTCGAAGAACGCTTCACCCGCCAATCCACGATGAAAATAGTCTCCCGCCAGTGGCTTCCCCTCCCCATCCACCGCCGCGAACTCCCCTTCAATCTGTTTTGCCAATTCCAAATACCGCGTCTCCCCCGTCACTCGATGCAACAAGCACAACGCATGAATCGGCGCCAGATTCATCTCCGTCGATCCCGTATCTACCAGTCTTGGCCGCTTCTCCCCGAGAAACCGCTCGCACAACAGGTCCCCAATCCGACTCGCACACCTTAACGCCGCCGCATCCCCCGTTCGCGCATGCCAGGTCAACAAGCCGAGCATGATATGATAATGCCCCCACGCGTCCCACGTCGGCCCGCCCTTCTCCCCAACATTCGGCGCGGTCCCCGTCAGCCGACTCCCCTTGGGAAACGGCCCCAAATACCCATCCTCGTCCTGAAGCGCCACAAGTTCCTTCACAAACCGCCGCAACCGACCTTCCAGCTCGGCATCATCCGTCAACGCCAGCACCTGGGTCGCCCCGGTCAAGTACTTCCCCGCGAACTCACCGGACCACGGCAACAGATCCCGCGCCGGCAGCCGATCCCGATCCCGAAACATCGCCAACATCGCCGGATTCGCACCGGGAGCCGGCACAAGCCAATTCCGCGTCACCGCCTCGATCCGCTCCGCAACCATTCCCTCCAGCTCAAACCGAATCCCCGCGGGTACCCGCCATTGCGTTTCTGCGAGCGGTTCCTCCCCATTCGACACCCCGCCATTCGCCCACACCGCGATCAACGCCATCAACCAATTCCATCGGCATCGCATGAGACTTCACCCTCGCAGCGCGAATAGGGGCCAAGCAGTCGCCTCAGTATGACCGCGACTGAACGCCGAATCAGCACCTTGCCCCTTCTTACCCCGCCTTGACACTTGTCACCCCTTTTCCTACCGTCCAACAACTCGATGGCAACGCCTGGCCACGTGCCGCCAGCTCGCGGCGGGCCGCTACCTTAGGATCGGACTCAATCGACGCCGCACAGCCCCGCCCGCTTCGTCGGAGACCACACCCCCATGGACGCCCTCTGGACCGCCGAAGAACGCCAAGCCTACGACGACGCCCTCACCTTCGCCCACGAACATCTGAGCGACGATCCCCGCGAGCTTGACCGCGCTGGCCGCTTCAATCGCGAAGCCTACCAACGCTCCGCCCAGTTCGGCTTCCCCGGCCTCTGCGTCCCCACCGAACAGGGCGGACGCGGCTGGTCCATCCCCCGCACCGTTGCCGCTATGGAGGGTCTCGGCCAGGGCTGCCCCGATACCGGCCTCGTCTTCGCTCTCAACGCCTCCCTCTGGACCGTCGCCATGCCGATCTCCGCCTTCGGCACCGACGCTCAACGCGATCGCTTTCTCCCCGGGCTTTGCAACGCAACCGCCGTGGGCGCGAATGCCGCCAGCGAGCCAGACTCCGGCTCCGACATCTTCAGCCTCACCACCAGCGCCACTCGCGACGGCGACTCATGGGTGCTCAATGGCCGCAAAATCTGGATCACCGCCGCCCCCGTCGCTAACCTTTTCCTTCTCTTCGCCACAACCGACCCCGCACGCGGTGCCCTCGGCCTCTCGGCCTTCCTCATCCCCGCCGACACGCCCGGCTTCCACATCGTCCGTCAGATTCCCAAACTTGGCATGCGAACCGCACCCATGGGCGAACTCGCCCTCGAATCCTGCCGACTCCCCGCCGACGCCCTCCTCGGCCGCGAAGGCCGCGGCGCACGCATCTTCCAGTACGCCCTCGAATGGGAACGAGGCGCGATCCTTGCCCCGATCCTCGGCACCATGCGCCGACAGCTCGACCGCTGTCTCCAGTTTGCCCGCTCCCGACGCCAGTTCGGCCAGCCCATCTCCAAATTTCAGGCCGTCTCGCATCGTCTCGTCGATATGCACGTCCGGCTCGAATCCTGCCGCCCCTTCATTTGGTCCTTCGCCCAGGCCAAGGCCGCCGGACAGGACGGCCTCGCCCAGGCCTCGATGGCCAAACTCCACGTCTCCGAAGCCTTCCTCCAGAACAGTACCGACGCCATCCGAACCCTAGGCGCCACCGGCTACACCGAGGAAACCGGCCTCGAACGTGACGTCCGCGACAGCCTCGGCTCCGTGCTCTTCTCCGGCACCAACGACATCCAGCGCAACATCATCGCCCAATCCCTTCGCCTCTGATCCAAACAATAAACTATAACATATAAACGAATAGTATGGTAAAGGTTCGGTAGTCGCAGCCGCAGCCAATCTCTGCCATTTCCGCGAAGTTGGTAATCCAGGCAGCGATGGCCTGGCTGCACGCTCACGCCGCTCGCCTGGGCAGGAACTCGCCGAGGGGCCAACGCAACTCGACAACCCGAAGATCAACCACGGCCCGACCTATACCCTTGCCCGCACCTGTCCGGTCCCGCATCCTGGCGCAATCCCCTAACGTCGCCAGCCTCCGGGACCACCCTCCATGCTCTCCCACGCTTTTCTCCTCATCCTCGCCGCCACCAGCCCCGCCCAGGAATCCGCTCGCCCCCTCCCCGCTCCCAAGGACAACACCATCGGCTGGTCCGCCTCTGGACAAAACGGTGCCGTTTCCGCCGGCGGTGCCGAGGCTGTCGCCGCCGGCATGACCATCCTTCAGCAAGGCGGCAACGCCGCCGATGCCGCCGTCGCCACCATCCTCGCGCTCGGCGTCACCGACGCCCACCTCTTCTGCCTCGGCGGCGAAGTCCCCATCCTCATCTACAACGCCGATCGCCACGTCACCGAAGTCATCGCCGGACAAGGCACGGCCCCCGCCCTCGCCACCCGCGAAGCTCTTGCCCCCGGCGGGACCATCCCCACCCGCGGCCTTACTCCCGCCGCCGTCCCCGCCGCCATCGATGCCTGCACCACTCTTCTCGAACGCCACGGTACCAAACGCTTCCGCGATGTCGCAGCACCCACCCTCGCCCTCCTCGATCGACACACCTTCCCCTGGCACGCCGACCTCGCCCGCACCCTCAGGGCACTGATCGACGCCGAATCCACCGCAGCCGACCGCATCACAGGCCTCCGTCGCGTCAGCGACCACTTCTATCGCGGCCCCATCGCCAAGGCCATCGACACCTGGTCACGTGAAAACAACGGCCTCCTCCGATTCACCGACCTGGCGACTCATACCACCCGTATCGAGGACCCGATCACTCTCGACTATCACAACCATACCATCCTCAAATGCGGCCCCTGGACCCAGGGGCCCGCCCTGCTCCAAACCCTGCAGCTCCTCGAACAAAATCCCGCTGCCCCCGACCTCAACGCCGACGACATCCACCGCGCCGTCGAAGCCCTCAAACTCGCCCTCGCCGACCGCGATTTGTATTACGCCGATCCCCTCTTCGCCCACGTCCCACTCTCCCGTCTACTCGATCCCAGCTACGCCCAGGTTCGCCGCCTCCTCATCGACCCCGCCCACGCCTCTCAGGAACTTCGCCCGGGCGATCCCTTCAGCAATCAACCCGTCACACCTCCTGACACCAACCCCGGCCCAGCCAACTCTCCCAACGACACCACCACTTGTCTCGTCGCCGATCGCTGGGGCAACGTCGTCGCCGCGACGCCCTCTGGCTGGTCCGGCGTCCTCGCAGGCGATACCGGCATCTGGCTCGGCTCCCGCCTCCAGAGCTTCCGCGTCGAGCCGGACCATCCCAACGCCATCCAGCCCGGCAAACGTCCGCGCATTACCCTCACGCCCACCCTCGTCCTCCACGATGGCAAACCCGTCATCGCCGTCAGCGTCGCCGGCGGCGACCACCAGGATCAGGTCTCCCTTCAGATTCTCTTGAACCTCATCGACCGTAACCTCGACGCCGAGGCCGCCGTCACCACCCCCCGCTTCGCGACCGACCACCACATCGGCTCCTTCGCCCAGACACCCCCCAAGCCCGGTAGCCTCACTCTCGACTCCCGCATCCCAGACAACATCGCAAGGGACCTCGAAGCCCGAGGCCACCATATCACCCGCGCGCGCGGCCCCATCGCCGCCCCTTCGCTGCTCACGATCGACCCCACCTCCCACCAGATACACGCCACCGGCGACCCCCGCGCCGGCCGCCACGCCGCCGCCCAATAATCTCCATCACACGCCTCGACCTCTCTTGTCCAGTTTCAACATCGGCGACTCGTGAAAATCCCATTCATTAATGGGCTTCCAGCCCCTCTCGTTGTCAAAAAATACATGCTCTATACTGCCTATTCTGTGCAGAATCGCTGGATCACGCCAATTATGGCATTTGCTGGGACCGCCAGCGTTTGCGACGAAAACGTCCATGGGCTGTCAAAAGAGTGGCCCTCACCGGAACGGATTCCCTCAACCTGTTCGAGGTTCCCGAGATGAATCATCACGAACCGGCGAGTCCATTCTTGAGTCATACACGCTGCCCGAGGTCGCAACGCAGGCGATCGCAGGCGAAGATTTCGCTCTCATTTCTCGAACCACTCGAATCTCGCCAGCTCCTCACGGCAACCGCCCTGGGCGCGCCGTTCGGAAGTCCGCCCATCATCCGAGTCCTCAACGAAGATGGCTCTCTCCAGGCCGAGCTTCTCGCCTTCGATAACCGATTCCGAGGAGGCGTGAACGTCGCTGTCGGCGACGTCAACAACGACGGAACCCCCGACGTCGTTGCCGCCATGGCCCGACGTGGTGGCCAGGTCAGTGTCTTCGACGGCGCGACGCTCGAACTCCTCGCCACACTGAGTCCTTACGGGACAAACTTCCGCGGCGGCGTCACCATCGCCGTTGGCCACCTCTTCTACGGCGGCGGCGGCGACATCATTACGGGTACGGCGAGCGGTCGGCCCGTCGTCAAGGTCTTTGACGGTGCCACCAATTCCGAACTCATGCGGTTTCTGCCCTACAAACAAAACGTCTCAGGCGTCCAGATCGTCACGGGCACGGGAGCCGGTCAGAGCCGCACCATCTCCGCCAACTCCACCGACACGCTCACCATCTCCCAGGCCTGGACCACCACTCCCGACGCCTCTTCCGGTTTCGTCATCGAGCCGCCGAATCCACGCTCCTGGTTCGAGGTCCTCAACGACGGCGTCCAGGCCGGCGAACGCGTCCCGATCGGCTCTGTCCCCGGCGGACCCACAACCACCTTCACCGACACGCTCACAGGCCTGTCCACCTACCCCTGGTACCCGCAATGGTTCTATAATTCCATCAACACATTTCAGACCCTGGATGGCCTGTCAAACCTCCTCACCCAGTACGACACCGGCCTCCCCAGCGGCAACGCCTTCACATGGTCCCAGCAATGGCCCGGGGCCAAGCTCGATGTCCCCTTGCTCCTTACCGAGTTGGGCTTCAGCCGCTTCAACATCACCGCCCAGGCGCAGAGCGACATCATCGCCAACGAACAGGCTCAGATCGCGACCAACGTCCTCAAGACCTCACAAAACCTGATGGGCTTCACCATCTTCGAGTTCAACGACGAGCCCAATAAAAACGGTACCACCGGCCCCCCCTTCTCCGAAGCCTTCTTCGGCATCACCTACTACAACGCCAACCAGAACGACTTCCGCAACGGCACACTCCTCTACAACCTCCAGACCGGCACCACCCCCTGGGCCGGCGGAACCCTTCCCAACCTCCTCTACCCCGTCTTCCAGTTGACCCCCGTTTCCTCAGGCTCAGGAACTCTCCTCGCCCGCCTCAAGAGCATCTTCGCCCAGCTTCCTTGACTTCCTTCGCCTCGGACCCCATTTCCCTGGGATGGAATCAAGGCCTACAGCACCCGAGCGGCCCAGACCTCCGTTTATGAGCAGCAGCGATCCATACGGAACCGCCTGGTCGCCCATGCGTTTTTGGGATTCTCCCAGATAATCAACTCCCCCATTCCCGAACGTATCAGATACGCACCACATCAAGTGCGCGCACTCTGATCAACGTCACCGGGACTGAGGAATCGTCGCCATGTCCACCTCCTGCCGACCACGCACCAAATCCAACCGCCAAAAACAACTCGACCGCCTCCAACGCCGCCTCAACTCCCCCCGCCCCGACCTCCCCATCCTCCGCACCGCCGAACGCTCGATCACCCCCGCCAGCCAGACAGCGGGACTGGCTCCGAGGTCTTCCGAGGTTCCTGTCACTATCGCGGTAAACGCCACAGCCAATCAGCATGAGGACCCGCTTGCGGTTGCAACGCCGAACGTGACCCGGCTGTGTCCGCCCTGTCCCCCAACCCCCGACGATCCTGACGCGTCCCCCGCCCCCGCGACCACTCCCCATTCAGCACTCGATACTCAGCACTCAGCACTTCCCGAATGGACCCGCCTCCTCCCACTCCCCAACAATCTTCCACGCACCTTTCGCTCCTTCCTCTACCGCTACATCGAAGAAAACCACAAACCCACCGACACCCACGAATCCTACCTGGCCGCGCGCATCGCGCAGGCGATGGCCCGCAAACACCTCTCCGCCGCCCGTGAACCCGAAGATCAACCCAACTCCCTCTGGCTCCGCTACGAATCCCTCGCCGACCGCGAGCTAAAAGCCGCCCAGCGCGACTGGTACACCCACAAAAAATCCTCAAAGCCAGCCCCTCCCAAACCCGCCCCCACCCCACCGCACTCCTCCTCCATGGAAGCCCCAAGCCCCAGCGCCGGGTTCTCCACACTCTCCTCCCCGACGCCGGCAAAGCCCTCAACCACCAGCACCGGGTCCTCCACACCTCAGCACTCCAGGCCGAGCACTCACATCTCCCTGCAAACTCCTCCCATCTCCCCCGACCGGTCCTTCGTGAACACGCACGAGCCTGCTCGCCCCTCCGATCCCGCCGCCCCCCGCCCGCTCACCCCTCAACCCCATCCCCATCGGTCGTCAACCCAACGCCTCGCCTGACCAACGCACCTTCATTGACGCCGCTCATTGGTGTAATCGGTGATACACATCCCAGTAAGTACCCACCAGGTAATACCTGGATATCGGCTCGCATCCCACGGAGTGAGTGTGGCCCGAAAAATCGAAAAATTGAACATGGTTGCTCGTCAATTTTGCCTATGCGACAATTCCTACATCATGAGTAAGACGCCAGCGGCCGAAACCCTGAGCGAAGTACTCCGACGAGCAATCGTCGAGAGCGGCGAGACCTATCTCGGGTTGAGTAAAGCGACAGCCGTCACGCGGGCGAGCATCCAACGCTTCGTCGAAGGCAGAAACTCACTTCGGCTCGACATTGCCGACCGGCTCGCTGAGCACTTGGGGCTTGCGTTGACCTGCAACCCCGAGCAAACAAAGCGAAGGGCACGACCATGAATGAGTCTGACTCCACACAATTGCGGGAGAGCATTCGAGACATCGCCGTGAAGGTGCGGAAGTTTCGGGATCGGAACATCGGCGAACAGAACACGAAGGCTTCTCTCATCGACCCCATACTGCAATCGCTCGGGTGGGATGTCCGCGACCCCGATGAGGTTTTCCGCGAATTCAAGCCGACAAGTCGAGACAGCCCGGTTGACTACGCGCTCACCGTGCTCCGAAAGCCTAGGCTTTTCGTCGAAGCGAAGGGCTTGGGTGAGACGCTCCAGGATCGAAAATGGATTGCCCAAGTGCTCGGGTATGCGACGGTGGCGGGTGTCGAGTGGTGCGTGCTCACCGACGGCGATGAGTACCGGCTCTATAACGCGACGGCTCCCCTCGATGCTGAAGAGAAGCTCTTCTGTTCTATCAGACTCAGTACCGACGACGCGGGCGAAGTCTTGCGGACCCTCGCCCTCATTAGTCGCCGCAACATGGAAGAGAACATTCTCGACGTGCTTTGGAATGCTCACTACGTCGATCGGCGGGTGAAGCAAGCGCTCAATGCCCTGTTGTCAACGACCGACAAGAGCTTGATTCGACTCATCCGACTCCGGGAACCGAAGTTGACACCGAAAGATATCCAGGAGTCGCTCAGGCGGCTTGATGTCCGAATCGAGTCGGCAACCCCTATGCCGGAGCCCGTGCAATCACGACGAAAGAGCCGCGTCGTTAGCAAACGTCTGAAACAACCGAAGCGTGCGCAGGGCAAGAAATCTAGCTTCAATGTAACGCTTCGGGAGTTGATTCAAGCCAAGTATCTCTCAACGCCGCTCCGGCTCTTCCGAAAATACAAAGGCACAGTGCTTGAAGCGACGCTTCACACCGATGGTACGGTCGAAGTCGCTGGCAAGCGGCTTTCATCTTGTTCTACCGCCGCGACGGTTGCACGGGAGAGCGTGATCGGCCGACGCCTTGCAACGAACGGTTGGAACTTTTGGCAATACCGTAATGGGGAGGGGAAGGCCGAAGAGTTGATCGCGGCTCGGGCACGCTTTCTCGAAACCAAGGGGCAAGGGTAATCAATATGGGAACTGTCTACCGGAAAACCTTCACCAAGCCGATCCCCGCCGGGGCCGACATCATCGAACGGCCCGGAGAGCAACAATCTCGATGGAGAAACGCAAATCGTAAGCTCTCCAGCGCCAAGGTGACGACCGACCGCGACCGGGTGCCTCACATCCGCGTCGAAAGCGGCACCTTCTTTGCCAACGATCGCGACAGTTCAGGCATCGTAGTCGCGCAGCCGACCGGATGCCACGCAGAAAAGCCGCTCCTCTGGAGCGGAAACCCGCGCGGAAGCGGCCCTGCCCTCACGCACGGTGTAGGCGAGCGCCTGGAACTCGGTATGACCACTTCGGTATGGGTTGCGGAACTCCCAAGGAATCCGGGTGATCCCGGGTATCCAGTTGAGAGGCCGCGCTGCCGAACATCGGCAGGTAAGCAAAACCGCCTCGGCCAAAGGCTTTGGAAAGTGGGCGATACAGGGCTCGAACCTGTGACCTCATGCGTGTCGAGCCGACCGTCGCCTTGACGCCGCCTGACCTCGAAAGCCCGTCGCCGAAGGGAAATAGCCGAGAACCGTAAGCGTGTCGAGGCCAAACGGGGCGAGCATCGCGGCACAAGTCGAGCACCCTCGACCTGTCGTCTCCGGCTGTTCACCTGTCGGGCCACCTGTCGGCGGGATGCCGTGGTACAATCATGTCGATCCGTCCCGACTGATCATCGGGGCGAGGGGGCGTGCTCCTGTCGGCCTTTCTCCATGGGCCGGCGGGGGCCGTCCCCGACCTCATGGAGACAATGATGTTGCCGAATGTGCATGTGATGGTCGGGCCACCCACGCTCGACCAGGTCCGATCTCTCCGTTACTACCTGAGAGACGTTGTTCCGTTCCTGGGAACCACCGCCCCCCCATTGGACGGCCAGGATCGCGTCAAGATCAGCCTGTCGCTACGAGAGGCCCGGGCGATCGTTGAGCCGCTTGCGGTGCCGCGGTTTGTCAACTGGGCCGGCGGTTGGTTCGGACCGATCGAGGCCGTCTACCGCAAGGTGTACGACGTCACCCGAGAGACCGGGGGCGCCGCGGCGATGATCCGGGAGCAGCACGTCGCCACGCTGCGTTGGTGCTTGGAACGCCTCGACGAGCTGATAGATCGGCATCCGGCCGTCGATCGCCAGCCGGCGTCGAAAGAGAAGCCGATTCGAGCGACAATCGCCCAGATGGCCAAAGCCTGGGACCTGGGTGAGGCTTCCGGATGGGATGCGATGGCGAAGAAGGCCGAAGGTAATGGTCACATTGCCGACGATCGGCCTGGGGGCTGGCGTGTTGTCTCAGCAACTCCAGAGGATACCAAGAAACTCCTGGAGGCAAAGAAACAAGACGGCCGATCGCAGCGACGCCGCCGATAGCCGTCGCTATCTGTCACTAGTCGCCACTATCTGTCGCATAGTGATTAACATACTTTGACGCGAAGAAGCGTCAACGCCATGATCGTTCACAGAGGCACACCGCCCTTGTGAACGAAGACCATCGATGCCGAACCACCGAATCGCCGACGCCATCAAGACGTCGCGTCCGGTCACCGAAGTGGCCCGCGAACTGGGCAAACATCCGAGCGCCGGCGTTCGCTGGGCCA
>JBGSYY010000517.1:0-7021 GCA_041750675.1 Isosphaeraceae bacterium | reverse complement strand
ACCGCCTGACGCCTGGCCCCCCAGATTGACCGCGCCGCCGATCGAGCCGGTAAGGGCGATGGTGCCGGCGACGCCGTGATCGTTTGATTCGTGGTGCAGCGAGCGGAGGATGGCGTATTTGTCGGCCCGGCGGGCCAGGCCGGGGAGCAGTTCACAGACGTGGACGCCCGGGACATTGGTCGCCACCGGCTCGAACGGTCCCCGGTATTCGAGCGGGGCGTCGGGCTTCATGTCGAAGGTGTCGATGTGGCTGGGCCCGCCCCAGAGCCAGAGGACGATGACGGCGCGGGCGGAGCCTGCCGTGGATTGAGCCTTGGCCTGAAGGCGCAAGGCGAGCAAATCACCCAGCGTCAGGCCCAGGGCTCCCAGGCTGCCGATCTGGAGAAACGCACGTCGGGAGGCCGTTCCACAAGTGCGGCCGTGCATGGAACCGAGATTCAGCACCGATTGAACTCCAGGCGGGTTCGCTTCGGGCAAGGACTTTTGATTTCGGCGAAGAATTCAACTCTACAGTATCCGCTAGGTCGGCGGTTGATTTTTCAATCTTCTCGGTTCTTCCTCTCGTTCAACACGTCGCTGACGCTTCCGGCTCGGATCGAGGAGGTTTTCCAGCCCGCGGCCGATCGGATCGCACGAGCGGCTTTGGGTTTGTTGGTGAACGGGGGTTTTGGCGTTTGGGCGGTGGTCGGGATGGGGTTGTCAAAGAACGGCGGGGCGAAAGGCTCCGAGGGGATGATCGGAGGTCGGGTCGACTGTTATCGGGGAATTCCGGCAGCATTGGCATGGGCGAAAACGGAACCGATGCCGGGTTTCTTGCGACAGTGGCTCCTGTTCTGGGGTTTTGGGAACCCAGACGTAACCCTTGCGACCCGCTGTCGTCGAGCTCACCAGCCCTCTGCGGTGACGCCCTCGCCACCCGCGCGCGTTGCCAGAGAGCCGAATATCCTTGGATCGATGGAATCCTTGAGAAACCGCACGGAACCGTCGCAGATCAGGAAGTTGCATCCACCGGGGTGGCGGCTCCAGTAACCGTCGGCACCCGACGCCGGATAATTGGGCCGATCAACCCAGACTAGTTGGCCATTCTGATTCTCAGGGCCGGTGTGGCTCGTGACGAGGATATTCGCGAAGAGACATCGCGTCCGAGGATTGCTGGACCGCGCGCAAACGATGCCAACCGGGAGAGGAGCTGTGCCGACCCATGTCGCATCGGCGAGATTCCGGGAGCGCTCTCCCACGAGAAGCGTGTTGCTCGCGCCATCCGTCACCTGCGAGAACGCCACGCCGCTGTTGACGAACATGGCTCCGTCCTTGTTGCTTTCGCGCAATACGACCGTTCCGCCGTCAGCCGTGAGGCCGGACGTCGGATCACGGGTCCCCGCAGATGCGACGTAATTGCCAGGAGCGAGATCCTCGAGCGCGATCTGGCCGAAGGGTGCCGGAAGCACGATCGGACCGAGATCCTCAGAACTGGGGCAGAGATAACGAGAAAACCGCACCTGACGGACGGTGCGGCTCGGTCCGTTCAAAAAGCTGAAAGAGAAATTGATCGAGTTGTACACCGCGCTTTGGTCCATCTCTCCCAGAATCATCGCGCCCCACCCCCAGCAAGGCCCATTCTCGAAGGGACCGCCGGGCTCGATGGTGCCCGTCGCATACGCCGAGGGAAACAGACCGTGTTTGCCGACATAACTCTGCAAGGCAATCCCGATCTGTTTGAGATTGTTCATGCATTGAATCCGGCGTCCGCTTTCACGGGCCGCCACGACAGCCGACAAAAGCAAGCCGGCAAGAACCCCGATGATCGACAAGACCACCAGCACCTCGATCAAAGTGAATCCCTGGGCTTCGTGCCCTCCGCGAGCGATTTGGAGGAATAAAGTCGATCGACCGCGCTTTCGGTCGTGAAAGAGTTCCTCTTGGGCTCGTCTCGGACGCGCATTCTGCCTGCCTAGCGAGCAACCCTTATCGCCTTTTCGCTGAACCAGGATGTAGAACATCGTGTGCGCCCCGTGTTGGAGAATCCACCTATGATCGCGTCGGCTCGCAGGGCAAGCGAAAGTCATGATGGGCACTGCCTTCGGCGATTCCAGATCCACCGAAGCAGGAGAAGCACCACAAGCACGATCGCGATTCCGTACAGAAGTACGGGCTGCTGCATCGTGGGTTTGTTTTTCATGCGCGCTTGCTCGGCCGAAGCAAGAATTGGGTTCGCTCCGGTCCCGTACCTGGTATAGAATACGCGACGCTTCGTATCGTGGACCGTAACTCCCTCGGGAGCCGGAATCCGAAACACGGAATCGGGCAAATGGAGTGTAGAGAGCCCGCTAACCTCGACCTTTCGCCGTGACTTGGGCTTATCCGATCGTGCGGCTTGTTCCCCGGGTGAGAAAAACTCCTCCCATTCGATGCGTGCTGGAAGCCAGACACCGCCGCCAACTTCCTGAAAGTCACGAAGAGTCGTTCGTTCCTTGAGCGCCCCGGTCATCGGATCATGCGACTCTCGCTTGCGTAGCGCGTATCCCTTCGACATATCGAACCAGAGCACTTCACGCCCCGGCCACTCGACCACCGCACAGCCGTCGAATTCACGGGTCGCGCGCTCGGGGCAGGGTCTGAAATTGACGGCATTGTCGCTCAGCAGCTTCGGCAGCCAATGCGCGGAGGCGTCGCCATCCCTTCGAGCGAATGGCAAGCCGGGCGGCCAGCCCTCAGGATACGACATGTATCTTAAATAGTAATTGTATACATACATGTTATTTTGAATGGCGGCAGTGATGTAATAGTCTCCGGTATTGAGGGAGTCGGCGTTTATGCTGGTGGCCTCACTCCCGTCCCATGCATAGTCACGCCTCATCGTCGATCCATTGAAGAGTTCAGCTTGGATACCCACCCGCCGCTTATCATCTCTTCGATACGCCTTCACGTCGGCCGTGCGGAACGCGAAAGTCCTGCCGCCCGCGAGCTGTTCGTGCGTTAGTGTGAAATGGATTTGAAGTGAGGGTATTGTGAGGAAACGATCGTAGGCACGATTGACCTCGCGAACGACCGTCTCGATATCTTGGGACGCGGTCGGCGTCGACACGCTCAGCATCATGGTAGCCAACAGGAATTGCAACGAGGTGTGGTGGTTCATTGGCCAAGCTCCCGCTCCGAGATGACTACACTGGAGGGATCAACGCCCTCCATCAAGGCTAACCCTCGCACCGCGTGACTGTATGGGGGATAGCTCCCCGACACCGTCGTGATGTTGAGCGAGCCGAGATGACGCACGAGGGCACGGGCGGCGCGCTGCACCACCTCCCGCCTAGGCCGTAAGTGTGAGGGTGCCATAGACATCCATTCGAGATGGTGCCCTGTCATTACAAGGGCCTGATATTCCGACGACTCGTCGTGGACACGACCAACGGAATCAGCCCAATTAGCTAACCAAAAGCCGCGCGGCTCCTGCCGTGCTTCCAATATGGACGACACATGAACTAGATGGTTCTCAATACGCGTAAGAGTGGAAGAGTGGAGAATCGGGTGAAATTCATTGGCCCGTAAGAGATTTACAAGCGCGTACAACTTATGGATGCCTCCGCAAGCGCCTTCCCCGGGTTTGTTGTCGAGCAAGGCACTAGTCAGTTCGTCGAAAGTATGTCTTTCACCATAGCGATCTTGCCACTCCCTGGCCGGTGGTAGCCATCGGCTATAGGCAACCGCCGTGAAGTCTAGTTCTTGTGAAATACTGAAATTGCGGAGGGAGTCTCGTAACAGATCCTCAAGTGTCGCACGTTGTCCATCTGGAAGTGTGACCTCAGTTGAGGACGATACGCCGATCTCGGCCATCGCCTTCAAGTACTGGTCTGCGTGGGCAATGCCACCATACCCGCCTGCCTCGTACTGTACGCTCGGGCCCATACTCGTGTTGTAAAGGAACGGGAACGGAACGACACCTGATCGCTCGGCATCGTCGCTATCAGTTAATAATTCCAACAATCTCTCACCAGATGGAGTTCCGTTTCGATAGGGATTGACAAGGTCATCTCCGAATTTGGCCCGCGGCCCCCACAACCTCAATGCGTGGAGCATGAAGTTCGGCTTCGGAACAAGCCACCTCGGAACAGCCAGCCACAGAACGTGATGCAACTCCCTCGTCGCAATAGTACCCCGTAGGTCGGATTGAGGAGGTATCACCAAGGGAATCTCTCTGACTGCAGGCGAGAAACCTTTCTTGGCCACAGATACTTCTAGATTATTTGAACTGGACATCTGATAGCCAGCGTAAATAATGGCAAGAACGACACCGACGACGCACGCGGCCAGGTCCGTTGCCTTCCTGTTCATCGTTTGTTCTCACGATTCGTGGCTTATGGCTGTCGGGGCAGGATGGCTCACCGCTGACTTGCGGTGGCGAATGAGCAATACAAGGACACAAAGTTCGAAGAGTATGAGCCACCCCACGATCTGTCCAATCTGCATAGTTTTTGTGGCGAGCGCGTAGCCAGTCCACATTCGGAAGAATTTATCTTCACTGATCCAGGTTTCTATACCCTGCTCCACATCCCAAAGTTTGACTTGTCCGCGACTTTGGCCTAGCACTAGAACAAAATGGAGTGAACCGTGATTTTCAAGATGCGCGATGAAAGGAGTGTCTAATCGCGATATGTCTCTCTTCTCGACGCGATAGACACAGCTCGACAATCCCCATAGTGCCGAGGCGTTGCGGAGTTCATGAAGGGAGTTCCCCTCCTGCGGAGGGGACAAGTATCGCAACAACTCCAGATACTCGACAGGCTTCCCGTGGATGCGCAGCATACAGTAGAGCGCATTGGGACCGCAGTTAGAGCCCATCTGCCAATACTGCTCCATCGGCGGAGCAGCTGCTGTCAGCTCCGTCGGCGTGACAGTTTGGGCGTGTAAAAGAATTGCTATCACGCCAGGCAGTGCGAGGAGCATAACGCTACTCCAATGGCACTGTGCAGTCAGCAGATTCCCGGTGCCCTGGTGGCACTGCCCCTGCCGACTGCATCAGAACACGAGCGGTTTCGTCACGCGTGTCACTACCGAGATGCTCGGGTTAATTCAGCCGGCACCGCCCGTGCAATTGATGTTGCTCAAGACGGGGTAGAAGCACAGTTCTTCGTCACTGCACAGCACGACGTCATCCTTCTTACCGCCCGAAGCCGGCGTAACAAGGTACGGTCTAACGACCGGAACGTCGCATTGCTGGGAGGTCATCACGCAGTAGTCAACGCAGGATGATTGCGGTGGACATGGGGCAGTCACGTAACAAGCGGCACCTCGGATTGAACGAGCGAGGTCATCCGGCGCTTCACTGGGTCCGGAGCGAGCCACCCCCATCACGCCAGTGACAAGAATCCAGGTCAGGAATCCGACTGCAAGCGGCCTCGCCATCAGTCTGGTCACGGCATTGTCCCCCAACCACGGTTTTGAGAAAGCGAGAACTGACCTACTCCCTCGATTCGAGATTCTCATTTCTGCCCATGATCCATGCCCAACGTCTCCACTAAGTGTAGAGGAGACGGATCATCAGGCAACACAACCATCTATCGAAAGTGGGTTCTTTGTCAAGGAAAAAAATCCAACAAATCCCAGTGTCACTCACAACCCGAGCTTTGGCAATTCACTCTCTGGTCTGTGACCAATCGCTTTACGCCACCAGGCATGCGGCAATCGCGTGCCTTGACGCGCGCCGTCTCTCGTTCCAGACTGGTTCGCTCACGGCAACGTGAATTGTTTCGCCTTGATATCCTTTCATTCCGAGCCACCCCGCCCCATGCCGCCCAGCCCCGACGACGTTGATGCCGGCGCGCCAGCTCCCGAAACCCCGCGGCGACGCGCCGAGGCGCAGGTTTCGGTCCCGCGCATCTCGCCGTGGCTGCCGATCCTGCTCCGGCCGATTCATACGGTCTTCATGCCCTGTTATTTCCGCCTGACCGTGAAGGGGCGAGAGCACGTGCCGCGCGAAGGGCCGGTGATCCTGACCCCCGTGCATCGCTCGCGGTGGGATCCGTTCATGCTCGCTTGCCTCACGCGCCGGTTGCTCCGCTCGATGGCCTCGCACGATGAGTTCGTGGGGCTGCAAGGGTGGTTCATGACCCAACTCGGCACGTTTCCGGTGAACACAAAGCGCGTCAGCCCTGGGACGCTCAAGACCTGCGCCAAAATCCTCGAGACCGGCCATCCACTGGTCATCTTTCCCGAGGGGACGATTTTTTACTACCCGCCCGACAACGTGCATCCGCTCCGCCCCGGAACGGCCTGGCTGGCGCTCAAGGTTCAGCGCGAGATGCCCGGGACGCCGATCCCGATCGTGCCTGTCCGCGTCCGCTACAGCCAGTTAAAGCCCAAGTTCCGCAGCGGCGCGGAGGTCGAGGCGCGGCCGCCGATTTTCGTCAGCGATTATCTCGACCTTCCCGAAAAGGACGCCATCAACGCACTCAACGAGGCCATTCAGTCGGGCATGGGCGATGTCGTGAATACCTCGCTCGAAGGCAAGCTCACCCCCCGCGACGAACAGCCCGGCCGCAAACGCAGCTACGGACGATAGTCCATAGCTTCATTAAATTACACGTAAGACTCATTTTTTCCATGCCTACCACCAATCGCTCGAATGTCGTCGTCATTGCCTGCAACGCCTTTCATCTGGGGTTTCTCGGCACGTATGGCAATCCCTGGATCGAGACTCCACACCTCGATCGCCTTGCCTCCGAGGGCACCGTCTTTGATCAGCACTTCGCCGACAATCTGACGACGATCCCGACACGCCGCTCGTGGTGGACAGGCCGGCACGGCCTGGCCGACCCTGAGCAAGGTTGGACTCCTCTGAGTCCCGACGAGCGTATCCTGCCCGACTTCCTCGCGCCGGTGGGTGTTCGCTCCGCGTTCATTTCCGACGTTCCCTATCTACGCGAACCCGGCCTCGGCTTCGGCCGCGGCTTCGACGACGTCACCTGGATTCGCGGCTCAGGCTACGATCCGTTCATCCCCGAGGGCGATCCGCGCGCGCAAGGCG
>JBGSYY010000516.1:0-6913 GCA_041750675.1 Isosphaeraceae bacterium | reverse complement strand
ACCCCAATATCCTCGACGGCCCAGATTCGCTCGGCCGCTATCAGGCCGCCTGCCTGGCGGTGCTCGCCGGCTGCGGCAGGGGCACAGACGAACCGCCGCCCGATCAGACAGCGTGCGTAGCGTTTCGAGCCCAGGCGCTCGAGTGGCTGTCTTCCGAGTGTGCGACGTGGAAGGAGCGACGGGCGACGGGGAGCGTCGACGAATCGATGATCCACACGGCAATGGACCACTGGACGACAGACCCCAACCTCGCCAGCGTCCGCGGCGATGCCATCAACGCCCTACCCAAATCCGAACAGTCCGGCTGGCGCACCCTCTGGGCCGACGTCGAAACCCTCCGAGAAAAAGCGATACCGACACCCTCAACTTCAGAGGATAAAGTCAAGCCCCCAGCCCAACCCCCCGACCCAAAACCCGAATCGCCAAACTCCCCATGACCCGTACAACCCGACCTTCGCGCGCACAATCGTCCGCTCCAGCACCGCCCCGACCCACCAACCGCCCAACCTCCCCAATCGTCACAACCGAACGTTCGCGCGCAAAAACAAGCTGCCCGCACCACTTCGAGCGAGCCAACAAGACCGCAACCTTTGCCCAATCCCTACCACGCCACCTTCGCGCCCACGGGTTCCCAGGCCTTCACCCCTCGTCACGAACCGCCCGCACCAGCCGCAGGAACGCCCCACGCAAATCGGCCGGCAACCGCGCGGCGAACGACCCATCCAGCGATTGCGCACGAATCAGACCAATCACGTCCGCCAAATCCTGCGCCCGAGTCACCCGCGCCTGCCCGCTCCGCAGCTTCATCGCCACCAGATCGCCTAGCCGAACTGTCACCACCCCGTCGATCTCGATCCGATGATCGGGCGCAACTTCCGTCAAATCGGGCGTCACAAGTTGAACCACAATCTCCCCACGTCGAAACTCGCGACGATCGGCGTCAAGCTCGAAGCCCAGCGAAACAAGGTATTCCGCCACCGGCTCCAGCGGACGATTCACCAGGAGATCGATATCACGGGTTGTCCGCGGGTGGCCGTGCAGCACAACCGCAATCCCGCCGATCACCGCGCACGGAATCCCCGCTTCATTCAACCCGCGGGCGACCTGCCGAGCAGCCTCGATCAGGTCACCACGTCCTTCGATCACGCCCATGGCCAAGGCTCGTACCGCACGGTAATCGTCAGGCAACACCTTATCCATGAGGATGCTTTCATGTTATGATCTACTCGCCCCCTTACGCCGCCCCCTGCGACGCCGCCACCACCTTCTTGGCCGCGTCCGTCAGCCCCTTGGCCACGGTGATCTTCCGGCCGCTGTCGGTGATCATCTTCATGCCCTTCTCGACGTTCGTCCCCTCAAGCCGGACGACCAGCGGCACCCGGAAATCGATCTCGTCATACGCCGCCAGCAGCGCCCCGGCAATGATGTCGCACTGCATGATCCCGCCGAAGATGTTGACCAAAACGGCCTTCACCCGGGGCGAATCGAGCAGAATTCGAAAACCCTCCAGCACCTGCTCCTTGCTCGCCCCGCCGCCGACGTCGAGGAAGTTCGCCGGCTCGCCGCCGTGATACTTGATCAGGTCCATCGTGCTCATCGCCAGGCCCGCCCCGTTCACCAGGCAAGCGATATCGCCATCAAGCTGCACATAGCTCAAGCCCGCCCGCGCGGCTCGCATCTCGCGTGCGTCCTCCTCCGCCGGGTCGAGCATCGCGGCGATTCCCGGATGGCGGAACAGCGCGTTGTCGTCGAAATTCAGCTTGCAATCGAGCGCCAGCACGTCGCCCGCCTCGGTCACCATCAGCGGATTGATCTCGGCCAGCGAGGCATCGGTATCGAGAAACATCCGCACGAACTTCTTGAGGAACACCCCGCCCTTCTTCGCCGTTTCGCCCTCAAAGCCGAGCGCCTTGCAGAGCTTGCGGACCTGAAAATCATGCAATCCGGAGTCGACGTCGATCGTCTCGCGATGGATCTTCTCCGGGCTTTCGGCGGCCACCTTCTCAATCTCGACGCCCCCCTCGGTGCTGGCCATCAACACCGGGGCCTTCGCGGCCCGGTCCACCGCCAGGCCCAGATACAGCTCGCGGGCGATGTCGTGGCCCACCGTCACCAAAACCTTGTTGATCGGCGAGCCTTCCTCGCCCGTCTGATAGGTGATCAATCGCTTGCCCAGCAAGCTCGCGGCGGCGGCCATCGCCTCATCGCGCGAGCGCACAAGCTGCACGCCCTTCGCGATCCCGTCGGGCCTCGGCTTCTTCCCGCTGGCGATCTCCAGCGCCAGGCCCCGGTCAAACTCCGGCCCCACCGCCACGCCCTTCCCGCGCCCGCCCGCATGAACTTGAGCCTTCACCACAACCAGCTTCGACTTCAAGGCGTCGTAAGCCGCCCCCGCCTCCTCGGCCGTGTTCGCCACAAGCCCGGCCGGCACCGCGACGCCATACTTTTCCAGCAGTTCCTTGGCCTGGTATTCATGAATCTTCATGGACGGACGTCTTTCGTGTAGAACCAAACCCAGTGCGAAACGGCCGAACATCGCGACCGTCGTTATCCTCTTTTCTAACCGATCGCCGCCCATCGCTCCATCCCCCTGGAACGCGACGTGACAGCTCTTGGATGCCCATCACGGTACTCTGTGACTCGACCAGCGTCTCGCTTAGGCTCTGCGAACGAACTCGATTTTTCCCGCTTTGACCAATGAACGAATTTCCGTTCCAGACTCAGCCGATCATGTTGGGAAAGCCCTCACAGCAACGCGAGCGAAACTCTCCATGATCGTCCCCCAATACTGGGCCGAAAGCCGACGCCAGATCCGCAAGGCCGGACGCCAGGTCACCGTTCGCCGCTTCGGCTGGTCCGACGGCAGCCTCGCCGAGGCGCAGCGAATGGCCGATGAGCGCGCCGACGCCGCACTCAATCGCGTCCTCGCCGGCGAACGGCTCCCTCGCCGCGAGCCGAAAGTCCCCTACAACGGTGCTGAAGGCGTGCCCATCCGCGAAGAAATCGTCGGGCAGCACGGCCCGGTCGTGCTGACGCGAAATTCCTACGGCGCGATCTGCCTCAACACGCCCAACGTGCTTTTCGCCGACATCGATTTCCAGAACGAGCGGCCCGGCTGCCTGGTCGAAATCTGCGTCCTTGTCGTCTTCCTCGGACTTCTTGCCGTCGCCTGGCGCGACGGAACCCGCGATCTCGGCCTGCTCCGAACATTGATCGCGATCCCTATCGGCATTGGTATCGCCGCTCTCATCCAGCGAGCCAGGCCGGGCCTGCTCGGCACCTCCGAATCGCGCGCACGAACACGAATCCAGAGCTTCCTCGAACGAAATCCCGACTGGAATCTGCGCATCTATCGAACCCCTGCCGGCCTTCGTCTGCTTGTCACTCAGCGCACATTCGACCCCGACGAGGCGGAAGTCCGCAAATTCTTCCGAGCCATGCGGGTCGATCCGCTCTACGCGCGCATGTGCCTGCGTCAAAAGTGCTTTCGCGCTCGTGTTACCGCCAAGCCCTGGCGGATCGGAATCCCCGAACACCTTCGGCCACGTCCCGGAGTCTGGCCGATCGCGCCGGTGCGGCTGCCGGCGCGACTCGCCTGGGTGGCCGAATACGAGGCCAGGGCGTCAGGCTTCGCCGCCTGCGAACTGCTTGACGAACTGGGTTGTGGCATGGTGGATGTGCAGGCGCGGGCGGTCATCGCCCTTCACGATCGGCTTTGCCAGGTCGGGAAAGGACTGCCCTTGGCCTAGCGATCTCGTGAATCACCACTCGAAGTTCTCGGCCTCGACCTCGCGGGCGATTCGCTTCAGCTCCTCCTCGGACGGGAGAAATGTGCTGGCATCGCCGGGAAAGGTGCCGGCCTTGGCCTCCGCTTCGGCCTCCTCGAAGATGGAGAGCCAATGCTGAGTTTCTTGAGGCGAGGCCGGTGGGCTGGTGCTTCGTTCGTGGCTGGTCGGCTGTGCCGGCGGGGGCGAAGACTGGTCGCGGCGAGTGGAGAGTGCGGCCGTCCAGAAGCTATCGGAGTCGATCACCTTGGCACGCTTCCGCAGCGCTGCCTGCCGCACGCGGCGATCGGACGAGATCACGGTGAGCTGGCTCGGATTCGTCTCCTGGGAGAGCATCTCCTCAATCCGCGCATCGGCGTTTTCGTCTCCGACAGCATAGATTACGTTGATTCCTTTATGCGTAGCCCGATCGGGCCGTCCCGGCGGCGGATACGCGGCGTCGAAAACCACGGTCGTTCGGCAGGCGTCAAACGGACCGAGGGCGTCGAGCACGGCGTTGAGAAACCGCTCACGTTGATGCCTGAGTCGCTCAGCTCTCAGGCCTGGACCGAGCAAGCCCTTGGCGTGCATCAGGTTATAGCCGTCGATCAGGTAGCGCATCTCAGATTGATCCCATGCTCGGGTCGGCGCAAAACGTTCGCCTGCCGAATTATAGGACCAAAACGAGGTCGGCGACAAAAAAAGTTCAATTCCAGCCGGTCAGAAGGGCGTCGTCGAGCCTGAGATACAGGGCCACCACCTCGGGCACGCGGAGCCATTCCAGCCGGGCCCTCAGCGCGGCCTGGGGGTGGGCCAGGCGGATCGAACCGCCCGATCGTTCCAGCTCGATCGAGCGGGCGAGCAGAATGCCGATCGCCCGGCTGGGCAGCGTGGCGACGTGCTCCAGACTGATGACCAGGCGAACACCGCTGGGATCGTCGCCGATGGCCTCGTCGAGCAACGAACGCCAGATCTCGGGGTCGTCGGACTCGTCGATCCGAGGGGCAAGCAAACGGACGCCCGGCGGCAGCGTGGCGGCGACTGGGGCCGGGGCCGCGTTCTCGTCGATGGTTTGCCAGTCGGCCCCGCTCTCCGGCTCATCAAGCCAGCAGGCAGCCTGGTGCTCGATCGAGGTCGACTGGGACGCCAGGACGGTCAGGCGAAGTGGGCCGATGACGATTCGGTCGCCGGGCAGGAGCGACTCGGTATCGAGGATCTTGCGGCCGTTCAGAAAGGTACCGTTTGTGCTGCCCAGGTCGCGAAGGGTCCAACCAGATTCCGTGCGCTCGATTTGAGCGTGGCTCCGGCTGATGGCCGAGGAGCGGCCCCGGATTCGGCAGCCCTCCGCTCGGCCGACCGTGGCAACGGCCTCTCCGAGTGACAGAACGCGGCCCTTCTGGCGACCGGAATCCACCCGCAAGGCCAGGTGAGTCGAGGCGGGGGAATCCCGATGCAGGGAGGGGACCGGTATCGGAGCCGAGGCTGCCGAGGGATCGCGCAGAGCCTGAAGTACGCCGACGGGCAGACCGGAAGGCTGTCGGGGGCGGGGCCAGGGATGGGCCAGCGCGTCGGCCTCAGTGGCAAATCGGTGGATGATGCGATCAAGTCCTGTAAGCTGGAGCATGGGGAAAAGCTCGTCGCGTAAGCCGCATAGGCGAAATTGACCGCCGTCGTGCTCCACGCAGGTGCGATGAAGCTCAGCCAGCGTGGCGACGAATGGGCTGGTCACGCGTTCGACTGTGTCGAGGTTCAAGAGGAAGCGGCCCGATCCAGCCTCGGCCAGCGTCGTCAATTCCAGGGCGGTTTCCTCGAGCACCTGGGGCTTGATCAGGGCGTCAAGCGCCACCCGTGCGATGGTGACGCTGCCTTTTCGACCAACCTGAATCCGGGCCCAACCGCCATTGGGCAGCGCCGGGGCGGGCTTGGGAGCGGTCGGAGCCGATTCACGGCGAAGAAGCCGGGGTTTCGGAGACTTAGGAGAGGCCGGGGCGGCGGCGGGATCGTCATCAATGGCGTGGACGATCCAGTCTTCGAGACGATTCAAGTTGACGCCTGACGACGCCGGTTGCCCGATCTCTCGGGGCGTGGTGGTAGCGTGCGCGAGCATGCTCGACGCCCTCCTACTCTGAGAGTGATTTCGAGATCCGATCGCGGTACGTCGCCGCTGGCGCGGTCGGCAAGCCCGCTGGGTTGTCCGCTCTTCCTGAGCGATCACCCCGCATATAACCTTGCAGCGTCAAACGGCCGGGACATGGCTCGAAAAAATTGTGAGCGCCTGATTCCGGCGGTTCGGGCAGGTCTTGAATCTTGCGGGATGGCCCAGGAAATCCCTAAGAATCAAGCGAATATCGGATCTGACCGTTGACGATGACGGTGTGGGCCCGGCCCTGGACGTTCCAGCCCTGGTAGGGGGTGTTGCGGCTGCGAGAGCGGAACTGGGCGGCGTCGATGGTCCAGCGGGCTTCGGGGTCGATGATGGTAACATCGGCGTCACTACCGGGACGAAGGGTTCCTTTGCGTTCGAAATTGAGCAAAGCCGCCGGCTCGGTCGTGAGCTTGGCGATCATCTGGGGCCAGGTGAGCAGGCCCGGCTCGATGAGCGCCTTGATGCAGATGGGGAGCAGCGTTTCGAGGCCAACGATGCCGAAGGGAGCCTGGTCGATCTCACGAGACTTTTTCTCGGGCGAGTGCGGGGCGTGGTCGGTGGCGAGGATTGAGATGGTGCCGTCGCAGAGGCCTTCGAGGACGGCCTCGACGTCGGCTCGCTCGCGGAGCGGAGGGTTCATTTTGAAGTGAGTGTCGAAGCTGGCGAGGTTGTCGTCGGTGAGTGTGAAGTGGTGTGGGCAGGCTTCGGCGGTGACGTCGACGAGGCCGCGGCGTCGAGCCTCGCGGACGAGCTGGACGGAGCGTTCGGTGGAGATGTGCTGGATGTGGAGCCGCCCGCCGGTGATCTCGGCGAGGCGGATATCGCGGGCGACCATGATGTCTTCGGCGGCGGAGGGCATGCCCTTGAGGCCGAGGCGGGCGGACCATTCGCCTTCGTGCATGACGCCGGCGGTGGTCAGCTCGGGGACCTGGCAGTGCTGCATCACGACACGGTTGAACATCTTGGCATAGCGCAATGCCTGGCGCATGAGCGAGGCGCTGGC
>JBGSYY010000515.1:0-3417 GCA_041750675.1 Isosphaeraceae bacterium | reverse complement strand
AGGACCTTGGTGGGAGCAGCCGCTTGCGCGGCGGGCATCACCTTGGTCGGGGCAATTGCCTGGGCAGCCGGAAGGACCTTGGTGGGAGCAGCCGCTTGCGCGGCGGGCATCACCTTGGCCGGGGCAATTGCCTGGGCAGCCGGGAGGACCTTGGTGGGAGCAGCCGCTTGCGCGGCAGGCATCACCTTGGTGGGAGCAACCGCCTGGGCGGCTGGGAGGACCTTGGTTGGAGCAGCCGCCTGAGCGGCCGGCATCACCTTGCTGGGTGCGGCCACCGCCTGAGCGGTAGGCATCACCTTGCTGGGCGCAGCCGCGACCGGGCCGACCTTCGAAGGCAGGGGAAGACCCTGGGCCGAAGGCACGGCATGACCATGCCCCAGGCCCACGGCCATTAGCATGACCGCGTTGAACATCGCGAATCCCTCGGGAAGAAGAGTGAGGTGGTGAGTCGGGCGACCACTCGACTCTGGCGTATTCGAAAAACATCCCCGACTTGGCTAGGCTCGGCCGGCGTCGTCGTATCGAGTACGTCGCCCGTCGGACCACTGCCACCGCATCCATCCGCGCGGAACGAGACCTGGCATCCCATCCTGGTATCTTCCGCCGTGACGTCGACCCGCGACGCCGTCACGCTCTTCCGGTCGGTTGCGGCTGCGAACGTGAGCAATCCACTCGACCGAGCCTCCTGCTCCACGATCCGCACCTTACGGGGTGGCCACGCTATACATCGGCAGGGCGCGGGGTTGATCTGAGTCCAGGTGGCAAATTCGAGAACGAAACAGTTTGGGAGGATTTAGGGGGTTTGACGGACATTCGCGGTCTGGAGCGTGGTGGGGTCTCGTTTTGGTCGATCAAGGTCCTTGGCCTAGCCGAACCAACATTGGCATACTCGCAACGAGGGGTCCGGGGTTGAGTCTTCTCATAGTAGAGGAATCTGACCCGGGAATTGCGAGCAAAGCGATCAAGTCGGGAGGCAGCATGCAAAGCGGCAAGCGGCGTGGCGGGCGGGCGGCGATGACCGTACTCGCCGCATGGATCTCGTTGGGAACTGCGGCCTGGGCGAAGCAAGAGCGGGTTCAGCCCGTTCCGCTGGGCGGTGAGCTGGCCGGTCAATCCGGCACGCTGCAGTTTGGGGTATACGTCCCGACGCGGTTCGGGGGGAATTTGACGATCACGACGACCGGCGGGACCATCTCGAATTTGATGGGTCCGGATGGCCGTCCCCGGAAAAATGGCGAGGAGATTGGGAGCAACCAGCAGGGCTGGTACACGTTCCGAGTCTCCGACGCAGACAAGCCGTACAAGGTGGCGACCGAGTTTGTGCAGATTGGTCAGGCGAGCCGGATTCCCTGGAATTTTTATTACTGGCCGACGAAGTCGGACGCGATCCACGAGCCGTGGGACGGCACGGGCGACGGTCGGGCCAGCACGGCGGCGATGGGAGATGACGAGCAGGCGATTCCGGTCGGCTGGGCGGCGGCACCAGGGCAGGATGTGGTTCGCGCGGGGCCGAACGGGATTCTTGAGACGACGCCCGCGCCGGGCGATACGTCGACGTGGTTCCCGAATCTGTACGACGACCTGACCTTCCGCGGTGCGGACGGGACGATCTACGCGACGCCCTCTCCCCTGCTCAAGTATGACCAGTTGTTCAATCAGTCGGCACGGAGCTGGGAGGCGGCGAACACGCAGAATCGTGACATTCAGCGGTGGCCGGGTCACTGCCTGGGCGGTGCGGTGGCGTCGATCATGCTGAATGAGCCGATTCCCGCGCCGGGGTCGGGCGTGACGCAGGACGAGCTGAAGGCGCTTTGGGCCGAGCTGGGTGAGAACCATTACAACCACCAGATCGGCGACAACGTGAACAACATTCCGCCAGGCCCGCCTCGGCCTGGGTTCGACGCGTGCGACATGTTTGTGCCCAAGTTTCACGCGATGCTGGAGACGCATATCCGGGGCGAGCGGAAGGCGGTGCTGTCGAACATGCGTGGCTTCCCGCCCAACGGGAAAGATAATGAAGTTTGGAATCAGGGAGTGGGCAAGTACGTCGCCAAGTATCACGCGATTCCGGGGCGTGGCGAACGATCGGTGCGCGTCGAGATGGAGACGACGGCGAATACAGGCTCGAACCTGAACAATCAGGATCCCAAGCCGCGGGTCAACAAGTACGAGTACATCGTCGTCTATGGACTGGACGGCAACGTGGACCAGATGCAGTCGGGCTTGTGCGACTGGATCTCGGTGGGCGGCGATGCGTTGTTCGCGCCTTTGAACGTGATGGAGGTGGTCAACAGCCGGTGGCAGGGCCACAACCCGAGCGTGAGTGAGGCGAACATCCGGGCGATTGACCTGGCGAATGGCGGGAACGGGGCGCGGTTTGCGGGTGGTGCGCCGGCGTTCCGGCCGGTGTATCAGTATGAGGCGGGCCGTGCGCCGATGTTCGCGTTTGGGAACAACCGACGCGGGGCGGAGGAAGATGGCAGCGGCTCGGCGACGCCTCGGCCTCGGCGATTCCGGTTGTTTGGGCGGTAAGACGCGAGGGAGATTGGGAACAGGCACGTCGAAGACCTGGAGCCGGTTTCCCTTCGATCCGTGGATTCTGTGAACCCCCGGCTTGCCTCGCGTTTCCGACGCGCGATGGTAGGCCGGGGGTTTCGCGTTGGTCGTTATCTGGAAGAAGTTGAATGGTTTGCCTTGAGGTCCGATCTTGCCCAGTCGGACTTTTCGGAATCATCGCTCAAGTTTGTCTGGAATGCGGTCGAAGATAAGTTGTGAGCGAATCGGTTTGCCTTGAGAACGCGACGAGACTCACCCACGAACCCCCACGCGAGCCAGACCGAGAGCGAGAGGAGACGCAGCACCATGGTTGCCCTGCCGGCCCCCGCGAGCTTGATGAACCGATCGTCGATGGAGCCGCGTTGGGCGTCGTCGCCTGTGGTGTTGATCCAGGTACCGGATGTGCGCTCGGCGGTTGTGAAGCCGCGGGTGATCGAGCGACGTCGGCCGGTGCGTCGGCTGCGTCGTGATCGGGTGGCGGTGGCGTTGACGCCGGTGTTGGGATTGGTTGGCTTGCTGGCCTGGGGCAAGGTCCATCCGCCGACGGGCGGGGGGTCGACTGGGCCGGCGGCGGTCGTTTCGTCGTCCCAGGCGGCGACGGGCGAACTTTTGCCGGTGACTCAAGCGATCATTCTGTCTCGGGTTTCGCTTTCCTTTCAGCCGGCCGTTGCCGAGGTAGAGCCATCACGGTCGCCGGCTCTGGCCGTGCAACCTGCCGGTTACCTGCTGCCGGTCGACGAGCTTGTCGACGACCCGGAGGGTTTCGACCATGCCGATGCGCGACGTTGACCAGGCGCTGGAACGGCTGGCGCGGGGATCGGCGGACATCGTCGAGCCTGGGCAGCCGGGGGTCTTGCCGCC
>JBGSYY010000514.1:0-10056 GCA_041750675.1 Isosphaeraceae bacterium | reverse complement strand
GCCCGGCCGACGTGGCCGAGGGAGACGTAAAGCAAGGTCCCCGGGAGCATCGCCGCCCATCAGATGACGCTCGACCAGCGCGACGCGAGCACCGAGCCCGGCGGCTCCCGCCGCGGTGACCAGGCCCGCGGTTCCCCCACCGATCACGACGAGGTTGTATCGTTCCTGCGCCGCGGGATTCTCCCAGTCGTGCGGATGCACGTGTTCGACGAGCCGCTTGTTATGCTCATCCCCAGGTTCGATCATCAAACGACCGTTTGCCATCGGTTCAGCCAGTGAATGCATTTTCATTAGCGTACATCCTCCATTTTTTTTTCGACCGCGTTCAGGACCCAGTCGTGATCCAGCCAGTAAATCGTCGGCTCGCGATTCGCAATTTCGTCCATGCCCTCGATGTAGCGCGCGGCGAACGACCAGACCGACCCGGCGACCTGCTCGAAGTCTCCGGCATACCACTTATAGAGAGAAGTAAGCCCGACAACATCGGCTCCTTGCCGCTGGAACCAGCGGGCATGCGAGTGTACGAAGCGTGTCTGATCATTCAGTTGTTCCTCGAGCCGCTTGGCCGTGTAGGCTTCCGCACGGAGCGGAGCACAACCGACCGCCGCGCACACCAGCGCGAAGTGGACTCGCGGCTCGCGGAAGTTGGGGCGGATCTGCTCGTGCTCGATCTGGTTCAGGCTCCACAGGTGCGTGCCCACACGCCAGCGCACCGCGTCCCAGCGCAATTCATCGGGAATCGACTTGATGGAATCGATCGGGTAGTGCTCCAGGATCAGTTTTAGCGTGAACGCGTTGTAGGCATTAATCAGCAGGGCAAGCTTCTCGTCGCGGCCCAGTTCGTCGAACGGCACCAGCGCGAGCTGCTCCAGGTAACCATCGAGTTCGCCGATTTCCCGGGACAGTCCTCGATAATCGACCCATCCACCCTCCGTGACGTGCGCGCGGAGCAGCGAATCGAACCGCGCATGATCGACGGTCGCCCCCCCTGGATCACTCTGGTAAGCCTCTCGAAGCGTTGCGGGCGGGGGCCTGCCAATAATCGACACGACCGATCGCAGCAACCCCGGTCGAAGCTCCACGGCAACCGCCAAGCCCGCGATTAACAGCGCCGCCGACCCAAGCACAGCATCTCTGAGGAGCGATCGCCGACCAGATGACGCGCCGGACAGTTCCTCCCGATTCGCCGGGATCGAACTTTCCACCTCACGTCCCAGCGAACCTTGTTCCTGCATCGCCCGGCGCGCCAGTCGTGTGACGTATACGGTCACGGCGACTGTCGCCAGTAGACCCACTGCGATCAACGCCCATTCGGCCGGGGATCGCGACCGGCCCGACCCGGACGCGGCTTCCAGTCCGGCCCGGCCGACGTGGCCGAGGGAGACGTAAAGCAAGGTCCCCGGGAGCATCGCCGCCCAGCTTGCCAGAACACAGGGCCAGAACCCAATGCGCGTGATCCCATAGAGATAATTTTGGATATTGAATGGTACGGCGGGGGACAGTCGGAGCAGCGCGACGATTTTCCAGCCTCCCTCGCCGATGGCCCGGTCGATCGCGTCGAACTTGGGATTGGCTCGAATCTTCCGCGCAATCGCATCGCGGCCAAGATAGCGGGCGATGACAAAGGCCAGCGCGGCCCCCACGTTGGACGCGATCGAGACCGTGATCGTTCCCAAAACCGGCCCGAACAGCGCCCCGCCCGCAAGCGTCAAGGCCGAACCAGGGACCATAAGCACCACCGCCCCAGCATAAATCAGCCCAAACACGAGCGGCCCCCACGGTCCCAGGGCGCTCAGCCAGCCCCCAAGGGCCGCGAGCGCCGCTTCCAGTGGTACGCGACGGACGAGGCTCAACCCTCCCAGCACGATCAAGCCAATCGCGACAAGTCTCGATTTGTGCGTCATGAGCCCAACCATTCCTCCTCCGAGCGTCGCCACGAAACGAGCCGGCAACTCCATGCGTTCGGCCCGACATTCACACTATGCCACGAATCGCTTTGTGTTTCCGTGAGCGAACTCACACTCAGGGGCGGCTCGCCGATCGAAGCCAGGAGCCGAACTGCCGAGCATCGAGATAGCCTGAGCGACGGTCCAGGACTTGACCATCAGCGCCGAGCAACACCAATGTCGGAAATCCTTGCACGCCGAGCGCGGCGACAAGTCGCTCATGGGCCGGATCACTCGCGTCGATCCTCACGGGCACGGTGTGAGTGTTGATCGCCTCGACAACCTCGCGATCGCGTAACGTGGTGCGATCCAACTTCCGGCACCATCCGCATCCCGGCGATTCCATGACCAGCAGCAGGCTCCGTCCCTCGTTCGCGGCGTCCCGCCGTGCCGCCTCAAGACTACTTCGCCATGCCACCTCGCCGGGGCTCGCCACCGCGGCGCCCGTCTCGAATCCGACTGTCAACAGGGCCACCATGACCAACGCCGCCCGCCCAAAAAACCTCATGGCGATCTTCTCCCACACTAGAATCGATGTTGATCGACAACACTTGTCGACAACTCCATTCATCGGCTTCGGGGAGGATCCGGGAACGTGAGCTGGCCCACATTAGGCGCTACGCTCATCAATCCTGTCGCGATCTTCCGACTGCCCTGGGCTGACGGATGCGTACTATCGGCGGCGAACTCGCGGCGCGTGATTCGCAGGCCATCCGCGGTCTCTCTGTCTGAGCGTTCCTGCGCGGAGACGGCACCCGGCGCGAGGGTCAATACCATGACGAACCGCAGCGCGTACGACAGGACGCGGCAACGACGACTCAGCGAAAGTCGCCGTCAGATCGGCGGCCGGGCGGTGACGACTCCCCGCCCTGGATGGAAAACGAGTACCAGGCCGGGCGATTGTCTGAATCGCGCGTATACACGGCCTGGAACGCAGGCCCCTTGAATTCGATCTCTCCATTCCCAAGCTCGTAACGAAATCCGGTGATGGCGTAGCGTGACCCCTCGGCGCTCGCCGCAGTGAAGATCTCTTCGAGAAACACCTCGCTCCCAGTGACCCAGATCAGAAGCCCCGCGCCAGCCTCGACCCCAACGTGGGGACGATGCAATCGGACCCGATCCGGACGGCCGGGCTCGACGTGGTACACGGTCCCCAGGATGACGGTCCGATCAATCCTCGGCGAGGCGATCACATTCCAGCCGAAACCGTCCCCAATCCACGCGGATTGGACCGATCGGACACGCAAATCGCCCACGCCGGGTAACGGGACGCCTGGATCGAGCGACTCGACCGCGCTCCAGTCGTGATCGACCTGGATCTGATCCCAGACTCCGTACCACCTTCCGGCGAACGCGCCGAACACACGCTCCGCGTCGATCGGGTCGGTTCGCTCCCCGCGAATCCTCGCCTCGAACGCTTCCGGACCGATCTCAAACGCGCGCAGGCCGGGCCGCCCCGAGAGTGGCCCTTCGGCACCCGCACGGAAGCGCTCGATGGCCTCGCCGATCCGATACGCCTGGCTTCTTCCGCCTAAGTCCTGCTCAAGCAGTCCTGAGCGGAAGGCTTCCGCCTCCGCAACCCCGCGGACGAACCGCATCCGATACGCGTCGGCTGCGTCCGCGGCAAGCGGATTGGCCGGGATCGTGGGATGCGGCGGGGCTTCCTGGAGCGGACCGATCAGGACGATCAGCAGCGGCATCGAAAACATCGGGATCATCTCGGAGGTCGGAGAGCATAAGAACCCAGGTCGCTGGCGGTTACGCTCGGTTCATCGTGGCTCGTACAGAGTCGTCTCGGGATGAAAGGCGGACCAGGCGAACCAGAGCGAATACATCCATCGGACCTCGTCCGAGGCGGATGCGACCGCCAGACCCTTGCTCGCCGGATCATAACGCACCTCTAAAGGCTTACCCCCGAGCTCGTCGTGGATCACAACGGCCTTAGTCTTGTCGACGAACGCCGAGGCGGGATAGGCCCGGGCCGTTCCATCGGCAAGCCAGACGCCCAGAACGCGTTCCTTTGCAGGCAATCGTTGATCCGTGTGCGCCACCGGGAACATCAACTCGGGACGTTCAAAGTATTCCGCATAGGGGTCCACGTCATACTGTCGCTTGTGGCCGGTGTCGATCGAAAGAACATCCGTCTCCGGTCGCCGCGCCGACCACGACGCCCACGTCGTCACCTCCACGGGCAGCGTGTCGAGCGAACTGCCCGGCTTCAATCCCGAGATCGATTCTCCGCGAATCTGCGACCAAAGGGCTTCCGGGTTCCCTCCGCGGTCGTACATCAGGACGTTGCTGTTGTACAGTAGCCCGGAAACCCCGAATTCCTTGACCCCCTCCGACGTCCGCCGATCAAAGACCACGACCGAGTCGCACAGTGGGCAGTACGTCATCGCGATCGGAATGCCGCCGACCGTGTCGTTGACGATCTCGTGCCAGGTCAAAATCCGCAAAGGATAAGCACGCGAGACGCCTTCCAGAGTGACCCCCGCCACCCGATCGTTGGCCGCGAGATAGTCAGCCTTCGCTGGGGTGATCGTCGGAGGGTTCGTGAGCGCGGGGATGCCGTCTTTCTGAGGTCCGCCGCCGCGAATCTCCTTCTTCGGTATATTCACGTTCGTCAGGTCGAACTTCGGCGGAGACGGAGTGTGGGCCCCTTGCTGAGCCAGGAGTGGCGTCGTGCAGATCAACTTGGCCCACTCCGCGCGCCGGGCGAACACCAATCCCCCCGCAAGGGCAAATAGGGCCAGCGCCAGCGCAAGCTTGACGGCCTCTGATCGGAAAGAACGCCTCTTCACTTGGGTAATCTGCCCCTGTCGGTCGTCGGATTCCATCGCGGTGACTCCTCCGGTTGATCCGGATCACGAGTTTCTTGAAGGCCGCTGACTCGAGGTCATCCCCACCCGGACGTCGCGTTCCCGGGCGAGAGCAGTCAATCCCGTGGATGGTCGCCCGAGCGCGGATGCTCGCTTTCGAAAGCGTGTCAGCAACGGAGTCTCTGACGGTCCATGGAAGCGTGCCTTCAGAAACTCCGCCGAGTTTGCATGGTCCCCACGCGGATTCCCGAGCAGGAATGCGGGGGATCGGACGCGGGAGAGTGTTCCCCTCGACGGTTATCTGCGAGGTGATCGCTGGTCATTGAGCGACCAGTCGTAGTCGAGATACTGCACTCGGCTGACACCTCGTGCCGCCCACTCGGAGCCAGGCGGCAACATCGGGCCGAGAGCCGCGAGCTGCTCGGCCGCCGTCGCACCGAAATCCGTCCCGTACCATTCGAAGAGGCGAGACAGAGAGACGGATTTCGTGCGCGGATCGGCACGAAAATTCCTCGCGTCGGCCAGATAACGCCGCCCATTCTCCGTGAGCTGCGCGTCGAGCTGCTCGGCGGTGTACGCGCGATTCACCAGCGGAGGACACCCACGCGACGCGCAAACCAGCGCCAGGTGAATCCTTGGCTCACCCATCTTGCGAAGGATGTCATGCTCGATGTTGTTGAGCGAGTAACGCTGGTCGCCCACCATCAGCTTCAAATCCTTCCAGATGTTGTAGCCCGCGAACTGAGCGGTGTGATCGCGAATGCTCTTGGTCGGATATTCACGGAGGATGCCGTGGATCGTCAGCGCGTTGTAGGCGTTGATCCAGAACGCGAGCTGTGACTCCCGCCGCGCTGGAACTCGCATGTCCACGCAACCGAGATGGACTAGATAAGACTCCAGAGCCTGGAGGTCCGTGGGATTGGCTTTCCAGCGGCTATAGTCCACCAACCCGCCACCGTCGACGTACTGCTGGAGGAGGGCATCGAATGGAGTGTGGTCGATCTGATCAATCGAAGTGCGAAGCGACGGGTCGCAGGGCCGACCGACCACTACCTCGGGGCCTGCGGACGTCCCAGGAACACCCAGGACGGCGACCCCAGCCGCCACCCACACCCCACGCAACAATTCACGAATCCGTCCGTGCATCACAGGACCTCCCAAAGTCTCGAAACTCCATGCGCCGATCTGACACAGACAATGACTATCTGCCAATTGGCGAAAATCCTCTGTGCGACGGCTCACAGTTCCTTGAGAATCGGGGAGTCTAAGCTGGGGGTAACGGCGGCAGTCTCCTGTGGCTGGAATGCTGGTGCTCATTGAGGGCTTCGCACAGAGTTCGTATCCTGGGAACCCTGGAATCAACGATCTCACCATGCGGAAATTGGCCCAGCGGGGTCGATCAGTGGGTAGAACTCCACGAAATGGCGACCCCTTCGAAACTCTGGTACCTTAAGCGCTGTGATTTGTTCGAACGGCTGACGGCAGAGCAGGCCGAGCAGGTCGAGCGTCAGGCGTCCATGCGGACATTTCCCCGGGGCGGGTTAATTTACGCGCCAGGTGACTCCGGGCAGTCGGTCCTGGTCGTCGCGCGAGGCCGGGTCAAGATCAAGGGCATCACAGCCGACGGCAAGGAGTTTATTCTCGCCTTCGTGGACGAAGGGGAAATCTTTGGCGAACTCGGCCTCTTCGACGACAGCCCGCGCGAGGAGTTCGCCGAGGCCGCCGAGACGACCGATATCCTGGCCCTTCGCCGCGAGGACCTGCTCAGGCTTCTGGAAGCGCGGGCGGACGTCGTGATGAAGATCACCAAGCTCATCGGGCTGCGTCGCAAACGCGTGGAAACGCGGCTCAAAAACCTGCTCTTCCGCAGCAATCGCCAGAGGGTCGCTGGACTCCTGATCGAATTGCTCGAGTCTCACGGCGAGAAAAACGGGCGAGGATGGGCCATCAACCTGCCGCTTTCCCATCAGGAGTTGGCAGGCCTGATCGGGGCCACCCGCGAAACGGTCACCATCACTCTCGGCCAACTCCAGCTCGATGGACTGATACGGGTCCAGCGCAAGAAAATCACGATCATCAATCGCGACGGGCTTCTCATGGAGGCCCAGGAATGATGCTCGGCCTGCGCTCCTTATCGCCAACCAGATTGATTGACCCATGTCCGGTCGTTCTGTATTCCACCTCACAGACTCCAGCACGACCGAAGTCCAGAATAAGTTTAGGTCGAATTAATGCCTATCCCAGCAGACCGGAGCCACGCCCGGAGTGCGACACCGCCTGAAGGAGGAGCGATGACCAATGCCCAAGATCGCTGGACGGCCTGTCCCCAGGGCGAACTGAGCCGACTACGCGGCCGCCTGCGCGGACGGCGCCGACGTCGAATCACCGCCCAGGCTGCGGGGGTGCTGGCCGTACTTCTTACCGGCACCGTCCTCTGGACCATGAATCTCCGCAATCGCGACAACACCTTCGCTGGGCTCACTTGCACCCAGGTCAGCCAATTGGCGACTGCCTATGGCGAGGGCAAGCTCGATGCCGACATACACGAGCAAGTGCGCCTCCACGTCAACGAGTGCCCACGCTGCCACGATCGCTTTCGCAACATGGGGCTGATCTCTCAGCTCGTCGCGGAGCCCTTGATCCCTCCTTCCCAGGTCGCGATCCAGCATCACCATGAGCCGCCGGACGGGGGGACTCGAACCCGATTCCTGTAGCCGAACCGAACTGTAATGCACGCCGAAAACTGGACAGGTGTATACGCGCTCACCAGCTCATCCCCGCGTAGGCGGGGGTCCAGTGCGAGCAGACGCGGCGAATTTCTTCAGCCGGCTCGCTCACCAGGTCATCCCCGCGCAGGCGGGGATCCCGTGCGTGTGCGGTGAACACGATGGATCCCCGCCTAAGCGGGGATGACCTCCGCGGAACCGGACTATCTGAAGCTCAATAATCGATCGTTTTCTCAGCCCGCCATCGCCGCCGCAGGCGCGTCGGCCGAGCGAACTTCATGCTCCAGCCGGATCGCCCGGCCGCCGTCCTCACGCTCGATCAACACCAGGGTCGGCTGCCGGCGCTCGGTGATCAACTCGACCACCCGCCCCCGCGCCTCACGCCCCGTGTTCGTTTGAAACACGACCGCGTCGCCAATCGAGAGCCAGGCCGTCATCGTCGTTGTGGTCATCATCGTCAGGGTCCTCTTCCGTGTGGACACTCATCGAAGATCTCAACTCAACGTCATCGTTGCCCGTGAACTGCAAAGGCGTCTTTCTCGAACCAAATCCCTTTCGAAAAAGTCCGCCCCGGGCGGTCGCACAGCATACTCGCCGGCATCCCATTTGTCAGCAAAATTTTCCCCATTTTTTTGAGAGCCAACGATTCCCGTCCCCAATCAGCCCGATTGTTTGCATCATGGCCCACGCCAATTTCGCGTCCTTGGCAATGCGAACAGACCACAAACCCCAATCAACGCGCCGGCGCAAAACGAACCCAAGCGGACGCCTTTGGTTCACTCGTCTTAAATCGATGTGAACACAACGTTGCGCGAATCCCATGTTCACAAACGAACCCAAGACACTCGCTGGCCCTCGCCCGCGTCGAGAAAACAGCGGCCTTGCGATTTCACGAAATGAACCCGGCGCATCACAGCCGAGACCCTCCATGCGAAGGCCCCGGCATTTCTCGGGTAAACCGAATCGCTTCACGAAGCGAAACGAACCCAACGCGACGCTTTGCCGACGCCGATCAACGCCCCGCGCCATCCGACTCAGAATGATGATGAGGCTCGCCATGGCCGCCCGACTTGGCCATCTCGCGGCACGCTTTCTCGCATGCGCGGCAGGCTTCAGCGCACCGCGTCATCACCTCGTCGCCGCCTTCACAGGCCTTGGCGCACGCGTTGCACGCCTCGGCGCACGCCTGATGCGCCGGGCCGACCAGCGGGCTGGATCGTGCCATCAACGTCCCCGCCAACACGCAAAACGCCTGGCAGTCCATCGTCATTTGATGGGCAAGCGCATGCCGCTCCCGATCCTCGGAGCCAGCCCGACGAAGCTTGTCCAGACAATGCGCCGCCGTCTCGTTGCAAACCCGCACGCACTCGGCGATCGTCTGCAAATGCTCACGGTGATGATCCTTGGCCTCCTGACCGCGCGCGAGCGACCCGCTCGTCGTCAGCCCAACCAGACCCGCGCCTCCAAACATTCCCAAAAGCTCGCGGCGGTCGATCATGGTTCTGCCTCCTCATGGGTGTGAAAGCGTCGTGGCCACGCGTCCACTTCCAGCGCATGGCCGTCGTCCGAACTCATGAGAAGAAGCAAAGCTCATGCCGACCCACAAGCCTCTCAGCGGCCCCGCCCCGTTACATCGCGGCCCAGCATCCGGCTCAAAAACAGGATCGTCCGCGCATACCGCGGTGCCAGCCGGCGCGGCTCCTGGGCCATCCGGAACACCCATTCCAGCCCGGTTTTCTGCATCCAACGCGGTGCCCGGCGCAACCGACCCGCCACAAAGTCGATCGACGCCCCCACCTGCACGCTCACCGGAACTCCCAGGGCCTCGCGGTTCGCCGCGATCCAGCGCTCACCCTTGGGCTGTCCCAGCGCCGCGAACAGAATGTCCGGCCGCGCCGCGCGGATTCGACCAATCAACGCCTCCTCCTCCTCTGGCGATTTGCCGATCTCCGGCGCCTCAACCCCCACAATCGCGATCCCCGGATATCGCTCCCGCAACACCTCCGCCGCGATCTCGCCAACCCCCGGCGCTCCGCCCAGCAAAAAAAGCCGATGACCACGGCCCGCGGCCCGCTCGCTGATCCGGAAGATCAGGTCCGAACCGGCCACCCGCTCCGGCAACGGCCCACCCTTGTAGCGCGACGCCCAGACCAGCGGCATCCCGTCCGCCAGCACAAACGCCGCTCCACGATTGATCGCGTCCAGATCCTTATGCTGGTCGGTCAGCATCGCGTAAAACAGGTTCGCCGTGATGAAATAAGTCGGCCGCCCCGCGGCAATCAGCTCATCCACCGCGTCCAGCGTCTGCTCCAGCGTCAGAAACGCCAGCGGCAGGCCCCAGACTTCCACTACCGCCGGCTCGCTCGGCGGCTCTGCCGTGGGAACGTGGGTCTTGGCTCGACTCATCTCGAATGCTGCTTCCTGTCAGAGGCTATCCGGTAACTATTCCCTGTAATTCTCGGTACTTGAACGGCACTGGTTCCTTCGATAGATCGGGTTTCAAAAGCCTGAGCATACGATGAATCGAACTTACCTTGATCATCGCCTCGCTCGACTCCGGGAACC
>JBGSYY010000513.1:0-12912 GCA_041750675.1 Isosphaeraceae bacterium | reverse complement strand
TCTGGAACGGCCCCATGGGCCGCTTCGAAGTCCCGCCCTTCGATCAAGGCACTCTCGCCATCGCCCGTGCCCTGGTCGATTGCCCCGGCACCACCGCCGTCGGCGGCGGCGAAACCGCCGAGGCCGTCGAGAAACTCGGCGTCGCCGACAAGATCACGCACGTCTCCACCGGCGGCGGCGCGTTCCTCGAATCCCTCGAAGGCAAGCAGTTCAACTCACTCCGAGTGATCCCCGATCGCTGAGCCAATCGGGTCGCGGTGGTGTGACCGACTCACCACCCCAACCCGAGAGCCGTATGCCCCACAGGGCTTGACTGGCTCGTCGAGTGCGGGGACTCTCCCAATGAGGCAGGATCGGGATAACCTCAGGATCATAAACCGCGCGTTTCCCAACCCGCTCATCTCTCCTCCGCCGAGCCTGTCGTGACCCCTCATCAAGCCCGCCACCGCGCTTACGCCGCCGCACCCGCACCCGTCATCCTGCCCTCTCTCCTGGGTTGCGACTTCGCTCACATGGCCGACGAACTGGCCGCCCTCGCCCAGTCCGGCGCCCACGTCGCGCACCTCGACGTCATGGACGGCCACTTCGTGCCCAACCTCACCTATGGCCCGCCCGTCATCAAGGGATGGAGGTCTGCCTCCAACCTCTTCTTCGACGCCCACCTGATGATCGCCGATCCCACCCGCTACTATCAAAATTTCATCGACGCCGGCTGCGATCAACTCACCATCCACATCGAAGCCGTCCCCAATCCCGCCGAACTCCTCCACGCCATCCGCGCCGCCGGGATCGCCGCCGCCCTCTCACTCAATCCCCCCACCCCGCTCGAAGCCATCACGCCTTACCTCGACCTCGTCGATCAGGTCCTGGTTATGAGCGTCATGCCCGGCTTCGGCGGTCAGTCGTTCGACCCCGTCGCACGTCCCAAGATCCGCACTCTCCGCGCCCTGAAGCCCGATTTGGCCATCGCCGTCGACGGCGGAATCAAGGCGGCCAACGCGGGCGACATCGTGGCCGACGGCGCGACTCATCTGATCGTCGGCTCTGCCATCTTCGGCGCTCCCGGCGGCTATCGCGATGCCCTCGACGCGATCCGTGCCGCCGGCCTTTCCGGCTCCGGAGCCACACGCGAATGAGCCTCCTCATCGCCCTGGTTCGCGCCGGGGCGACCTCCTACGATGAGCAAAAACGCGTCCAGGGCATTCTCGACATTCCTCTGAGCGACCGCGGCCGCGACGAATGCCATCGGCTCGCCCAGTCGCTCCAGGTCATCGATTTCGACGCCCTCTATTGCGGCACCGGCGAATCCGTCGAGCAAACCGCCGAAATCCTGGCCCGCACGCTCGGCCTCCGACCCCGACGCCTCGACGAGTTGCACAACCTCGATCAGGGCCTCTGGCAAGGCCTCCAGTTCGACGAAATCCGCAAGCGAAACCTCCGCCTCTTCCGGCAATGGCTCGACGACCCCCGCACCATCTGCCCGCCCCAGGGCGAAACCGTCGAGCACGCCCTCATACGACTCCGCGACGGCCTCCGCCCCGTCCTCCGTCGCCATCGCAACCAGACCATCGCCCTCGTCGTTCCCGAGCCACTCGCCCAAATCGTCTCCGCCTACCTCAAAGGCGTGGAAACCATTCAACTCGACGACGAACCCCGAACCGCCTGCGTTGACTGGATCGAGGACCCCCACCCCATCGCCCACAACGGCCGATCCTGACCGTTGCAACGGCAAATTCGTCGTCAGGCCCGGCAAGGCCAAACATTCCGAACTTCGCAAACAACCGCCAAGATGTGATAATCATCCCTGACCTCGCTCCACAGGATGCCTCCCGCCCACGACGGAGCCACCACGCGCATGGCCCAGAAGCTGCCCGCATCCACCGCCACCTGGCAAAACCAGTCCGACGCCAAGCGAGTCCCCGAAGGCGTCTGGATGCGCTGCGACGGCTGCCGCGCCACCCTCTTTCGCAAGGATGTCGAGCGTAATCTCAACGTCTGCCCGCAGTGTGGCCACCACTTCACACTCACCGCCGTCGAACGGATCGCCAGCCTCGTCGATGCCGACACCTTCGAGGAATGGTTCCCCGACATGCGTCCCGGCGACCCCCTCGAATTCAACGACCGCCGCCCCTATCCCGAGCGCATCAGCTCGGAACAGGCACGCACCGGTCTCAACGAAGCGGCCCTTGTCGGCGAGGGCTTCATCCGCGGCATCCGCGTCGTCCTGGGCGTCACCGATTCCGGCTTCATCATGGGAAGCATGGGCTCCGTCGTCGGCGAAAAACTGGCCCGAGCCATCGAATACGCCACCGAGAATCACCTCCCACTCGTCATTATCTCCGGCTCAGGCGGCGGCGCACGCATGCACGAAGGCATCTTCTCCCTGATGCAAATGGCCAAGGTATCCTCGGCCCTCGCCCGCTACAGCCGCGCCGGCGGTTTCTTCATCAGCGTCCTCACCCACCCCACCATGGGCGGCGTTGCCGCCAGCTTCGCCTCACTAGGCGATCTCATCATTGCCGAGCCTAAAGCCCTGATCGGCTTCGCAGGCCCCAAGGTCATCCAGCAAACCGTCCGCGTTCAGCTTCCCGTCGGCTTTCAGACCAGCGAGTTCCTCCTCGCCCACGGCTTCATCGACCGAATCGTCCCCCGCCCCGAACTCCGCAACACCCTAGCCGAAATCCTCGACTACGCGAGCCACTGATCCAGCCTCATCAGGCAGTAATCGCACACATGCTCGCCAGTCCAATCATCGCCACGAATTACATCACCGCCAGGCTCAATCACCAGCGGCTCACTATTCAAATCTTGCCCAGTCGGTAGCCGCTGCGGCCTCGACCAGGGCAACAGCCCCGCCGACTCCGTGGCCACACTCCCCGGCAAGATCAAGCGGATCGACATCGGGGACCCACGCTGATTGACCCTCAGCTTGTCAGGCTCCGATTCGGGTTTAACCGAAGTCATCCCCGCGCAGGCGGGGATCCAGATGCGAGAGCGATGAATCGCATGGAACCCCACCTGGGCGGGGATGACAGCCGCGGAACCGGACTGTCTTAATCTCAATAGGTCGTTCGATCCAGCGACAACAACGTCCGCCAGCCCGCGATCCCTGTCAGATCCTCGGTGATCATTTCCGACGACGGCTCGGGCTGCCGCTTTTTGGGCGACTCATCAACTCGCTTCACCTTTGGCCGGTTTCTCTTTGGGCCTCCGTTGCTCTTTCATCACCAGGAATCGACCGCCTGCCTCCAGACTATCAAGCAGATACGGTACCGAGGCCAGCAATCCGAAAAATCCGATCAACAACAAACCATGCCCCACTCGGAGATGCCACTTCGAGACGTCCTCTCCAACCCTCACCCCAACATCCGAGAACCCAATCAATAATAACGTCAGGCTTTTCACCAAATTCGTCAAAGGATGCTCGACGAATCGCCGAATGCGTCGAGACAACCGAGGTTCCGAAACTTCATCTCCCGACTCCGGCTCAAGCATTCGATTCACCCTCCCCTGAGTAACCTCCGGCGTTCCATCGTGATCAAGATTCCCCAACCTTTTCTCTCTCGCCCTGCCCACCCCGCCCATCCTGCCCGAGCAACTCCAGCAACCGGTTGTCATGCGGATACGCGTGACCAAGATACTGCCGGAACCCCTCCGCATGCTCGACCCCAACCTCCCCTCCGCGCCGCCGCGACCACGCTTCCATGCTCTGCAAATACTCGTCAATTCCGTGATGCTTCAACAACCAATCCCGCTGGCTCGCGTGGCACGCCAGCATCTCCCGCTTGGTGGCGAACACCGCCGACACATCCACATGAAACCCGGCGTCCACCACCCGACCCGATCGATCCACCCCCTCGATCGAATCCACGAAATAGAGATGCGGAATCCGCTTCAAAGGCCGCGACGGATCCCACTGCCGCGTCGCGTAATTCGGCACCGGCGCGGCAAAGCACGCATCCCGCACCAGCAGGCTCGTCATCTCGTGATCAGCCAGATAATCCTCGGGCGGCGCGGTCAGCACAATCTCCGCCTCGGTCCGCCGCAAAACCTCCGTCACCCGTCGCCGACTTTCATCATCATTGAAAATCGCCAGGTCGCGAAACTCAAGGCACACATAGTCCGCCCCGATCCGCTCCGCCGCCGCTTTCGCCTCTGCGCGACGCACCGCGCTGATCGCGTCCATATCCAGGTCCGCGCTTCCACAATCGCCCGGCGTCATCGTCGCGATCGTGATCCGGCACCCCGCCCCGGCCAGCAACGCCAGCGTCCCGGCGCATTGAATCTCGACATCATCCGGATGTGCATGGATCGCCAGCACGCGAACGCCCGAACTCATGGCAATTTCTCACGTACAAGGACTATAGTAAAAGCGTTTTCGGCCCCGAGGCCGACGCTTTTCTCCCGCCAATCGGCGGTTCCGATCTTATCCGCGCCACCCTCGCCCCGACAGCAGGAATCCCCACTCTCATGACTCTCTCCCCGAGAACCATGCCCTGGCTCGCCCTTCTCCTCATGCTCAACTCGGGCGGCTGCGGAGGCGACTCATCCACCACCCAGGCCGACTCCAAGTCCTCAACTTCCTCTCGTGCCCCTGTCACCACCCGCGGTCAATATGAGCCGATGGTCAGCGGCACGCCCGAGGAACTGCTCGATCACGCCATCGGCCTCGAACGCCAGTTCCGCAGTACCGATGAAACCGGCCCCCGCGAGGCCCGCGCCGCCATGCTCGCCTGCACCGAGGCCCAGATCACCACCGCCGAAGCCATCCTCAACAACCCTAGCTCAAGCTCCGACGTCCTGCTCAACGCAACCCGTGTCGAGCTGACGGCCTTGGCCCGCCGCAGCGAGGAAGACCCCAAGAATCTCGATCGCCTCCTCGAAACCGTCGATCGGATCATCGAACGATTTCCCGACAGCCGCCCCGCCACCCTCGCCGCGCACTTCCGGGTCAACTATCTGAACGCCGTCCCGGTCTCCATCTTGTCCGACCAGAAGATCCACGCCGAAAAGCTCTTCGACGCCGCCCTCGCCCTGGGCAAGCTCGACGCCTCTTTCCCCTCCACGCCCGCCATTCTCTATCAACTCGCTCCCATCGCCGAACTGGTCGGCCACGCCGATCAATCACGCCAGATGTATGAACTGCTCGCCGAGCGCTTCCCCAACGCCGAGGAATCCAAATCCGCCGCCGGCCATGCCCATCGCCTGGGTCTCGTCGGCAAGCCCGTCGGCCGCCTCGCCGGCCCCACGCTCGACGGCACCAGCAGCGTCAGTCTCGACGATCTCAAGGGCAAGATCGTCCTCGTCGAGTTCTGGGATTCCACCTGTCTCCCTTGCGTCCAGGAATTCCCCGTGCTCAGCCAGATCCGCGAGAAAATCGGCCCCGAGAACTTCGAGATCCTCGGCATCAATCTCGACCCCAGCCCCTTCGCCGCCGCCAACTTCCTCAAGAAAAATCAGGCCACCTGGCCCCAGATCTCCGTCACCGTCCCATCCGACATCCTCTCCAACGAGGAACGCGCCGAGCTGCCCCAGCGCTTCGGTCTCGACAAGATACCCCTCAAACTACTCGTCGACCGCGAGGGCACCCTGCTCGCCACCGGCATGACCCTCCAGCAAATGAAGCCCGCCCTCGACAAGTTTTTCCCCGGCGCTCTGCCCCCCGAACTGGACGAGCCGATCGACCTCCGCTCCGTCCTCCCCAAACCCGAAAAGCCCAACGAAAAAGGCCAGGGCGGTCCCGGCGGCCACGCCCACTGACCCACTCCCGCCGTAACCCGCGCCCCGACGACTTACCAGGCAAGGCATCCCCGCATCCCTCGACGCAGGGTGCCAGGCTGCTGGGTCGGCCCAGATCGAAAAATTCGAGAGGAATTCTCTCGCCTCACCTACGCAACCCGTGTACATTAGCGGGCAAAGGAACACAGGTGTTCGTCCGTTCTCACGTGGCGCGTTCGCCCGGGACCAGGACGAACGCAAATTTCGTAGCTGAGAGTGAGATTCCCCACCATGGCCGACCTCAACGCATTGACGCCCCGCCAGAAAGAGATTTATCGCTTCATCCGCGAGAAGATTCAGAATCGCGGCTACGGCCCCACGGTTCGCGAAATCGGTTCGCAGTTCGAGATCAAAAGCCCCAACGGCGTCATGTGCCATCTCAAGGCGTTGCAAAAGAAGGGCCTGATCCATCGCGAGGCCAACATGTCGCGCGCCATCCAGCTTCTCCAGGACTCAACCTCCCCGCGCAAGGACACCGGCCTCAAGCTCCGCGGCCGAATCGCCGCCGGCCAACCCCTGGAAGCCGTCGAAGACGCTGAGGATTTCGGCCTCGACGACTGGCAGCGCCCCGGCAACGAGACCTTTGTCCTCCAGGTCACCGGCGAGTCGATGATCGACGAACACATCGCCGACGGCGACTTCGTCGTCATCCGCAGCCAGGAGCATTGCCGCGACGGCCAGATCGCCGCCGTCCTCGACGAAGACGGCGGTGCCACCCTCAAACGGGTCTACAAGGAAAAATCCCGAGTCCGCCTCGAACCGGCCAACAAAACCATGCGCCCCATCTACCGCGACTCGGTCAAGATTCTCGGAATCCTCGTCGGCGTGGTCCGCAAATACTAAAAGCCACCCGTAGGGTGCCGTCAGCGGGCGAAAGCCCGCGCAACGCACCTAACATTACTCCCGTAGGCTGCCGCCAGTCTGCGACACCCCGCGCAACGCACCCAAAACACCTGTAGGGTGCCGTGAGCGGGCGAAAGCCCGCGCAACGCACCAAGCTCTCCCCCCATTCCCTATCAAACCCGCCCGCGTCCACCCCCCAAACCCGCCAACCCCGCACCACCCTCCAACACGCCTCTGGAACAGAACGCCCTTCAACCCGTATCTTAAACCCCATTGGGGCGATGGATGACGCATGGAATGCCCCCTCATGCCTCGACAAACTCACCAGGACGGGAGCCTCCCGCCATGACGGCCGAAATCACGACCCTCGAAATCGTACGCCTCTACACCGACGGCGCCTGTAGCGGCAATCCCGGCCCCGGCGGCTGGGCCTTCATCCTCGACCACCCCGCCTCCGGCAAATCCGTTCAGGACTCCGGCGCCGAGCCGCACACCACCAACAACCGGATGGAAATCTACGGCGTCATTGCGGGCCTGGAAACCCTCAAACGCCCTTGCCGCGTCGAGCTGGTCACCGACAGCCAGTACGTCGCTCGCGGCCTCGCCGAATGGATGCCCAAGTGGAAATCCCAGGGCTGGAAGCGCAAGGAAGGCAAACAGCTCAAGCCCGTGCTCAACGAAGACCTCTGGCGCCGCCTCGATGAGCTCGCCGCCTTGCACAAGATCAAGATCGAGCACGTTCTCGGACACAACGGCCACCCCGAAAACGAGGCCTGCGACCGCATGGCCGTCGAAGCGTATCGAAACCTGATCAAGGACAACCCCGAACTCCGCCGGCGATAGCTTGGTTTAGATAGGGGTAGTCAACCACCTATGAGTAGGAAAGCATGAAATGGGAAAGCTCAGCGAATACATCTCAGGCCAACCTGGCTATTTCCGTGAGGGTGAGGAAGAAGTGTTTCCCTGGTCAAGAACTGACAAGGGTGTTTGGTACTCGCTCTTGACCGTCGAGCAAGGTCGTGTCGAACGGACTGGCTTCACTGCCTCGAAGAGCAATAAGGCCGGGCTTTGCTCTGCTCTGCAGCAACTCACCGAACAAGACGGGGCACTGTTGCTTGGTGTATGGAATGGGGAGTACTCGACGAATTTGTTCGTGTTAGACATCCCTAAATCCATAATCAAACTGAAGGAATTGACGTAAGATAACCTTATGAACAAATCCTAGCATACCTCAATCGTCACCCTTCTTCGAGGACTACATACTCCGCCGAGATGGTGCGTTGACCGCCCTCAGGGATCATGAGGGCCTGTTTGTTGTAATCTTGAATGTATTCATACGTGTCGATTTAAACTCAGTAACAGGGACTGCTTGACTCCTACAGAATCTCATGTATTATAAGTTTATGCGACGGAAGTCGTGTTTCTCTGTCCTGACGGTCAGGGGTCTTACCAAGTCGTGACTGACTTTGAGGAGGTGCTTAAATGGCACTGAATGGTCGACGCGTCTCGTCGAATGGGCAAGCGGAGCGTACGGAGATGAGTGTCCCTCCTCTCGCTCTACGGAGTCATCGTGCTGCTGAGGCACTTGGTCCGCTCTACAACCAGCTCAATCAGCTTTGGGCAGATGCCGAAGCTCGACTCAAGGCGATGCAGGTTCCTCGCTATGTCTGGGTGGTGTACAACAGGGAGGAGTTGGATCCCGAGAATGAATATTCTCCCATCCACTGCGAATGCTTGGGATTGGTGAAGGTCCGTGGCGAATGGCGACTCTGTCTCGGCCAATTCGTCGATGACGAATTCCATCAAAGCCCGTCGGCCCCGCATCAACCTGCCAACTGGAAACCGATAGCCGATTGTTCCGTGGAGGAGCGAGTCCAGGCGGCTCCATTCGTCGGTGAGCTTCGAGCAAAGATCGTGGACTCAGCCGAGCATTACATTTCAGAGGTGAATGAGGCAATTGTTCATCTCTCGAATGCTCTAATGCAGTTCTGAGTCTTTGGCTTGCGTTAAGGCAGCGATTCATTGCCATAGCCTCCACTTTTGTGGGCCGTATGCACGCCAACCACGGCCTAGTAAGTTCAGATGGCTCGTTATGGGCTTTGCCCCGTGACGGCCGCAATCGGCTACGCTTTGCGAATCGCGCCCGATTCCTCCGATGTTATGACACCATTGTCGAGGTCATGTGGTGTGCTGCACACGTCGTCTTTCATGGATGACGTAGGAGTGTGCTGCACGCCATTCTCAAATCAGGGGACTGCTTGCGTTCCCAGGTCACCCATCAATGCCGGAACAGAAATTCCTTGGTATTGATCAGAACCCATCCCAGATCCTCAACCGCCTGCCGCCGATTCGACACCGAGCTTAGGTGCTTCACCGCCGCCGCCAGCTCGCTTTCGCTCGGCTCACGGCTCAGGGCGTAGGAATAAAGCGTGCGGGTGATCTCCTCCGGCGTCTTCTCGCTCGCGGCCAGTTTGGCCATCCGACCGTTGTCGTCCCGGAGCTTGCCGTTCACCGTTGAGCCGCCGATTAGCTGTAGAGCTTGGGAGAGATTCGAATCGCTCTCTCGCTCACACTCGCACGCCAGCTCACGCGCCGGTCGGCCAAACGTCTTGAGGAACGGGTTGTCCATCTGACCATCGGGAATCTGGGTCGCCCGTGCACCCGGCGGCAGGTTCGAAAACGCCGTCGTCGTATCCGTCACGGTCGAGATTGCATCCAGCAAGACCTCGGCCGGAAGTAGCCGTGTCATCGCGTGCGAGAAATAGATCGAATCATCCGCGTTCAGTTCATTCGGCCGCGCACTGAGCTGATAGGTCCGGCTCGTCAGGATCAGGCGCACCAGCTTGCGCAGGTCAAAATCATTCGTGGTCAAATTCGCCGCCAGGGCGTCCAGCAACTCATCATTCGACGGCGGGTTCGAGTCCCGGAAGTCGTCCACCGGCTCCACCACGCCCCGACCCATCAGGTGATACCAGATCCGATTCGCCATGCTCTTGGCGAAAAACGGATTCTCGGCCGAAGTCAACCAGCTCGCCAACCGCTCGCGACGCCCCGGCGAATCCTGCTCATCCTCATAGACAGGCCCGCCCAGCGCCTTGGGCGACATCACCTTGCCCGTCCTCGGCTGCCGCACCTCGCCATCCTTGCCCGTAAACACGACCTCCTCATCCGCCAGTCCGCCCTTCTTCTGCTTCACCCGCGAGAAGAACGCCGCGAACCCATAATAATCGTCCTGCGTCCAGCGCTCGAAAGGATGATTGTGGCACTTGGCACATTGGATTCGCACACCCAGGAAGAGCTGCGCGGTGGTCTCCACCGACGTCTCGGGATCGCGGCTCACTCGATAATAGTTCGCCGCCGGATTCTTGAACGACGACCCCTCCGCCGTCAGCAATTCCCGCACAAACACATCGAGCGGCGTCCGCTGCTCGATGTTCTCGCGAATCCAGCGATGGAACACATACGCACCCTTCGCCTGGATCAATCGACTGTTTGACCGCAACACATCCGCGAATTTCAAGGCCCAGTAATCGTTGAACTCGGGCCGTTCCAGCAGGCCGTCGATCAACCGATCCCGCTTGTCCGCCGACGCGTCCTCGCGAAACGCCTTCGCCTCTTCGGGCGTGGGCAAAATTCCGATCGTGTCGAGATACGCCCGCCGCACGAATTCCTCATCCGTGCATACCTCCGAGGCCGCGATCCGCATCCGGTTCAGCTTGGAATACACCGCCGTGTCGATCGGGTTTTCCACCGGCACCGCCGCCACTTCGAACCCCGGCACTTCCACAAGATGCGTCAACCGCACGTTCGCCACCAGGTCGTGATAATGGGCGATAATCGCCGCCTCGCCGCGCTGTTTGAACTGCACATGGCCCGTGGCGTCCACCTCGGCAATCTCCGTGCTCGACGAGTCGTACCACGCGATCGGCGTCACATCCCGCGTCGAGCCGTCGGCATAAGTCGCCACCACCGCAAGCTGCTGGCTCTTCGCTGGTGCATTCAAAACCCGGCTCCCCGGCGTGATCTCCAGCTTCATCGGCTTCGACGCCGAAGCATCATCCCGACCGCCCTCGGCCACCCAGTCCCGCAAAAACTCGTGCGCCTTCGTCCCTCTCGTCAGCCGCAACCCTCCCTCGTGTGCCACCAGCCCGAGCGGCTTGGTCAGGATCAGGCTGTCGTCAGCGGACATCACGTTGATTCGACGCCCGCCCGCATCGCGTGAAAGTGTTTGATAATCCTGATCCGGCAAATAGCCTCGAAGGCTCAGCTTGAATCCGCCCTTGCCCGTCGGCGTGCCGTGGCACGCGCCCATGTTGCAACCCGCCTGCGAAAACGCCGCGATCACATCATTTCGAAAACTCACTGCCTGCGGCTGATCCATCCCACTCACGGCCACCGTCGCCTGCGTCTCGACACTCCCCCCCCGCGCCACAATCGTCGCCGTCCCATCCCCAACCGGAGTCACCCGACCATGCGCATCCACCGTCGCCACTTCGGGATTCATGCTGATCCACGTCAAGATCCGGGTCAGATCGCGCAGCGAGTCATTCTCGTCCACCGCCGTTGCGATCAACTGCCTCGTCTCGCGACGCCCGCCGATACTCGATTCCGCCGGCTCCAGCCGCACCACCTTGGGATTGCCGATGAGAGCCGCCGGCTCCTCACCGTTCACGGGCATCGCAGTCACCGTGCCGGCGATCAGCAAGGCCAGCATCCCAAAACCCGAACGTGCGGTTTTCGACAGCGTAATTCTCATGGTGTCTTAGCTCCAGGCTCGCGGCGGGATTGCTCTCGGAAGAGCATTTCCACATCGCGGAGGACAGGGCGTCCGCGGGCAGGGTGTCAATCAGAGGAGGTCACGGAGGGAGACGAGCGAGGTCGCTCGATCGCACGAAGCCAGGGGGCGAAGGCGGGACGGTTGGTGTGCCACTCACGAAGCAGATCACGTTCGGGATCGGGCACGCCGGCCGGTTTGAGCATTTAAAGCCTAGCAGCCGCCAGGTGTCCAAGCAATATCAAACATTTTCCCGACGTCGGCATTCTCCTCAATCTCTTCCCAGATCGTCCGGGCCAAAAGCCCTCCCAATCACCGACGGCCCACAGCCCACGCCTGCAAAACCGGCAAGATCGCCCTTGCCCAACCGCCTTCATCCGTTCATGATGAAAAAAGTCTCGCAAGTCGTCAGGCCAGCCTGGCTTGAGAAGCAGGCGGCTCAACCCGGCGCGGGGCCATTTGTGTGATAAAGTGAAATCGCTAGGCAAGAATCCGGTCCCCGATCTCCACAAGATCGGACCCGTCGCTCATGCCTGGCCCTGGACCTCGGACGAGTTGCCCCTCTCCCCTCGCGGTGGAGGATGCAACCCTGCCCAATCCGGGTCATGGAGGACTCTCAACAATGCTCGACCGACCCTCACCGAGTGGACGCGGACGTGGCGTGGTCATCGGCCTCATTCTGGGGCTGGCCCTGGCCTGGCTCGTCAGCGGGCGGAATGGATCCTTCGTTCATGCTCAAACCCAACAAGGTCAACCGGTTTCGTCTAGCGACACTCCCACGCTGAGCTGGACGGTCCCCTTGTCCGAGGGCAGTCAACTCCTGTACATTGTGGATACGCGAACACAGGCTTTCGCCGTCTATCGAGTCGATACCCGGGAACCTCGGGGAGCGGTCAAACTTGAGGCGGCTCGTCAGTATCGATGGGATTTGAAGCTCGCGGAGTTCAATAACCAGGCTCCCGAGGTGGCAACGATCGAGTCGATGGTCGGAGCCCCCAAGCGTTGAGTGCTCGCGACGGTCGCCCGCGGGGCGGACGGGACGCGGGACGGCGCGAGGGCTTCCCCTCTCCTTGGGAATAGCGCCGTTCGGCCCTTTTTTCAACGGGCCGTGATCGACCGCGGAGGAGCATACAACTGATGGCTCGGTTCATTTCGCTCGAAGACGCCGCCCGCAAACTGGGCCTTTCCCCGGAACAACTCCGCGAACGCGCCCAGCATCGCGAGATCCGGGCCTTCCAGGACGGCGGCACCTGGCGGTTCCGCGAAGAGGATATCGAGGAGCTTTCCCGCTCACTCGGCATGGGTAGCGATCCCGACCTCTCGCTCTCCGACCTCGACCTTGAGGTCCCCGCCGATTCCGACCTCGACCTCTCCAGCTTCCAGCTCGGCGTCGCCAGCCCCGACCCCGACCGCGGCAGCAGCCAGGATGTCGCCGCCACCCCCGGCACCGGCGACCAAGACGTCCTCCTCGACGACATCTCCGTCCCTCCCGAACTGACCGGCTCCAGCTCCACCAT
>JBGSYY010000512.1:0-55953 GCA_041750675.1 Isosphaeraceae bacterium | reverse complement strand
TCCGCAAGACCGCCAAGCAGGCCAAGGCCGCTGCCAAGGCCGCTCGAGCCGAGGCTTCGGCATCGGCCAGCGGCAGCGAGTGAGCCTTCGGTCGAAACTCGTATCGTCGCAAGTTTGATTGACGCCCACCGACTATCTGCTAGGTCGTGTGGGCGTCGGTCATTGTTCGGCCTACGCCTTTCTGGGCGGTAATTTCGCTCGATCCAGCAAATTTAGATCGGGCGCGCCGTACCTCTGCAATTCGCCTTGGTTACATGGCCGACTCCGGCCGAAAGTGATTCTTGGAATGGAATCCAAATCACTCCCTGGCCTACGGAGCTGCGGGCCATGACACGGCATCGATGCCGCCCCACGATGGAAGTTGCACTGGAACCGCGTGTGGCCTTGAGCGGACTCACCCGTGGCTCGTTCGTTGACGTTTTGAAGCAGAATCGGAACGCACCGAAGCGACTACATACGCAGGGCGACCCGACGCCCAGCGCTGAGTCGCCGACGTCTCGCGTCGTTCGAGTGGGTGGACACCTCCGCGGGGTGGGCAACGCCCGGTTCCCGGCAACCTTTTCGGTTTACAGCGATCCCAGCGGTGGAACACCGCTGTTCTCGGAGAGTCGAATTTTGACCGTCCGAGCCGGCGCTTTTCGCATCCCGCTTGGTTCTGACACCGCCGGGGGACTCCCAGCGGATCTGGCCGATGGGGCGACTTCGCTCTATGTCGGAGTGACACCGACTCGACGGCCAGGGCTGGAGTTGTCGCCGCGAATCGCGTTGCTTGCGTCTGCGTTCGCGTTGCCTGGAAGTCAGGGTGTACCGGGTCCGCCCGGACCCGTCGGCCCGACGGGTCCACAAGGCGTTCCCGGTGCTCAAGGCCCGGTCGGGCCGCAGGGCGCAGATGGAGCGGCCGGTCCGCAAGGACCGCAGGGCGACCCCGGGGCGACGGGTCCGATTGGTCCGCAAGGTCCGCAGGGCGACCCTGGGGCGACGGGTCCGATTGGCCCGCAAGGGCCGGTTGGTCCGACTGGTCCTCAGGGGCCTGCGGGAACTTCCTCGATTATCCAGACCGCGTTCGTGACGGGAGCCGGCACTCTGCCAGGCACCACTTATGGGTACGTTGCACCGAGGGCCTCGGTCACCATCCAGGCCGGCGATGTTCTCCAGGTCAACTCGTCGCTGGTTCTCGGGACGACAACAACAAACGGAACCACCGGCCTGGACCTGGCTATCGCCTACAGCGTCGGTGCGGGAGCACCCGTGGTTGTAGGCCCAGGGCTGCTCGGCATCAGCCTTGGTCGCGCCGGTCGCCCGGTTCAGAGCCTGACTGCGGTGATCTCCGGCCTGGCCGCAGGAACTTATAACGTGGGAATGATCGGGCGACGAACGGCGACGAGCACCTGGAATTCGGTAGGAAATGCCTACACCACGGTGCTGGTGATCCGGCCGTAATTGTCGAGCAATACGCTTCGGGTTTGGGCTTACTTGCCCACGAAGTTGGCAAGGCTGGGCCGATGAACTCGTTGCCGTTTCATTCTAAGTTGTATGTCGCGATGGACTTGCAAGATAGGCATCGACTGGCGTGATTCTTGCATTGCAGTGCTTTTCGCGTTTTTTTGTCATTTCTCGCGCTGGGTTGTGAGATCGCGTTTTCTCCTGGGGTGTGGAGACCGCTCGCCGAGTCGAGCGGGCGGAGGAATTGCCGTTGCGTCATGCGCTGGCGGAGTCGGATTTATACGAGGGATACAGTCGAAACGGCTTCGACGAGATGCTCGACGAAGCGGGGTCGGCCCGGCCGCATTATCAGCCATTGAAAGAGCGCATCGCGGCGATGGGCAGTGAGGAGTTGGTACGCCGGCATCGGCTCACCGATTTGATCCTTCGACATCAGGGGATCACCTTTACCGTCTATGGTCGCGATCAGGGTGTCGAGCGAATCATCCCCTTCGATCCAATCCCGCGAGTCATCACCTCGCAGGAATGGGATGGGATCGAACGTGGTCTGCGTCAGCGAATTCGCGCGTTGAATACTTTTGTTCACGATGTCTACCACTCGCGACATATTTTGCGTGACCGTGTGGTGCCGCCTGAGCTGGTTTTGGGGGCGTCGGGCTATCGCCGTGAGTGTCTTGGCCTACGCGTCCCGCGCGATATTTACGTTCACGTCTGCGGGACGGACCTGATCCGCGACGAGACGGGCGAGTTCCTGGTGCTTGAGGACAACGGGCGGACGCCTTCGGGGGTGAGTTACGTCCTCAAGAATCGCCAGGTGATGAAACAGGTGTTTCCGACGCTCTTTGAGACGTACAACATCCGCCCTGTCGACGATTACCCCTCTGACTTGCTGGCGATGCTTCGTCATATCGCCCCACCGAGCTGCGTCGACGACCCGACTGTCGCCGTGCTGACACCCGGGCTACACAACTCGGCCTACTACGAGCATGGCTACCTTGCTCGAAAGATGGGTGTTGAGCTTGTCGAGGGCCGCGATCTGTTCTTCGACCGTGGTCAGATTTTCATGCGGACGATTCACGGGGCGCGTCGAGTTGACGTGCTTTATCGTCGTGTTGACGACGATTATCTCGACCCTCTTGTCTTTCGCCGCGATAGCCAGCTCGGAGCGCCGGGGCTGTTTGCCGCGTACCGCTCGGGGAACCTGGGCCTGGCGAACGCGATCGGCAACGGTGTGGCTGACGACAAGGGGATTTATCCGTTCGTGCCCGAGATCATCAGATACTACTTAGGTGAAGAGCCGCTGCTGCGAAACGTCGAGACGTTTCGGCCCCTGATCCCCTCGCATCGGCAGCATATTTTGGCGAACCTGGACAAGCTGGTTGTGAAAGCCGTCGATGCCTCGGGCGGATATGGAATGTTGATTGGCCCGGCCTCGACGCAGGCGGAACGTGAGGAGTTTGCGAACCGTGTGAATGACAATCCGCGTGGCTATATCGCGCAGCCGACGATCCGTCTCAGCCAGCACCCGACGCTTGTGGACGACCGGTTGGATGGCCGTCATGTCGATCTCCGGCCTTTCGTTTTGTTCGGCGAAGAGGTCAACGTGTTGCCCGGCGGACTGACCCGCGTGGCTCTGCCGAAGGGGAGCCTCGTGGTGAACAGCTCACAGGGCGGCGGCACGAAGGACACCTGGGTGCTTGGTGGGCCGACGGCCGGATCGACGGGGGCGGCCTGAGATGATGTTGAGCCGCGTCGCGGAGAACTTGTATTGGCTGGGTCGCTATGTGGAACGGGCGGAAAACGTCGCGCGGCTGCTGGACGTCGCCTACCACCTAGAGCTGGATGCCGCCGAGCTCAAGGAGGAGGAGCCGAGCGCGGCGCCGATCGAGGACGTGCTGAGCGTTCTTGCGTGCCGCGAAGACTTCCAGAAGGCGCACCCTGGGAACGGCTTCGCACACGCGGACGTTTTGGCCTACCTTACGATCGAAAACGAAGACGGGCAGTCGATCCGCACGATGCTCGGCCGGGCGCGAGAAAATGCGCGAGCGTCGCGTGAGGCCCTGAGCGCCGACGCCTGGCATCAGCTCAATGGACTCTATCTCGACCTGCAAAGCCGGCGAACGAGGGCGCGGCTCATCCAAAGCCCGCTCCGATTCCTGGAGCGTCTGAAGCGCGGCTGTATCCTGTTCAGCGGCCTGATTGAAAGCACGCTGCCCCGCGCCGAGGCTTATCACTTTTTACAGGTGGGCCGGCATCTGGAGCGGATCAACCAGATCGGTCGAGTTTTGCAGCTCGGCATGCCGCCGATGCCCGCCCTGAAGCAGGAGACGTCGGCATCGCTCAGTTCGTTGCACTGGGCGAATCTACTGCGCAGCTGCTCGGCCTATGAGGCGTATTTGCAGGACGTGCGCGATCAGATCGAGCCGGCGGGTGTGGTTGGATTTCTCGTTTTGAACAACAGCTTTCCGCGTTCGATCCGATTCTGCGTAGAGCGTTGCTGCGAGTCGCTCCAGGCGATCGGCGGCGAGAGCGAGAGCTACGCCAGCGAAGCCGAGCGGCTGCTCGGAAGACTGGAAAGCGAGCTGCGCTACGTCGACGAAGAGGAGCTATTGAGACAGGGCCTTCAGTCGTTTCTGGTCGGTCTCTTGTCGTCGTGTAATCGGATCGGCGATGAAATCCATCGCGCGTATTTCTTCATCTAATCGAAACAACCCGGCGACGCATCGGGATATGTGGAACTTAAGGGGACACGATGCTGCTCCGCATTCTTCATCAGACAGGATTTCAGTATAGCGAGCCGGTCAGCGAGACGGTTTTCGAGGTTCGGATGGGACCATCGTCGGACGAGGATCAGACGGTCCTCGGCTTCGAGCTGCGGGTGACACCCAGCGTGCCCCTGGTTTCCTATCGAGATGGGTTTGGCAACCGCGTCGATTTGTTCAACCTCGCCGCCTCATATCGCGATCTGAAGCTCGAAGCTTCGGCGTTGGTTCGTACGCATCGCCGCCCCGCCGAAGCACGTCTGGCCGATGCGGTTTGGAACCCGGAATGGTCCCACGAAGTCGAGGCTCTCGAGAACCTTGGTCCGAGCCTGCTCGTCGATCAGTCGGGGCGCCTTGACGCCTTCGTGGCCGAAATGCCGAAACTCGAAGGGCGGCTTGCCGATTTCTTTCCTCGATTGAAGGCCGCGCTCCGCGACCGATTCACTTATGAGAAGCGAGCGACAAACGAGCGAACGCGGCTAAGCGAGGCCCTGGAACTGGGGCGGGGCGTGTGCCAGGACTATGCCCATTTGTGTATCGGCGTTTGCCGAGCGATGGGGGTTCCCGCGCGATATGCGAGCGGTTACGTGAACCATCCCGGCGAGATTGCCACACACGCCTGGTGTCAGGTTTGGTGCGGACCGGAACTGGGCTGGATCAACCTCGACCCCACTTCGGGAGAGTATCCTGGTGACGACCATGTGGTGGTCGCCGTGGGCCGCGACTACGCCGATGTACCGCCCAATCGCGGCGTCTGGAAGGGCGTGGCCGTGGAGACGATGGAAGTCGCGGTGACGGTTGAGCCATTGGATCGTTTACCCAGCTCTTGGGAGGGACTGGAATCGGACGCCGCGTGGCGGCGATCGCCGACCGCACCGGCAAAACGCACCGCGCCGGCCGCCGAACGTCGCGACGAATCGAGGCCCTGGCCGGCCTATCCCAATCAGGTCTTGCCCGAAGCTTTGTTGTATCGACAGCAGGGCCAGCAACAACAGCAATGAGCAATCCGTCCTGGAATCTTGAGCCGATAACGCGGACTGGATGATTAAGCTGGGACGCCCGGGACCGAGCCAGACTTGCGTCGAGGTCCGCTCATGGAGTATCAGTGGCGTCGGCCCTGAAAATGGGCTGAACTCTCCGACCACCGAACGACGCGAGACAGGGCTGACCGAAGATGACGTATTGCCTGGGCATCAAGACGCACCAGGGCCTGGTGCTGGCCTCCGACTCCCGCACCAACGCCGGTTACGATCAGGTGAACGTCTGCCGTAAGATGCACCTGTTCACAAAGCCCGGTGACCGCGTTTTCGCGCTCTTGACCAGCGGCAGTCTCTCCTGCTCGCAGTCGGTGATCACAATGCTGGAGCGTGAGTTTGACGAGGGCCGCGGGCTGGCGGCGGTCGACTCGATGTACGACGCCGCACGGGTGGTCGGCGAAATGAACCGTCGGGTCGCCGAGATGGACCGCCGAGCGCTGGAGTTCGACGGCTTTCAGTTCAACGTGCATGTTTTGGTAGCCGGGGAAATTCGTGGTGATCCCCACGACCTTTACCTGGTCTATCCCCAGGGTAATCCACTCCGGGCCACGGAGGATTCGCCTTATTTGCAAATAGGCGAGAGCAAGTACGGCCGCCCCATTCTTGACCGCGGGGTTCGCTACGACCGGACGTCGCTCGAAGACGCCGCGCTTTACGCGTTGATCTCCCTCGATTCGACGATGCGCTCGAATGTGACGGTCGGGCCGCCGATCGACCTGCTCGTGTACCAGCAGGGCGAGTTGGAGTTCCGCCGCAAGCGTCGATTTCACGATCGAGACGAAGACCTCGCCGCCATTCGCAGCCAGTGGGAGCAGGCCCTGCGTCGAGCCGTGGCCGAGTTGCCGTCAATCACCTTCGCCCCGACGCCTGGTTGACCCAAACGACGAGGAGGGTACGCTTCAGTTGATCGAAATCTCGCGGGAATGGAGACGACCGGGATCGAACCGGCAACCTCCTGCGTGCAAGGCAGGCGCTCTCCCAGTTGAGCTACGTCCCCGTTTGCGTGAGAACATCATAAAGAAATTGACTGCGGTTGCAAATCGCAAGCGGCACCAAAGCGAGAAGGGGTGGGCCGAGATGGGACACGTCGGCTTCGGCACGGCTGAGATCACACCCAAGCCGGGATCGCAAAGCCCGGGCGGAATGGCCATTCGCCGGATCGAAAACGTGGTTGATCCGCTACGCGTGGTCGCGATGGTCGTGAGCTCGGAGGCGTCCATCGTCGCGATTGTGGGCATCGACGCCTTGTTTATTCCGGCGGGAGTGACTGGGCAGGCCCGGGCGGCGATTTTGCGGCGGTGCAAGATTCCGGTCGACAACGTCCTCATCGGTGCGAGCCATACGCATAGCGGCGGTCCGATCGTCGGTTGTTTCGCCAGCGAGCCTGATGCCGAGTATCAGGCGCTGATTGCCTCCAGAATTGCCGATGCCGTGGAGCAAGCGGCCAGCTCATTGCATGACGCCGAGATCGGCCAGGGGGCGGGGCATGAGCCGAGCATCAGCTTCAATCGACGGTTCCTGATGCGAGATGGCACTCAGGTGACTCATCCGGGCAAACGAAACCCGATGATCGTCGCGGCAGCCGGGCCGATCGATCCCACGGTTGGGGTGCTTGCCGCGCGCGTGCCCGGCGGTGATTTGCTCGGAGTCTTCGTCCATTTCGCATGTCATCTCACGATTGGTCGGGGGCCGGGCTTCTCGGCCGACTATGTTTGCGATCTGAGAGAGGCTCTCCGAGCGCATTACGGCCGGCCCGATCTCCCGGTCGGATTTCTTGCCGGGGCGTGCGGCGACGTGACTCAGGTCGATAATCTACGATCCGGAACCGAGTTCGGCCCCGCGCGATGCGCCATTTTCGGCCAGGCCCTGGGGGCCGAGGTGGCTCAGGCCATTGAGCGAATCACGTGGCTTGACGATCCGCAAGTAAAAGCGATCGGCGACGGAATCGAGATTCCAATCCGTGACGAGGCGGATATCCGGCGACCGGGGCCGCGCATCGGCCTGGGATCGGGGCCGGGCGCAGAAGAGGTTTATCCCGGCGAGCAGGCGATGCTATTGGCGGAAAAGGCCCGGTCGCCGCGTGTTCGCTGCGAAGTTCAGGGAATTCGAGTCGGTGAGTTGGCGATTGTCACCAACGGGGCGGAATTGTTTTGTCAGCTTGGACTCGACATCAAGTCCGTCAGCCCGGCCCAGGCGACCTGGGTCGCGACGATGACCAATGATTGGATCGGCTATGTGCCCACGGCCTCCGCCTACTACGCCGGCGGCTACGAGCCGCGCACGGCGCGGAGTGCGAAGCTGGCAGCCTGGGCCGGTCAGGCTTTGGTCGAAAGATCGCTCGGCGTATTGGGCCGATTGGTCTGAGGCTGGGCAAGACCTGCTTAACTTCAGCGGGATCGAAGCCACTCTTCGACATATTGAAAGGCGACGCGACGCTCCCGGAATGGCATCGCCTGCCACTGATATTGTCCCCCGCGCGGATCGGGCATTCTCTCCTCGATCCACTCGCGAATCAACGCCGGCGAGCGACTGACGAGCGTACCGCGGCGAACCAGGCCGCCCGGAAGGGTTTGCTCGAAAGTGACGGCATAGTAGGCCAGGGAGACCTTGGCCCGGAGCCGGTTGACGTGGATTTTGAGATCCTGGTCGAGCTGCTCGGGGCGGGAGGGGAATTGCTTGTTGAACAAGGCGAGTTCGTCGTCGAGGGAATGAGGCTCGCCGGGCTGGCGCTGGGAGAGCGTTTTGAGATAGGCCACGAACGCCTCGGTGCGCTGATTGGCCAGATAGTGAGTCAGAGTCCAGGCGAGCGCGTAGTCGGTGGGCGTCAATCGTTGGCGATGGAAGAGCAAATCGGGGAGTGAGCGTCGCCAATCGTGGTCGTCGTCGGGTGCGTTGTCGGGGTTGACGGCGCGCATCCACTGGGCGTCGAGCAGATCCTCGAGAGTGGCGATGTGGAATGGGTTAACCCGGCTGAAGCCGGCCCAGGCAGCGTTGGGTGCTTCCGTGGATGCGGCCAGTTCCGCGAGACCCTCCACCAGCCACGCCGGCCAGGCAGCGAGGCGAGGCTGAACGCCAATGTTCTGGAGGATTTGATGGGTTCCCTCGTGCGCGACCGTCTGAGGCCGGCGCATGGCCGCCGTCTGTGGGTCGGCGTGATCGCCATCACGTGTCTCGTAGAGCGAAATCCGGTTCGAGATGGCGTCGTAATACGCCTGCACTTCGCGAGGAAGCTCGCGGTGAGCTCGAAATCTCGCCTCGTTCGCGTAGATGACGGCGACGAGCGGGAATTCGGAATCCTTGACCGGAAAGCCATGATCCTTGAACCGGCTCACCAATCCATCATGCAGAGATTCCAGGAGCTGCGCGCTGGCGAGTGCGAATGCCTCGGAGCCTTCGTAAACGACCACGTAGTGCGCCGTGGTGTGGCACCGGAAGCCGGCGTAGGGGCCGGCAAGCAAGCGGTCGCGGATGACCTCAATCGAATCAGGTAGGAATGGCTCGGTCGTATAGACCGGTTGATCGGTCCAGGCGATCTGACCATCCGGCAGCAGGATCATCCCACGCTCGGCTGGGCCGTACTGTCGTGCGATCCGGGTCTGGCCATCGGGACAGGCGACTCGCACGCTGCGCGGGTGATCCTCAACCTGGAGCGTGAGTGGAGTTGAGGGGCCGAGCGAAGCGAGAAGCAGGCGTGCGCCATCCAGGAGCCCAGGGCCGAAGCTGACAAAGCCCTCGGTCGGTTCAGGTCGTGGCGAATCGATCTTCTCGATGGCGGCGTGTCCGGGCGAGGCCGCGAATGCGAAGGACGCGACGAGCGCGAAGCTCGTGAAAAGGGCTCTCGATTTCATGGGTCGACGGTCCATCGCCTATCCCCTGCCGCGCCACTGGATCATGATCCAGTTCATGTTACGAGTCGGGCCGATCCTGGCCAAGGGGGCGACTCGATTGAGAGGTGTCTGGGCCACACCCACTGGGTTGCCGCGGGCGGGTGAATCGAATCTCAAGGGAGGAAGCGTCGGCGGAAGCCTGTCAGCCAGTCGAAGGCGGGTTGTCGGCCGTGATCAAGGCGGAAGAGGCCGCAGCCGGGATAAAGACGAGGCGACATATCGCTGGCCTCCAGCCAGCAGATCGAACTGACATAGGGTTTGACAAACGCGAGTGCGATCCAACGCGCCGCGAGGTCGCGCTGAAGCTCAGGCGTTGGAGTCGCCGGCCACTGGCGTAGATCGAGTTGGGCGGCGTCGCGTCCCGGGGAGTCGGCGATATGCGAAGGCAAGGCGATCGAGAGGTGGAGGGGCAGGTCGATCTTGTAATAAAGATCGAGCAGCCGGGAGAAATCGAGCAATTCGCGTCGGGGCGATCCCCAGGGCTCGAAGCCGGGGACGATTTCCAGGCCGACGCCTGAGAGGCCCAGATCGGCGCGGGCGAGGGCGTCCGCCAGGTGGAGGGAGCCGAGCTGGAAATTGCTTCGGACCATCCAATCGCGCCAGGGGCGGTCAAAATCGACGATCAACTGAGCGTCGGGATCGACGGTTCGAGCGACCTGGATCAGACGCGCGGTCAGTCGGACCTGCTGCTCCTCGGAGAGGTCGAGAATCGGCTCCGAGGCGGGGCGAGCGACGAGATGCCAGGTGGCGACTTTGCCTCGATAGCGTGAAAGCGCGTGGCGAACGAAATCGACGGCCTGGGTGTGAATCTCCTCATAATCGCCCTGCCAGAGCCAGAGCCAGTCGGGCAAGGCCCCGGGACGAAGATCGATCAGCGGGCCGGCCGAGGGCTTGATTCGATGCTTGCGGCACCAGTGAATCTGGGCGTCGGGCACTTCCCAACGATACTGGCCCGATTCGGCGGCGATCGTCCGCCAGCTCATATCGACGCGGGCCGCGGTGAACGCGTCCGGAATGTACGTCCACCATGGTTGCGGGCGGGAAGTGCTGCCCAGCTCGATGGCGAGTCGCGTCTTGAACGCTGGGCCTTCGTCACGCCGGCGCTCGAGGAGCTGAGCGCTGTAGGTTTCGGCGAGTTGTCGACCCGCCAGGACCCCGTCACGCAGTGCGCGGGCGGACTCCTCTTGAGAGACGAGCGGCTCGTCGCGAGAGGTGGCCGCGCGGGCGAAATGGTTGCGGGCCCGGGACATGAGGGCCCTCAGCTCGTTGCTGATCTGAATCTCGTTTTGCCAGATAACAAGCTGATTCTGCAAGTCGTTCAGGGTGCCGCGAGCCAGTTCGACGACGAGGTCGTAGGGCTGCATCCGTTCGGGCAGGGTGGCGGTGTTGAGCATCAAGCGGCCGAAGCCCTCGATCCTCCAGGGCACCACGACACGGCCGCTCTCGTTGTTGACTCGTCGAATATGAAGTTCGGAGCCTCGGATTGCGACATCACCGGGCATGGGCGTGCCGTCGGGGCCGAGAACGTACGCCTGACGAAGGTCCTCCACGCTCCAGGAGGTCGATGGCAGTTTGAACTTGAGTAGGCCCATACCAACCGAAGCCGTCAGCGCGGCCCCGCTCCTTGATTCGGCTGGGAGGAGTGATCGTTCAAGCCGTGAGCGAGTGGCCAGGCCTCGGGATTGACCAGATTGGGAGGACGTTCGCCCCGCCAAAGTGCCAGGATATTGTCAGCGGCCATAGCGGCCATGGCGGCCCGGGTCGTGTGGGTCGCGCTTCCGAGATGGGGGAGGAGGACGGTATTGGGGCAAAGGGCGAGGCCTTCGGCCATGTCGGGTTCGCGCTCGTAAACATCAAGGCCCGCCCCAGCAATCCGGCCTGAGCGAAGGGCGTCGACCAGCGCGGCCTCGTCGACGACGGGGCCTCGGGCGGTATTGACCAGGAAGGCGGTCGGCTTCATCAGGCCCAAGGCCCGCGCATTGATCAGGTGCTTTGTTTGATCGGTCAAGGGGACGTGCAGGCTGACAAAATCGGAGGTGCGGAGGAGGTCGTCGAGTCCGACGGCCTGGGCCCCCAAACTCTCCAGCTCGGAATTCTCGCTACGACCATGATATAGCAAACGCATGCCGAAACCGACCGCGCGACGCGCGACCGCCGTGGCGATGCGCCCAGGGCCGATCAACCCCAGCGTGGAACCCGAGACCTCGGTTCCGAGCATGTACAGGGGGCCCCAACCCTCGAACTCGCCGGCACGCATTGTGGCGTCACCCTCGACGATCCGCCGTGCGACCGAGAGGATCAGGGCGAATGTCAGGTCGGCGGTCGATTCCGTTAGAACACCGGGCGTGTTCGTGACCAGGATGCCCAGGTCGGTCGCGGCCTGGACGTCGATATTGTTATAGCCCACGGCCATGTTGGCGAAGAGGCGACAGCCTTTTGCGGCTTCGAGGATCGCGCGGTCGATGCGATCGGTCAGCAAGCAAAGGACGGCATCACGTCCGGAGACGGCCTGGGCGAGTGCTTCCGGTGCGAGCGAGCGGTCTTCGTCATATATGGCAAAATCATCGGCCGCCTCACGAAGTCGATGAGGGGCAGGTTCGGGGATTCTGCGAGTGACGAAAACGCTGCGACTCACGATGACGGACCCAAGGGTTTCGCTGGTGTGGAATGACCTAGTAAGCTTATCCGCAAGTGCTGACTGAACCAAGGTTGCGACCGATTTCACCCACGATTGGTTGGTCGCATCAGGCCACCTGCGGCGAGTCTCCTCAAGAGGATAGCGTGAAGCCACTCCAAGTATTGATTTCGTCCGGCCCGCTTCGATCTCAACCGGGACGGTTTCGCGAGTTGTTGACTGAGGCGGGATTGACGATTGTTGATCCGCCGGGAGAACACGCACTGACAGCGGACGACCTGAGGAATTACCTGCCGGAGTGCGCGGGAGTCGTGGCCGGGGGCGAGCCGTATACTGAGGAATTGATCGCGGCGTGCCTCAGGCTACGGATCATTGCCCGAACCGGTGTGGGCTATGATGCGGTGGACGTCGAGGCCGCCACGGGACACGGAGTTGTCGTGACGATCACGCCGGGGGCCAACCACGACTCGGTGGCGGAGCAGGCGTTCGGCCTGTTGCTCGCGGTGACGCGTCGGATCGCCTGGAATGACCGGATCGTGCGTGCGGGTGGTTGGGACCGGACGCTGGTCATGCCGTTGCGCGGCAAGACGCTGGGGTTGGTGGGGGTGGGTCGGATCGGGCGTGCGATGATCCCGAGGGCCCAGGCGTTTGGCATGAACGTGATCGCCCATGACCCGGTGGCTCGTCAATCGGAGGGGCTGGCCAGCGGTGTTCGGCTTGTGGAATTCGAAGCACTTCTGGCCGAAAGCGACGTCGTGAGTCTGCACTGTCCGCTGACCCCCTCGACTCGGCGCTGGTTCGACGAGTCGGTGCTGGGGAGGATGCGGTTTGGGTCGATCTTGATCAACACGGCGAGGGGTGGGGTTGTCGATGAAGCGGCATTGCACGCGGCTTTGAAGAGGGGGCATCTGGCCGGGGCCGGTCTGGATGTGATGGACCCCGAGCCGCCACGACCCAGCAATCCCCTCATCTCGCTCCAGAATGTGGTGATCAGCCCGCACATTGCAGGGATTGACACTCTGGCAATGGCGGACATGGCGGAGATGGCGGCGCAATCGATCGTCGACCACCTTCGTGGTAGCGTTCGCAAGGATTGCGTGGTCAACCCCGAGGTTCTGGAGTCCGCGTGACCGATTGCGATCAGGTCAATGGAAAGCAAGCGACAGCCGAAGCCGTCGCTTGCTCTGGATGCAGAAGGTGTACGAGCGACAAGGTGGTCGCTCAGACCTGGAACGAGCTGCCGCAGCCGCAGCTCTTCACCACGTTCGGATTGTTAAACTTGAACCCGCGGCCCTGGATATCGTCGACGAAGTCGACGACGGTGCCGTCGAGGTAAGGATCGAATTTCTTCTCGATGGCCATGCGGACGCCGTGGAACTCGGCTACTCGGTCCTTCTCCGTCACCTCTTCGTCGAAATTGAGGCTATAGGAGAAACCGCTGCAGCCGCCGCCCTGAACACCGACGCGAAGGACGGTATTCTCCGGCAGATTCTGATCGGTAATGATCCGCTTGACCTCGGAGGCGGCTTTTTCGCTCAGGGTCACGGGCATTTTGAGTGATGCTCCCATGGATTAACAGACAAATCGCACCGGTAATGGAAAATCCTATACGTCGACGGCTCGAAGTTCAAGGCAAGTCGTATGGCCGACCTTCGGTTTCCAGGCAACTACCGCGGCCAGGCGGCGCTCATGTTTCGCAGGGATTCGACAGCCCGGGCCACTGTGACGATTGTCTGGTTTATCTCCTCAATGGAGTTAAAACGTCCAACGCCAAAACGTAAACTCGCGCGGGCGAGATCCTCGTCGAGGCCCATCGCGAGCAGGACGTGGCTCGGCTCGGGGTTGGCCGACGTGCAGGCCGAACCCGAAGAAACGGCAATGTCGCGCATGGCCATCATCAACGCCTCGCCTTCGACCAGTTCGAAACTGACGTTGAGGTTATTCGGCAATCGACGTGTCGGGTGGCCGTTGAGATGAATTTGAGGGACGACGGTGAACAGGCCGGCCTCAAGGCGGTCGCGGAGCTGGCGCAGATGGGCCACCTGAGACTCGAACTCCGTGCGGGCGATTTCGGCGGCCACGCCAAATCCGACAATGAGTGGCACGGGCAGCGTTCCGCTTCGAAGGCCGCGCTCGTGGCCGCCTCCTTCGATGAGCGGTTCGAGACGGACCTGAGGATTCCGGCGGCGAACGTAGAGCGCGCCGATCCCCTTGGGCCCGTGAATCTTGTGTGCGGTCAGGCTGAGCAGGTCAATCTGGTGATCGTTCACATTAAGAGGAACTTTTCCGACGGCCTGGACGGCATCGGTGTGGAAGAGGACGCCTCGGTCGTGGCAGAGAGCACCGATCTCGGCGGTCGGATTGATGGTGCCGACTTCGTTATTGGCGGCCATGATCGAGACGAGAACCGTTTGGTCCGTGATCGCGTCGGCAACGGATTTCTCGTCGATGAGGCCGTGTTGGTCGGGCTTCAGGAAGGTGACGTTCCCACCCTCGCGCGCGTGGTGACGAAGCGGATCGAGCACAGCGCGATGCTCAGTGGCCGCCGATATGACGTGGTTGCCTTTGCGCTTGAGCCGGGCGAGGCAGCCCTTTATCGCGAGATTGTTCGACTCGGTTGCGCCCGAGGTGAAAACGATATCCTTGGGCTCCGCGCCGATGAGGTTGGCGACTTGCTCGCGTGCCGATTCGACGGCGGCTTCGGCCTCCCAACCAAAGGCGTGCGAGACGCTGGCCGGGTTGCCGTAAATCTCAGTGAAATACGGCAACATCGCGGCGAGCACGCGAGGGTCGACTCGGGTGGTGGCGTGGTTGTCAAGATAGATGAGGCTGTCGGGCATCGTTGGGTTTATCCCTGCGGGGCGCTCGGGATTCATCGGGGGAGTATTCCCATTATTATTCTAGCAATGGTTGGCCGGGCCGCTCGCCTGGACTCGTGGTTCGAGGCAAGTCATGAGGGATCACGTGGCCGTGAGGCTGGCTACGGCTACACTCAGAGTAGGAATTAAGGGTCTTAACTGAGACTAACGGGGGATACCGCGTGTCGACGCTTGACGCTTCGCCTGATTTCAAGCCGTTACTGGGAAAGGTTGCCGTGGTGACGGGAGCCACCGACGGGATCGGCCGCATCACGGCCGAACGGCTTGTGGGGTTGGGTGCTGATCTGTGGGTCGTGGGGCGAAATGAGCAGAAGTGCGAGCGTGTGGTTCAGGAGATTCGGGAGCATGGAGGCCGAGATGATCGAACAGTCGGCTTCCTTGTTGCCGATCTTTCGTCGCAGGTTTCGGTGCGGGAACTTGCCAAGGAGGTGCAAAGCCGGGTGCCGCGCCTCGATATCCTGGTGAACAACGCGGGTGCAATGTTCTTGAAGCGAGAGGAGACCCCCGAAGGATTTGAGAAGACCTTCGCCCTCAATCATCTTGGCTATTTCACTCTGACCAATCTGCTGATTCCTCAGTTGCGAGCGGCCGGTGACGCGCGGATTGTGTCGGTTGCTTCCGACGCGCATCGAGGGGCACGCTCCTTGAATTTCGACGATCTGCAAGCAAGGAAACGCTATTCAGGTTGGGGTGCCTATTGCCAGTCGAAGCTGGCGAATGTGCTGTTCACCCGAGAGCTGGCGCGACGGCTGGAAGGGTCGGGTGTGACGGCGAACTGCCTGCATCCCGGCTTTGTTCGCACCGCGTTTTTTGGCTGGGGTGGAATGCCCGGATTGGTGACTGGCGCCTTCGCTCGAATCGCGGCGATTACTCCCGAAGCAGGCGCGCGAACTTCGGTCTATCTGGCCAGTGCGGCGGAGGTCTCGGGCTTGAGCGGCCGTTATTTCAACAAGTGCCGTGCTGTCGAACCGTCACCCGCCGCGTGTGATGATGAGGCGGCGCGGCGGCTCTGGGACGTGAGCGAGAAACTGACCGACGTCGGCTTTCCGGACTGAGTGGGCATTCAACCAAATCTTCCTATCCGATTGACTGAGGGATGGCATGGCGATGGAACTGGGAGAAAACCGCAAGGATTACGTTCGAGGCTCCCTGGAACGGTCGGACTTGAACGATGACCCGATCCGTCAGTTTGCGCTCTGGTTCGAGGTAGCTCGTGCGTCTGGTATCAACGAGCCGGAAGCGATGACGCTCGCCACGGCCTCGTCCGATGGAAAACCCTCGGCGCGGATGGTCTTGCTGCGGGGTTTTGACGAGCGCGGGTTTACATTTTTCACCAATTATGACAGCCGGAAGGGGACGGAGCTGGAACGGAACCCGCACGCCGCCCTCGTGTTTTACTGGCATGAGCTGGAGCGGCAGGTGCGGATCGAAGGGGCGGTCGAGCGCACAAGCCCGGAGGAATCGGACGCGTATTTTCGAAGTCGCCCGCCGGCGTCGCGAGTCGGGGCGTGGGCGAGTGAGCAGAGCCGCGTGTTGACGGATCGACGAGTGCTGGAGGAGGCGGTCGCTCGAATGGCGCAAGAACACCCTGACGGCGATATCCCTCGGCCTTCCTGCTGGGGTGGCTACCGGGTAATGCCGACAGTGATCGAGTTTTGGCAGGGGAGGGCTAGTCGCTTGCACGACCGTTTTGCGTATCGTCGCACTGGGGCGGGTTGGGACGTGATGCGGCTGAGTCCCTGATTACGGTGATTGCACCGATAACTAAAGCTGACGTGTCACGGTTGACGTGAGTTCTGAGGGGCTTCTCGGATTTAGGAGAGATGCGTTCGCAAGAGTGCGAGGCTTTCGGGAACGGCCGTCTCGGGGTCGGCGTTGCCTTCAAATTCGAGCGAGATCCAACCGCGATAGTTGTGCCGGTTGAGGATCTCTCCGATCTTGGAGTAGTCGAGGTCGAGGCTGTACCATCGGCCGCCGCCCTGATAGGTCTTGGCCTGGACGAGGCAGAGGCCGACCGGGCTTGCGGCGAGGGCCTCCATCTGGTTGTACGAATCTTCGAGAAAGTTGCCGGTGTCGAGGGTGATCTGGAGCCAGGGGGATTTGATCGCCTCGGCAATCCGCAGGACGCCGGCGGCGGTTCGGCCGAGGCCCCAGTGGTTTTCGAGGCCGAGCACCACGCCGCATTCCTCGGCGCGGGGGAGCAGTTTCTCAATCGAGTCGATTACCCAGTCAAACGCCTGGTCCTCGCTGACGCCGGAGAGGGGCGGCTCGATGCCCTTGTTTGCCATCAGGTCGTCGAAGCTCTTGGTCGTGTTCCAGCGTCCTGTGTTGATCCGCATGGTGGGAATGCCGAGCCGCGCAGCGAGGTCGATCTGATAGAGCGTCTTCTGGATGTTGTCTCGTCGCTGGGATTCCTCGGGATAGAGAAAGCCCTGGTGAGTGGAGAAACCCATGAGGCAGAGGCCGAGCGAATGCGCCCTCCGCTTGATGGCTTGGATCGCGGCGTTGGATTCGTCGGTCATCTGGACGTGAAGCAACTCGACGCCATCGAAGCCCATCTCGGCGGCTTTTTCGATACAGGCCTCGATGCCCAGCTTTTCGCCGCGGAATTGCCAGAACGAATAGGTCGATACACCGATCGAGCGTTTTCGTAGGGGTGAGAGAATCGGAGACGCCCCGGCCAATGAGGCTATCGGCCTGTTGAGCGTCGTTCCCAGAGCAAGCCCGCTCATGGCGGCGAGCCAGCCGCGTCGATTCGATCGAGGGTGTGTCATGGGGAATTCTCTGCGTTTTTCAACGCCTTGGCTTTCTGATCCAGCTCGTCGAGAGTGAGTCGAAGGCTGACGACGTAAGCTGGCTCATCGGGTGTCCAGTGACCATAGGAAGTCAGGACGAATGTGTCGTCCTTCGAATGTTCCAGGCCGGGATACCCGCAATCCCATTGATGATGATTGTCCATGAGGCGAACGCGATATTGACCGGGACGGCCGTGGATCATGTCGTCATAAGTGCCGACCCATGCGACCCAATCACCCTGGGTTGGGCTATTGGGCGCGGTGTCGCGGAAGGTGATCAGGAGCCGGCCGTCATTCGAATACTTGCCGACGTGGCGATCGCCCGTCAGCGCGGGATTGAGCTCTACGGGAGCCGACCAGGTGCGGGCCTCGTCTTCCGAGGTGATCAAAAAGCTGGGATGTTTGCGACTGTTTTCGCGGAGCAACACGGCGAGCTGTCGACCGTCGCCGGGTGAACGGATCAGGCCGGGTTCGCAAAGGTCGGCGTCCGGGTGGGTGGCGATCGCGCGGGGTTGCCCCCAGGTCAGGCCGCCATCGGTGGAGAGCGTCTGATAGACCTGGAAAGGTGCTAGTTTGCCGCGATTGCGCAAAAACCGGCCGTCATCGTGGAAGAGAGCCAGATAGGAGCCGTCGCGGAGTCGTTCGACGCTGGACATGGCGACGATTCCACCGAAATCGCCGATGGGTTCAAGCTCCGTCCACGATTGGCCGTCGTCGTCGCTGCGGGCGGATCGGATCGGATACAGGCCGGAGAACAGGATCAAACGCTTGCGCCCCTCTGGATCGACGACGCGGTGTATGGTCGGCGTTTCCTTTGAGGTCGACCAACTTGGTGGAGTTGGCAGCGGCTCCGACCACGTGCGTCCGGCGTTGTCGCTGCGCTTGAGGCGAATCGCTCCCTTGCCGTGACCCTCGGGATAGACGCAGAGGATCGTCTGGTCGTCTTCGAGCAGCACGGTGGTGGGGTGGCCCAGATACTGGCCAGCCTGGCGATCGACGATCGACTGGCGGGCGGTTTCGCCCGCGAGGTCGATCGCGATCGGGGCTTTCGGCGAGGCTTGCGCCAAGACCGACGATGCGACTCCGCCTATCAGAAAAACCAGGTGGAGGAGCTGTGCGTTTCTGCGTCGTTTGCTCAAGGTCTCAGACCCTGGCCATCTGGGCGAAGGTGTCGTCGACCTGTTCGGGGTTCATCATCCCAACGGTGATGGCATCAACGAGTTGATTTTCGAACACATACTTGAGCGATGCCGCCTTTTCGTCGGGCTTGACGAGCTTGCCCGCACCGAAGATTTTCATGCCGACGACAGCCTTGCCGTTGGAGCGTGCGGCTTTCAGGACGGCGGCAACTTCCTCGGCTGTTCCATCGCAGGAGTATTCCGCTCCGCCCTTGTTGTTGATTCGGGCGAAGATGACATCGACCCAGGGATGCTCGGAGGCGACCTTGAGTGCGCCGAAATCGTGGCAGGAGACGCCCACCGCACCCACGGTGCCATTGGCCTTGAGTTCCGAAAGCTCGTCGCGAATTCGTTCGTATTCGGTTGGCCACTGATCATTGAGCATGCAGTGGATCAGGCAGACGTCGACACGATCGGTGCCGAGTTCCTTGCGGAAGCGATCGATTTCCGCCTTGGCACCGCCTGAGGGGGTGACCCACTTCTCGTTGCGCGGCCAGATTTTGGAGAGCAGCACGAACTTGTCGCGTGGGAGGCCCCGGATGACCTCGTTGACGAACGGGTGAGAGCCGTAGAGGTCGGCCATGTCGATGAAGGTGACGCCGCGCTCAATGGCGTGGTTCATCAGTTTCTCGAAGGCGGCCTTACCCGCGCGAGTTTGCTCGGATGACCGGTCGTATCCGTTGAATCCGGTGCCCGCGGCCAGCCGCGAGACCTCGATACCCGTCTTGCCCAGCGGGACCAGACCCTCGGCCGCAAAGCGGGGCAGGGCGGCGGCCCGAACGGAGTGTGTCGATACGAGGCCGGAAGCGAGCAGCGCGGCGCTACCGGCGGCGGCCTTGAGGAAATCGCGACGGCTTTGATCGCTCATCTCTCTGCTTCTCCCTGGGGGATTCGACCACACTGAAAAGAATGGTCTGATCTTAACCGCAACTCGAAGCCAAGCCCAGCCTGATGCTTGGCGAACTCAGGTCGATTGGGTCAGCGTGTCAAGGCCCGATACTTGATGCGATGAGGTTGGTCGGCGGCGATTCCCAGCCGTTCCTTGCGCTGTTGTTCGTAAGTCTGATAATTGCCTTCGCACCAGTGAACGGTGCTATCGCCTTCGAAGGCCAGGATGTGGGTGGCGATGCGATCGAGGAACCAGCGATCGTGGCTGATCACCACAGCGCAGCCAGCGAAGTCGAGAATGGCGTCTTCAAGGGCGCGCAGTGTGTCGATGTCGAGGTCGTTGGTGGGTTCGTCGAGCAAAAGCACATTGCCGCCGCTTTTGAGTACCTTGGCGAGGTGGACCCGGTTGCGTTCCCCGCCCGAGAGGTTGCCGACCTTCTTTTCCTGGTCAGGACCGCGAAAGTTGAACCAGGAGACATAGCCACGGCTGGGAACCTTGCGCTTACCCAACTCGACCTGATCCTTGCCGCCACTGATCTCCTGAAAGATCGAGTTCTCGGCCGTCAGCGTCTCGCGGCTCTGGTCGACATAGGAAACCGAGACGGTCTCGCCGACTCGGAGTGTGCCGCTGGTCGGCTGTTCCTGGCCGACGATCATGCGGAAGAGCGTGGTTTTGCCTGCGCCGTTGGGACCAATGACGCCGATGATACCGCCGGGCGGAAGGCGAAAGGTCATGCCCTCGAAGAGGACGCGATCGCCGAAGCACTTGGTAACATTGACGGCCTCGACGACGACTGAGCCGAGGTGGGGGCCGGGCGGGATCTGAATTGTCAGGGCTTCGTCACGCTTGTCCGCCTGTTCGGCGGCCATTTGTTCGTAGCGCTGCAGGCGGGCCTTGTTCTTGGCGACGCGTGCCCGGGGTGCGAGCCGGACCCATTCCAGCTCGCGCTCAAGGGTTTTCTGCCGCGAGGCTTCCTGTTTCTCTTCCTTTTCGAGCCGGGCTTTCTTCTGTTCCAGCCAGGATGTGTAGTTGCCCTCCCAGGGGATGCCGCGACCGCGGTCGAGTTCGAGGATCCACTTGGCGACGTTGTCGAGGAAGTAACGATCGTGGGTGACGGCGACGACTGTGCCCGGATATTCCTCAAGGTGTCGTTCGAGCCAGGCGACGCTTTCTGCGTCGAGGTGGTTGGTCGGCTCGTCGAGCAGCAGCAGATCGGGTTTTTCCAGCAGCAGCTTGCAGAGTGCGACGCGGCGTTTTTCCCCTCCGGAGAGAGAGGAGACCTTGGCATCAGCGGGAGGAAGGCGCATGGCGTCCATGGCGATTTCGAGCTGGCGATCAAGCTCCCAGCCGTTGACGTGCTCGATCTTGTCTTGAACATCGCCTTGTTCTTCGAGCAGAGCGTCCAACTCGTCCGGTTCCATCGGCTCGGCCATCTTCGTGTTGATTTCGTTGAAGCGGTCGAGCAGGGCGCGGGTATGCGCGACGGCTTCCTCGACGTTGCCGAGCACGTTCTTCTCGGGATTGAGGATCGGTTCTTGCGAGAGATATCCGACGCTGTAGCCGGAGGCGAGTCGCGCTGTGCCGACGAAATCCTTTTCGAGGCCCGCCATGATCCGCATGAGCGTACTCTTACCCGCTCCGTTTGCGCCCAAGACGCCGATCTTGGCCCCGGGGTAGAAGGCCAGCCAGATGTTTTTAAGAACCTCTTTCTTCGCGTGACTCTTGGAGAGGTTTTCGATGGTGTAAATATACTGGGGAGGCATGAGGGCGATTTCCGTCTCTCGTCAAAGTGTCGGGTCGGGCCGCTTGAATCCGGAGGAAAGGACGAGTATCCTTTTCTCTCTTAACCGCGGTCAACGGGTCCGATTCGATTTTAGGGCTCCGCGCGGCACCCCCAGCGGGGTAGCTCAGCTGGCTAGAGCAGCGGATTCATAACCCGCAGGTCACGAGTTCGAGTCTCGTCCCCGCTACTTACGACACCACCCGACACGGCCCGCACGGAAACGTCGCGGGCCTTGTTTTTAGGTGTTTGCGGCTCACCCGTCAAAACCATGCTTTCATGTTCCATCCCGCCAGTGTCCGACCCAAAATGACCCCTTGCGGCGTCTCCGGTGGGCAAATAGTGGGCAAAGAGTTTTCTTATGGGTTGACCATTTGTACCCGTAGCGGCCTCGGTGGTGGGCGGGGCAGTTGTTGGGGCCAAACTTGGTAAGGCCGCCGCCGCCCCTTCCAGGTCATGTAGGCGGGGCCGGGTGTATCGGCCCGACAGTTCCAGGGTGGAATGCCTCATCATCCGTTGGATCACTCGGGGACTGACACCCGCCCGATCGGCCTCGGTGGCAAGCTGACACCTTAGGGCGTGGAAGTCGAACACCTGCCCAGCGTCGTCTCGGTAGGCGATTCCCGCCGCGTCCAGGTCCACCCGCAACATGGCCGCCCCCTTGGCGGGCAAGGGGAACACCGGGGCCTCGGGGTCGATCGACGAGATATAGGCGGCCAGGTCCACCCGTACGTCCTCAGGAATCGGAAGTCGGGCATCCCTTCGATTCTTCGCGGCGCGGGCGGCCACGAACACCGAGGCGGCCCCCGGTCTCAGGTCGAACGATCGGGGCGTCAGACTCGTCATTTCGGCCAGGCGCAGACCGGCGGCCACCGCCACGCGGTAGCAAAGCGCCCGATCCGGGCCGGTCATGCGTTGGTATGGCCCGCCGTCGTTTGCGACTTGGATCAAACGCCGCATATCCTCAGTCGAGAGAGTACGGCGGTCGTGGCGACGATCTTCGGCCGCGTTGAATCCGCGCACCCCGCGCAGCGGATCGCGGGGCAGGCGGCCCGTATCGACAAGCCAGCGGGCGAAGGAACGGATCGCGCCGCGATGATGGTTCAACGTCGCCAGACTTCGCCCCGCTCGTCTCAGGGCGTCCAGGGCGGCTTGAACGCGATCCGGTTGAAGATCACCGAGGCGGGCGCGCTTCAATACTTCCTCGGTGGCATTCCAAGCGTCGGCCAGCTCCTTGCGGCTGACCTTGCCGGGGTCGATCGTCGCCAGACTCGCGCCCGCGATCAGCGCCACGATCCGGGCGGCGCGGTCGTGGTGAAGGTGGACGTGCTTTTCGGTATTCCCCCGCGCGTCCAGGTCGTTTCGCCAGGCGTCCAGGTGTTCGTAGAGACTGGCCGCCGCATGGCGCTGGAACGCCAGTTCGGACGCATCGACGAGACCGGCGCGAAGTTTCGCGGCCTCATCTTCGGCCGCCCTTGCAAGCGCTTTCGTCTCGGGCAATGTCGGCCGCCCCTTGCGTTCCACCTTCACCGGAACCCACGCGCCATGTTCCAGGACGTAGGTCGTAATCCGGTAGTACCATGTCCGGCCACGTTGACGGTATGATGCCATTTGGCTTCTCACTTTCGCAGGTTGCGGGGCCTCGGGCCGGACGCTTGTTACAGGGCGTCCGGCCTCTTGACGTTTTATCGTCGCATGGCGTCGGTTAAACGTGCGAGTAGGCGTCGGAATGTTCGGGGTGTGCCTGATCTTTTGGGCGTGGTTTTCCGCCTGAGGTCTGGGGCGGGCTGCTACCCCTAGGAAAACCCATTCATTTTTGTGCGCGGGGTGTGGGGCGGATTTCCGCGCCTACCCCCCAATAAATGGACGTGCCCTCCCCCCCATCCCCCCCTTGGCCGCGCCCGAGGGTCAGCAAGGGCGTCACGGCTCGTTCTCCGCTTGAATGGCCGCTCGTTCGACCGATGTATACGGGTCAGCATCCAGGGCCGTCCAAGCCAGCCGAAGGCGCTCCCGATACCCCAGCGCTTCCCACGCCAGCACGGCCAGCAATCCGTCACGGTGTTCTGCCAGGGCCGCGCGGTCCTCAGGTCGGATCACGCCAGCGGGGGCGTCCACCTTCACCCTCAGTTCCAGCCGCACGCCCCTATCCTCCAGGCGGCGGCGCAGTGTGGCGACGGTCATAGGTCGAACACCTCCCGTTCGTGTTCTACCCCTTCCGTAAATTCCGAAAATTCCGAATAATGCCCGCTCGACTCTCTATTTTCGGAATTAACGGAATTATCGGAAGGGGGTATAGCCTGAGGATTCACCTCGTAGCTTGCCAGGGCGGGGCGTCCCCGGCCTCGTGGCGTTGCGTCTCCGCCAATGGGGCGTATGGCGTTTGCCGCCTCCAGCGCCGACAAACCGGCCTCTAGGGCACGCGGATCTTCGCGATACCGCCGACGGTGGGCAGTCAATTCGGCCGTCCTGAACACCTCCCACCGATGACGACGAATCCATGCCAGGATCACGGCGGCGTCGCGGTTAAGCATCCCGCCAGCCGCTTGGCACGCAACCCGCGCGGCCGTTGCCTTGAAATAGTCCACCAATCGCGCCGCGCCCATTACGTCGCACGCTTCCACCGGGCCGGGGGTGTATGGCGACGTGGTGGGGTCGCACACGCCACGCAATCGCGATAGCACCAAGGCCAGCCGCGCGCCGTAAGTGAACAGTTTGGAGTACGCGCCCGCTTGGTGGGGGGGTAGGTCAACGTCGTCAAGCTCCGCGCCGTGCCGGTTGTACCATTCCTCCCACGCCGCGCGGCCTCGTGGGCTGAATTGGACATAGAACGGCCGCTCCAGGTCGCTGTTATTGTCGTACGCCATCTTCGTGTCCCTGAGGCGGTGGATGGTATTCGTCCACTCCGCTTCCACCGATTCCGCCAGCTCATCCTCGGTCCAATGGTTCGACGGCCAGGCGTCGGGCGGTGGGGCGACGAACAAGAGACGATCGAAAAAACCATCGTCACGCCCCCGATCCTCGTGAAGATTCCCCAGCATCTCAGGTGGAATCCCACCGATCACGGTTACGAACGGGAACGGGGCGTAAAGCGATTCCCCCCCACCCTTCCGATCCACTGAGACGCCGACGCCGCTAAACAGAGATAACCAAAACTGGCGGTCGGAACCCTTGGCTTTATACTGATTCATGGATGCGACCCACGCCGTCGCCTCATCCGGGTCGCATAGCAGACCACGTGGATTGGATGCCAACATAACGCAAAGCGACTCCCGCGTAATGTCCTTCACCACCGCGCGGCGTTGTGGCGGTTCCGGGCCGGGCGGCGGGTCGATACCGTCTCGGGTTTTCGTTTTCTTGCTTGCCTCCCACCGCTCGCGCTCGACTCTTGATTGCTTGCGCAGCTCGTGGTCGATCTCCGCCAACGGTTTGCCCACCACCCGGATCGCGGGCGTTTTCTTCTTGCCCGGATCGGCGACGATCAGCATGAACAAGATCGGCGGTTCCGACCAAGTACGTCTCAATCTCAGGTGGACGCTTTGCCCGATCGCGGCCGACGCCACCGCCAGCATTGCGCCTCCCACGAGGTCGATCGGCGTTTGAACCGCCCCAGCCACGGCAAGGGCGTAATCCTTTAGAAACGTTGGGAAAACGTCGATCGGGAAGGGCGGCGGGGTTGGGGGTTGATTGAGACGCAACGGCGGCCACGGTTGGGGCATACCATCGGAACCCGGCGGCCCCGGCGGGGGGAACACGACGCGGCGGTCTAGTTTCTCCGGCCACGGCAACGGGTTTGCCAGGCCGTTGTGAATCCCGTCGCGGATTGTCTCGGCTATCTCAGCATCGTCCAGACCGCAACGGCGGGCGGCCGTCGCCAGTACCAGCACGATCTCAGCTTCCGTCAAATAGCCGTGGTGGACGTGTCCGGCCAACGTACGGGCCGCGCGTAGCAAGGTGTCATGTCGCGCCCCCTCAGTCGCCATTGCCACCCGCCCCGCCTCATTCTCCAGGGCCTTGCGGAACCATGCGGCGGCTGGATCGGCGGCGGGCGGAATCGTCCACTCCCACCCGACGCCATTGGTGGCCGCCTCGGGCTTGGCGGCGATGCGTTCCAGGTAGGCCAGCGCCACCTCGGGCAACGGTTGGATCGTGTCACCGAACCATTGGCGGGGCTGGCCGTCCTCCCCCATTGACGGCGGGCACGCGGATTGCGCTTGACCACCCACCCCTGCCCTTATCTCCAGGCCGGGCAAGTCGCGGTGGGTCAGCTTCACTTTGCCGATCGCGTCCAGGCGTGGTTCGTACCGAAACAAGCGATGCCAGCCGCGCCGACTTTTCCACCCCAGCGTATCCACCACCTCCCCGCCGAAAAGTTTCGCCAGCGATTCCTCCCCGCCGGGGCCGTCAATCTCCAGGTCGATCACGCCACCCTCAGGCCCCAGCCGGATTCCCACGCCCGCGCCGGGGTGGCGCTGGTAGATCGCGGTCAGGCTGGCGGGCGTGGGGCGTTTCAGGCCCCACCCGTTGCCGATCGGTTCCTTACCCTTGCTCGCCCCGCCATTGGGCATCACGTCCCCGAGGCGATACAACGGGACGGGCCACAAACCCAGCCGTAGCAGGTCCAGGGCCGTCTCCAGGGCCGTCCGGCCATTGCGCGGCGCGTACGACGATCCTCCCCCCTCGTTCCCGAGGGGGCTTTGCAGGTGCGGGTTTCTCATTGGATCACGCCCCCAGCCAGGCGTGAATCGTCTCAACGCGCCAGACCGGGCAGCGCCCGATCACCTTATCCGGCGGCGGGAATCCGCCAGCGGCGCGAAGGCGTTCCAGGGCGCGGCGGCTAATGCCGATCGCGCGGGCTACGTCACCGACGCGCAGGGCCATCGGGGCGCAGGTGGTGGCGGGCGCATTTGGGGCCGCCGACTTGTCAACACAGTTTGGCGCAGACATACTGAATTAGTCCTTGGTTGCGTGCCAAACGATTCCGGGACACTCGGGGGCCGCCCGTTCGCGCGGGTTAGGCCCCTTTTCCTATGCGCCCGAAACCGACAGAATCAGGATATGTCGCTTCCTGCGACTCTTACGATATCACTTTTGAGGCAAGAAGGCACGGCTGGCGGCCGGGCCTCATCCGTCCACCTTCCCGGCGGCGGCCACCATCGCCGTGATTCCCGCCCTCAGGGCCTCGGGCAAAGTCGGCCAGGCGGCCACCACCTTGCAAAGATCGGTGGGCAAACTTGCGTTTGTCTGACAAGTGTCGGTGGGCAATAGGTGGGCAAGGCGGGGCGGTTTCGCCTGATTTCTAGGTGTTTGCAGCGGATTCATAACCCGCAGGTCACGAGTTCGAGTCTCGTCCCCGCTACTTCGTCGTCCTTGAATCCTGATGTGTCGCCGATTTTGGTTCGTCGATCGTTGAGGCGTTCGATTCAGGCTTTGTGGTGGAAGGGGACTCAACCTTCTGGAACGACTATGCGACCCGCCGCTGGGTTTCAGCGCGGCAGGAGGCACGCGAAAAACAATCTTCGCGGCAGCTTGCGAATGTTGCACCCCGCCGCCGCGAGGGGGGAGAATCCAACGTAGGATTGCGAGTCCTGACAAGTTGAAACTGCGAAATCTCTTTGAAATCGAGTCGACTTTACCGAATTTCGGGGATGCGTAGGGATGCTCGCTGGACTCACGGGCGCTCGCTGAACGGCGGGGAGGTCAAGAACATCATCGCCGACGGGACGAGCGGTGCTTCGTCTAATGACGTCCACGGTTTCGACGGATCAGCTCAATCCGTTGCTGAACGCAGGCGGCCGAGCGGAGTGGGTCTTGAGGCGTGTTCTGGCAATAGTCGACGAGTGTGTCGACGGTCGAGGTCGCGACGTGACAACGGGTGTCGCTCGATGCGTAGTAAATTAACAGCGTTCCATCGCCGCGGGCGACCCAGCCGTTGGTGAACGTGACGTTGGAAACATCACCGATCCGTTCCTCGCCCTCGGGGGCGATCAGGTAGCCGCCTGGCTCGTGGATGAGACGGGCCGGGTCGTCGAGGGCCGTCATGAACGCATAGATTGTGTACCGCAGCCCCGACGCGGTGTTGCGCACCCCGTGGGCAAGCTGGAGCCAGCCGGCATCGGTCTTGATTGGGGCCGGGCCGATGCCGTTTTTGACCTCGTAGATCGTGTGGTATTTGCGGTCATGGACAATACGTTCCTGGGCCTCGATGACGGCGTGGCGGATGTCAGGGGCCAGCCCCCAGCCGATTCCACCGCCCGAGCCGGTGTCGATGAAACCGTCCTGGGGCCGTGTATAAAACGCGTATTGTTCATCGACGAACTCGGGATGGAGCACCACGTTGCGCTGCTGGGGCGATCGAGTGATCAGATCGTCGAGCCGGTGCCAGGTATCGAGATCCTTGGTTCGCGCGATTCCGCATTGCGCGGTCGCCGACGATAAATCTCCGCGAGGGGCATTCGGGTCTTTCCGTTCGGTGCAGAATAGGCCGTAAATCCAGCCGTCTTCGTGCCGCACGAGCCGCATGTCGTACACGTTGACGTCGGGATCGGACGTCTCGGGCATCACGATCGGCTCAGCGCGGAATCGGAAGCCTTCGAGTCCGTCGTCGCTCTCGGCGACTGCGAAAAAGCTCTTTCGGTCGTTCCCCTCGACGCGGGCAACAAGGCAAATTTTGCCGTCCAGCTCGATTGCACCGGGGTTGAAGACCGCGTTCACGCCAAGTCTTTCGAGGAGTCTTGGGTTGGATCCTGGGTCGAGTTCGTACCGCCAGTCGATGGGTACATGGTCGGCCGTCAACACGGGATGCTCGTAGCGCTGGATGACGCCGTTGCTGGCATGGATCGGCGGATTCGGGCGCTGGATCAAACGCTCGTGCATTGCCTGAAGGCCGATGAGACGCGACGAGAAGTCAGGTGATGGCATGAGTCGTTGCTCGGAATCGGTTGGGAACGAGGGAATCCGTCGACGCGGCCTTCGGCTAGGAATTTCGTTTAAGAATCTCGAGGCAGGCGCGGGTGTTGTGATAGGGGCACTTCCAGAACGAGAGCTTGGGGAGGTTGGGGTCAGGATGGCCGGCACGGTCGACTCGCCAGAACCACTCCCCATTCTGGCGATCGACGATCCGGCTCTCAATGAACCGCCAGCAGCCGGTCGCAGCGTCAAAGAAGTGAGATTCGCCTGTCATGTTATGAGAATTAACAAAGCCGACGACCGCCTCGGCCTGGGGCCACCATTCCTTGTGGTCGTCGATGATGAGGCCATCTCGGCCCGCGTAGAGCAGGCCGCCGTCGGTGTCGAGGCCTTGCTCGAAGGCGGATTGCGCGAGGTTTCCGGCGAGTGACTCGACCTTGCTCCGCAGTTGCGGATCAGAGATTTGCTCAACGGCCTCACACAACAGCCAGCTTGCCTCGATATCGTGGCCGAAGGTGTACGCGTGCCCCGTCGGAGTCCAGTCGGCCAGAAAGAAATGGCCGAGATGACGGCCCTGATGCGTGCTGATCTTCGTAAGAAACAACTCAAGCAGCGATCGGATTGAATCAGTTAGCCCTGGATCAGGATCAATCTGATGAAGGCGCGTGTATGATTCAACAATATGTAGATGATTGTTCATCGACTTGGGCGCGTCTTCGTCCTTGTCGCTAAGCCGCATCTCGGCGGTGGGCGACCAGTCGCGGGCGCACGCTTCCCAGTAGCCGTCGTGTACCGGATCGCGGGCATTCGCCTCGATGAGCTGGTAGGCGGCACGGGCGGCGTCCATCGCCTCGGAATTTGCGAATACCACGGCGTACTCGGCGAGAGCATAGATTGCGAACGCCTGGCCGTAGGTTTTTTTCGTGGCATTAAGGCATTCGCCGCCGGGGGCCAGCTCCCAGTAGTAACCGCCGTGCGCCTTGTCCAGGAAGTGATGCTGAATGTAGGCATACGCGCGATGAGCCAGTTCCGCGTCGTGCGGGTCGCGCGTCCAGGCATGTGCGGCCGAGAAGCTCCAGAGAATGCGTGCGTTGAGGATCAGGCCCTTGGTGGCTCCAGGTCGCGGCGTCAAGTCGTTCGCCAATTCGGCGACGAAGCCGCCGTATTCGTGGTCAACCGCGTGATTCCGCCAGAAGGGGAGAATGTTCTCCTCGAGCTCCCGTCGCACCGAAGCGATCCACCCGTCACTCGGCCAGTCGGCCATGACCCACCTCCACCCGGCCGATCTGCGCGACGCCCGTGAATTCGATCTTGAGCTGAGTCGTGTCGTGATTCAGGTCGGCCTGAACGCGACACTCGTAGGCGTTCCAGAAGCCATAGTTGGCTTTGCCGTGTGCGTCTTTGAGGTCACAGGTGAGTTGAACGGGCTGGTACGTCACGCCATCATCCGAAGATAGGCTAACCTTCAGGTTTGGCTGATCTCCGGGGCCGAAAGTGAATAAGCGCACGGACGAAATGCCATCACGAGCGAGATAAACCAAGCTATCACCGGCCTTGCCCGCGATCCGGTGGCAGTCTTCACGGAACTTTCGAGCCTCATTCTGAGCGAAGGCTGGTTTTCCTTCGATACGGAAGAGACGAGAGTCATTCCAGAACTCGTCAACGAGTGTGCGCTGGCTCATTTTAACCGGACCGACTGGCTGTGATGGCTCCGCCGCACCTGAGGCGTTACGGGCGATGACTCGATACGCGTACTCCTTTCCCGGATCGATCGATTCATCACTAAAGAGCGGATGGTACTGCACCCGCGCGTCGGAAACGTCCGCAGCGATGAGTGTCCAGGGACCGGAGGCGGACTCGGCTCGCTCAATGTCATAGCCTGACGCCCCAGGGCTGCCCCGCCAGTTGAGTTGGCCGCCATCGTCCACGTTCAAGATTGAGGCAGAAACGGCTGGGGCGGGCACTGGCGGCTCGTCGAGGCCACGAATCGCATGGGCCTTCTGCCGCAAAATGCGGAGCAGCCTCCGCTCGTCGTAAACCTCACCGCTGTCGGGAAAACCAGGCCAGTGGTAAGCCTTGAACTGGTCGCCGCCCGCCGGCTCATGATGCCAGAAAAAGCCGCCGCCGTCGTGATGCGAGCGGAGGCTCCAGAGCATCGCCCCTGTGGTTCCTTCATCAATCGCCGTATCGATGACGGCACGCAGAGCCTCGGTTCCCAGGAAGCCGAACTCACCCACATGGTAGGGCTTCTTTCCCTTCGAAAGCTGGCGATTCTTCCTGATGCGATCGATCATTTCACGCACGTCGCGCTCGTAGTGGTGCGTCTGGAGAAAGTCGATATTCGGGTCGGCCAGCGACTCGGGCGAGAGTATCGGCCGTTGAGTTCCATCGAGGACGAGATGGTTTGAGTCGAGGCTCTTGATATAAGCGGCGGCCTTGGCGGTCCAGGCATCGGGAGCACCCAGCTCATTGCCCGTTTCCCAGGCGAGGATGGCGGGATCCTCTCGGTAGAGCAATCCGGTGACCGTGTTCTTGCGATTCACCAAATGCGCCACGATTGCCTTGTAATCGTCGAACAATTGCGGATCGGTCCAAAAGTCGGCTTGCTTCTTGCCGCGGAATCCCGCTAGCTCGGTCGTTCCGCCCCACCACGACCACTGATCGATGAAGGGAAAGATGATCCGAATCTTGTGGCGATGCGCGGCGGCCATCACGCGGTCAAGCGCCACGAACGAGCGCTCCTCGAACTCGCCCGGGCCGAGGATGTGGCGAGAATGTCCTGGTGGGTCATCGGTCTTGCGCACCGAAAGCACATACGTTCGCACCGCCTGCCCGCCGAGCTGTGCGATGGACGCGAGCGCATCATCGATTTCGAAATCCGTCGGTACACGAAACGGCATAGATTGATCCCAGGCCAGATCATCCTCGACGAAATGAAGGTTTGGGATATTGAACGAGACGAAGCGGTAGGTCTTGCCCTCTTCGCGCAAGGTATCGCCATCACGACGGACAAAGTCGCTGAAGCCCGAGACGAAATCGTCGTGCGCGAGAGCGGGAGGCCCGGAAATGATCAGCACGCCGCAGAGAAAGAGTCGCCAGTCGATTTGCCGTCGAAAACCCATCATGAGTGGTTGGCTCCTTCCGATGCGGCGTTGAGAACCAGTTCAGGCTCGGGGTTTGTTTCGTGGAGTCGATCGTACCAGTTCTTCTTGAGAAACCAGGTTGTGGCGGCCACGCCCACCGCGACCAGGAGCGCGGGTACGGGTTTCATCAGCACCACATAAATCGGCAACAGGATCAGCAGCGTCTGCCAGGCTGTTCCGACCACGACATTCACCATGTCTCGACCAAAGTCGCGATTGGGCCGAAAGGTGGGATCGGCGGCCATCACGCGCTTTCGGACCGGCCCCCAGAAACCCCAGGGGCGGACGTTGCGATAGAAGGCATCGAGTGTGGCCGCGTCGGTCGGCGGCGTCATCAGCGTGCCGATCATGCAGCCCATTGTCGAGATCGCCAGCAAGATCGGAAAGTAGTGAAGCTCAAGAGTGTTGTGCAAGATCAGCGGAAAGACCAAGGCTGGAACCAAACCCGCCAGCATCCCCCAGAAATACCCCTGGCCGTTGAATCGCCACCAGTACCACTTGAGCACATTCGAGGCGACATAGCTGCCATAAAGCGCCGAGACGATCCATTGCAAAAGGCTGTTCACATCCTGGGCGAAGAAGCCCAGCACCACCGAGAGCGTGACCACGAGGATGCCGGTCGCGTAAAAGATCAGATTGATGCGCTGATTGGTGGCACGCGGGTTGAGATATTTCAGATAGAGATCGTTGACGATGTACGCCTGCGCGGCATTGAGCGTGCCGGAAAACGTGCCCAGGAACGCGGCGAGCAGTCCGGCCAGCAGGCAGCCTTTGAGACCAATGGGCATGAATTCGTTGATGGCCGAAGGCATGATCTGTTCGAAGTCGAGCCGGCCGCCTGCCATCAGGTCGAGACGTTGATAGGACAGCAGCGCAAGCACGGCGAAGCCGATGATCATGATGTAGCGGACCGGCAGCAGGACCAGCGAAACGAAGCCACTCATCAAACACGCCTCGCGCGGGTTGCGCGTGGCCAGAATTTTCTGCATGTCGTAGTTGGGCGCGGGTCCGGCCATGCTGGCGAGCACGCCCTTGAAGATCATCAACATCATCAAGATCGAGAACAGTGAAAACCGGTCGGAGGCGATCTTGTCGTTCACCTCAGGGATCAACTTTGACCAATCGAGATCGAGCTTCCATCCGAAGAACGGCGACTCCCAGCCTGCCGGAACGGGCAAAGGCTTGCCCGCCAGTTGAATCATGGCGATCGCCCCCAGAAAGAGGGCGGCAAGAGTCATGATGGCGTATTGCAGAATATCGGCCAGCACAAGGCTCGTCATTCCGCCCAGAACGGTATAAAACACGGCGACTAATGTAAAACCGATGCCGTAAAGATGGGGAACGAAGCGATCGGGAACGGTGAATGGCACATGCGGTTGGATCGTCTCCCAGGGGATGAATAGCTCGACAAACTTGCCCAGTCCCACAAACCCATAGGCAAGAAAGCCCAGGCAACTGATCAGTGCGAAAATCACGACGATCGTGTGCGATAGCTTCGCTCCCTGGCCTCGGCCGAATCGCGTTTCGATCCACTGTGCGCCCGTCGTCACATTTGACCGGCGCAGCCAGGCCGAGAGATAAATCATCAAGAATATCTGATTGAATGTCGGCCAGAGCCAGGGAAGCCAGACGCTTTTCAGCCCGTAGACGAACATGATCGTCACCATCCACATGGTGCCCGATATGTCGAACATGCCCGAGGCATTGGACAATCCCAGAAGGTACCAGGGCAGCTCGTTTCCCCCGAGCAGGTAGTCGTTCACGCTCTTCGACGCCTTGCGCCGGAGCAGGACGCCGATGAGGCTGACTGCCACCAGATAAATCACGATGATGGCGATGTCGATGGGGTGAAGCTTCATCGAGTGAGAAACCCCGATTGCTGAAATGGAGAGCGAAGAAGCAAGCACAATTCGATGGCATGTCGTCGGCTGGGCGAGCACCGCAACGTATGCGATATCGTTGTCCGGGCTGGACACGGCTTCAAGCAGCGTGTGCCCCTCGCCTGCGATGTTTCGGCGAATCAACCCGATCGAGCCAGTGCCTGGAGCCTCGGCGTTGCGGGCTTGCGTCACGTTCCATTACCATCGCGCAAGCCTGGATTCGGAAATGTTGCTCGTGAAGTTCAATGAGGATTGGGACCTGATGCCTGTGCATACGCAGAAGTCGGAGCAACGAATCGACAGCCCACTGAAAGGTCAATTCGCATCGCCTCCTCCCCGCGTGGTGATCGAAGGAGTCACTCCACGAATCGACGCGGGACGGTTTCCCATCAAGCGAATCGAGGGTGAGCCGGTCGACGTCGAGGCGGACATCTTCGCTGAAGGGCACGACGAACTGGTGGCGATCTTGCTCTCTCGCCGAGTCGACGATTCCCAAGCCGGCCACGAATGGCAGGAACAGCGCCTCAGACCGATCGGCAACGATCGCTGGAGCGGTCGTTTCATTCCCGAGCGTCGCGGTTGGCACGAATACACGATCGTGGCTTGGATTGACCATTTCGCAACCGCGTGCCATGGTCTAACCAAGAAGCACGAGGCTGGGCAGGATGTCGAGACCGAGCTTCGAGAGCTAGCCATCATGGTCCGACACGCCGGCGCTCGAGCGAAATCGGCAAGCGACGACGCCCGGAATTTGAGCGAACACGCCATGGCGATCGAATCGCCGGGTGATACCTCGACTCGTGTAGCGACAGTGCTCGATCCCGGGCTCCGGGAATGGATGGATCGGCATCCCGATCGGAGCCAGGCACAGACCTTGGCCGCACCGCTGCGAGTGCAGGTGGAGCGCCAACGTGCTGCCTATGGCTCGTGGTATGAGCTGTTTCCTCGGTCGACCGCCCGCGAGCCAGGCCGGCACGGGACCTTCGCCGATGTCGAGGCCCGACTTCCCTATGTCGCCTCGATGGGCTTTGATGTCCTGTATCTCCCGCCTATCCATCCGATCGGCAAGTCCTTCCGCAAAGGGCCGAACAATACCCTTGAGCCAGGCCCGAACGACCCCGGCAGCCCCTGGGCGATCGGCTCAGACGCGGGCGGCCACACGTCGGTTCATCCTGAGCTGGGCACGCTCGACGATTTCGACCGACTGGTGAAATCCGCGGCGCAATGCGGGCTCGAGATCGCCCTTGATATCGCCTTTCAATGCTCGCCGGATCATCCCTGGGTCCAGCAGCATCCCGAATGGTTCCGACAGCGGCCCGATGGCAGTATCAAATATGCCGAGAATCCGCCCAAAAAGTACCAGGATATTTATCCGATCAACTTCGAGACCGAGCACTGGCGCTCGCTCTGGGAAGCGCTTCGCGACGTATTCCTGTTCTGGAGCGATCGCGGCGTCAACATCTTCCGAGTCGACAACCCGCACACAAAGGCCCTTCCGTTTTGGGAGTGGTGCCTTCGTGAAGTCTGGGACCGCAACCACGACGCCATTTTCCTCTCGGAAGCGTTCACTCGGCCCAAGGTGATGAAATACCTGGCCAAATCCGGTTACACGCAGTCGTATAGCTATTTCACATGGCGTAACGACAAGATCGGCCTCACCGAGTATTTCGCCGAGCTGACCCAGAGCGAATGCGCGGAGTATCTGCGGCCTAATCTCTTCGCCAACACTCCCGATATCTTGCATGAGTATCTCCAGACGGGTGGCCGCCCCGCCTTTCTCATCCGCCTCGTGCTGGCGGCGACCCTCGGAGCCAGCTATGGAATCTACGGACCTCCGTTCGAGCTGTGCGACGGCACGCCGGTCCATCAGGGTTCCGAGGAATATCTCAACTCTGAGAAATACCAGATCCGAACCTGGGATCTCGACGCTCCCTGGTCGTTGCGCGAGTTCATCGGCCGGGTCAACGCCATTCGTCGACTGAACCCGGCCCTGCACGAAACACGCAATTTGCGTTTTGTGAAAGCCGATAACCCCGAGTTGATTGCCTATGTGAAGGCGACGCCTGACCTCGCAAACCTGATTCTCACCGTCGTGAACCTCGACCCCTTCCACACGCAGGCGGGTTGGGTCTCGTTGCCATTGCAAGAACTGAGGCTCGATCTCGATGGCGGCGCGGTCTATCAGGTGCATGATCTCATCACCGACGCCCGCTACATCTGGCGCGGTGAGACGAACTTCGTCATGCTCAATCCGCATCAGTGCCCTGCGCACATCTTCCGGATTCGCCGCAGGATTCGCGGAGAGCAGGATTACGAATTCTTCGAATAAGCTCGCTCCCTGACACGCAAGGAAGCACTCCGCAATGAACTACCAGGATTCACGCGACTGGCGTACCGCATTCGGAGCGATCCTAGGAGAGCTTGAAAGCCAGTGGCTACCTTCCTGGCTTCCCAAGAAACGCTGGTATCAGGGCAAGAGTCGGGCGATCAAGCGAGTCGAACTCCTCGATGGCGTTCCGTTGGATGACGCGAGCCTTGGCTCGACCATCCTGCTCATGGTCGGTGTGGAAACCGACGATGACATCTGTCGGCTCTACCAGGTTCCCCTCCGTGTCGTCAGTACAATATCGACCTCACCCGGCGTGATCTCCGAAGCCGTCTTAGGTCGATTCGTCGATGCCGACGCGGGAGAGCGCATGGTGCTCGACGCGCTCGCGCTGCCCGATGCTCCCCAAGCCATGCTTCACCTGATTCAATCGGAATCGACTCTTTCAACCGAACGCGGCAGTTTCTCCGGCAGATCGACGAGCGCATTTTCGAGTCTCGCCCAGGGAAGGCTCGAACCCGTCCGACTCAGCGCGGCCGAGCAAAGTCACTCGAACGTCATTTTCGGCGACCGCCTTCTTCTGAAAGTCTTTCGCGAACAATCGGTCGGGCAAAATCCTGATATTGAGATTCTTCGCTTTTTGACCGAACGAACGACCTTTCGCAACATGCCTGTCCTCGCCGGTTCAATCTGTTATGAAGCCGAAAACCTGGGCCGCTGGTCGCGTTACGGTTCCGACTCCGCCATGTTTCAGCAGTTCGTCCCCAGCCGTGGGCAAGGTTGGGAGTGGATGCTCGCGAGATTGGGAGAGTTTTATGACGCCGCGCTTGCCGGCGTCGACGAAGCGACCGAATCCGCACGCCGTGCGACCACGGACGATGTCACTCTGCTCGCGCGACGCACGGCCGAGCTGCACCGCGCCCTGGAATCGGTCGACGACGACCCCAACTTCGCTCCCGAGCCGGTCGACTCCGACGACTGGAATCTCTCCGCCGAGGCGATCACGAGTCAGGCCGCGAAAACCCAATCCTCACTCAAGAATGCAGCGCCTGGATGTACGGCGGATGTGGTTGAGCTCGCAAAGCGCTTGCTGCGGCGGGTCCCCCATTGGCTGGCGAATCACGATCGCCAGGTGGATTTCGCTCGGATGGGTCGTAAACATCGAATTCACGGCGACCTTCACCTGGGCCAAACTCTGCGCACCGACGACGATTTCCTCTTCCTTGATTTCGAAGGCGAGCCCAGCAAACCCATCAACGAACGCCGCCGCAAGCAGTCCGCCCTGCGCGACGTCGCCGGTATGGTCCGTTCGTTCGACTACGCAGCACACGCCGCTCTCGATGCAGCGATCGAGCGATTTCCCAGTCAGTCCGACCGTCTGTGCACCCTCGCCCAGTCCTGGTCCACCACTGCCACGACGCGATTCGTCAATGTCTACGCAACTCATGCAATCGAGCAGGACGGTACGCTGACAGCCGACCGCCGAGCGCTACTTGATCGCCTGCTCGTCGAAAAGGCCCTTTACGAACTCGACTACGAGTTGAACAACCGACCGACGTGGGCCAGTATCCCGCTCCGAGGGCTTGACGCATTGCTTGCGCACACTCCGAATTGAGCTTGCCTCGCTCAAGGCCCGATTCGTCGAATCCGGACATCGACACGGCCTGGCTCCGCCAGTTTTCGCAGTCGTGCCTCGTCCTTGGGACTGACATCTCCGGGCGAGGCCGGATCGCCCGGGCCACGCTCAATCGAACGTCGCCAGGCATCGTAAAGGCGCTGCCGGGCCTCGACGACGGCCGCGAGCAAGGCATCGGCCCGCTTTTGCAGGGGCAGGGCGGGCCACCACGCGTCCAGATCCAGCCCTTCCGCCAGTTCCACCGAGGTAAGCTCCCGGTCACCCTTCCAGGTCTGTCCCTCAGCGCTCAATGTCAACTCGTACCGCCCTTCCGGCAGATGACTCGCAACCAGCCGTTCCCGGCCCAGCACTCCTGGCACATTCTCCTGCGCCAGCGATTGACCATCCCACCCTTTCGCCCGAGGCAACGGAAGCGCCCGCGTCCACTGGAATCGAAGGGTGTCGCCGTCAAAACGAACGTCGTTCACCTCACCCCGAAGCCCCTTCATTTGGGACGCATCCACCTCCGCCTCGGCCCAGATTGGCGACGGCTCGAAAGCCTCGATCACCGCAAGAGCCATCAAGAGGTGGCCGGTCTCCCCTGGATGAACTCCGTCCCCAGCCAGAAAGTACGAGACTTGCTCCGATCGGCGGTTACTCAGGTGCTTGTTCAGCCGCGAGTGCAAGTCGATCACCCGCAAATTCGGCTCATCGGCGAGCGTTCGCTCCCACTCGGCGAACCGCCGCAGCGTCTCGTCATAATTGAGCGCCGGAAACTTGTATCCAAAGCGAACGGCGTTTTCGTCGCCCACCTGCCGCCGGTAAGGGTCGTAGGGTGGTGGTGTGAGTAGCACCAGCCGCGACGGGATGGCCTTCGTGCGTTGCACAAGTCGTTCGACACCCTCGCGAAATGCCGTGAACCGCTCCTCATCGGGCGGAAAGTAGTTCCCGTCGTTCATTCCGAAGCACGCGAAAACGCGATCCGGCTTCCAGGCCAGAACGTCCCGATCAAAGCGATCGTGCGCGTCCGGCCGGCGCGGGTCGTGATCCGGCTCACTGGTTCCGGAGACCGTCTCGCTGCTGATCCCGTGGTTGATCAGTTCCCAATGTCGATCCGGCAAGCGAATGCGGAGCAACGTGTCCACATACGAGATGTAGAGACCATTCTGCGTAATGCTGTCGCCAAAAAAGACGATGCGCTCGCTCACCTGATCACCCGGCTGCCCGGGAGCTAACGGATAGGCCATCATCATCCCGAACGCCAGGAGTATCTGCGTCGACTTAATCGCCATGGAAAATCCCGTTTCAACGGTTCACGAGCCGGACCAGGATGTTGTGCGAGGTGTTCATCATCGCTGACAATACTTTTCGTTGCGAGATGTGTCTGCCTATGACTCTCGAAGATGAGGAGTGTCACTCAACATGTCGACTAAGCCCATGCTCGCCTGGCTTGTGCTGGCGATTGCTCTCTCCGCGACCGCGAACGCTACACAGGAAGTCGACAGCGCGGCTCCCGTTGTTGGAACAAGTCCTCGTGCAGCAACGATCCTCGGGACAGAGACAAGCCGGCGAATCACGAGGGTCACCGAGGATCGCCAGAAAGAGCTCAAGACGCTCGACGACCTCCATCAGATGCTGCTCAAGCAGATCAAGGACAAGCTGAGCGAGCAGACAGATAGAGGGCAGTTGACGCTCGAAACAGAGGAATACGCAAAAGAACGAACGTCGGCGCTAGACGACTCCCGGATCGCCCGCCTCAGCGCTGAGGTTGGTCGCGACCGACTACAAAAGCAGTTGGAGACACTCAAGGGCGATGCGGTCTCACCTGACGTGCAGCCTGCCGAGCCTGCACTAGAGATTGGCTTCCGATCTGTTCCCATAGCCGCTCCTGATGACCTCGTCGAACCAGCGCAACAAGCCCCGCAGGTCAGAAGTGCCTCGGTCAAGGATAACTACACCAAGAACGAAATCTTGATCCCGATGCGCGACGGCGTGAAACTGTTCACGTCCGTTTACGAGCCCAAGGATCAGTCCAAGACGTATCCGATCCTGATCCAGCGGACCCCGTATTCCGTGAGTCCCTACGGGAGAGACGACTACAAGGGCGTGGTCGGGCCGTCCCAACTTTTCACGCAATCGGGCTACATCGTCGTTTATCAGGATGTGCGTGGGCGATATATGTCCGAAGGCGACTTCGAGCACATGCGGCCGATCGTCCCTCACGACGGCAAATCGACCACCATCGACGAGAGCACCGACACGTTCGACACAATCGACTACCTCGTCAAGAATCTCCCCAACAACAACGGCAAGGTCGGAATCTGGGGAATCTCCTATCCCGGCTTCTATGCCGACTGCGCCACCATCGATCCTCATCCTGCCCTCGTGGCGGCCTCTCCCCAGGCACCGGTCACCGATTGGTTCGTCGGCGACGACTGGCACCACAACGGCGCACTTCAGCTTCCCCACGCCTTCCTCTTTCTCGCCAATTTCGAGCGGCAACCACCCAACCCGACGACCGAGACCGGCCCCAGCCTCGCCCCCGGAACACCCGACGGTTATCAGTTCTTCCTCGATCTCGGCTCCCTGAAAAACGTGGATAGAAAGTACTACCATGGCGAGGTCGACTTCTGGAAAAAGATCCTTGAGCACGGCTCATACGACGACTTCTGGAAGGCACGCAACGTCCGCCAGCACCTGGGAGACACCAAGCCCGCCGTCCTCACCGTCGGAGGTTGGTTCGACGCCGAAAACCACTTCGGCGCGCTCGAAACCTACAAGAAGATCGAAGCCTCCGAAAATGAGACCTCCAACGTGCTGGTCATGGGCCCCTGGTCGCACGGTGGTTGGTCGCGGGGAACCGGCAAATCCCTGGGAAACCTCAGCTTTGGTGGACCGACGGGCGAATTCTATCGGCAATACGTGGAGTTTCCGTTCTTTGAACATCACTTGAAAGGTGTGGAAATCACGCCTGTGAACGAGGCTCTCGTCTACGACACCGGCCGCCACGAATGGGGCAACCTCCCCGCCTGGCCCCCCACCGAAGTCCAACCAAAGCCGATCTATCTGCGTGAGTCGGGCTCGCTCGCCTTCGAACCCTCCGAGTCCGACAGCGAGCAAGCTTTCGACGAATACGTGAGCGACCCCGCGCGGCCTGTCCCGTTCCTGGACAAAATCCGCATCGGCATGACCGGCGATTACATGACCGAAGACCAGCGCTTCGCCTCACGACGCCCCGACGTTCTGGTTTACCGCAGCGAACCGCTCGCCAGCGATCTGACAATCGCCGGACCCATGGAAGTCGAATTCGTCGTTTCCACGTCAGGCACCGACTCCGACTGGACCGTCAAGCTCATCGATGTCTATCCCGACGACGCTCCGAATCCAGGCCCCGATTACACCGGACCGCCCATGGCGGGCTATCAATTCCTGGTGCGCGGCGACACCCTCCGCGGAAAGTTTCGCAACAGCCTGGAAACACCCGAGCCGTTCCAGCCGGGCCAGCCCACCAAGCTGAAATTCACGTTGCACGACTCGTTCCACACGTTCCGCCCCGGACATCGAATCATGGTCCAGGTGCAGAGCAGTTGGTTCCCGCTCATCGATCGAAATCCACAAAAATTCGTCGATATCTACAGCTCCGAGGATTCCGACTTCCAGAAAGCCACGCAACGTGTTTACCGCTCAAAGAGTCTGGGCTCAAGGCTGGTCTTGCCCGTCGTCGCCTTCTGAGAATCCAGCTCGACGGGAAGCAGCGCCGCGATACTCTCCAGAGTATCCGCCTGGTCGGCTGTCTTGTCGTGCCGCCAGCGGAGGATCCGCGGGAACCGCACCGCCACGCCGGATTTATGTCGCGTCGAACGCTGGATGCCCTCGAATGCGATCTCAAAAACAAGCGTCGGCTCGACGGTGCGCACGGGTCCGAACTTTTCGCGCATGTGTTCACGAATAAACGCGTCGACCTTGCGAATCTCAGCATCCGTCAACCCGGAATAGGCCTTGGCGAAAGGCACCAGCCGGCCAGAGTCCCAAACCGAAAAGGTGTAATCCGTATAGAGGCCCGCTCGCTTGCCGCTGCCTCTCTGAGCGGCGGTCAGCACGGCATCCACGGTCAAGGGACCGATTTTCCACTTCCACCAATCGCCCCGCACCCGGCCCGCGCGATACGGCGAATCGAGCCTTTTCAGCATCAATCCCTCCGTTGATCGTTGCCGACTCTCCTCACGCAACAAACCCAGTGCCGGCCAGTTCGTTGCATCAATGATCGGCGATAGACGAAGAATCGAGTTTGCAGGACCGAGCTCCCCATTCTTCTCTTTTTCAGGACGATGACCGCTGATCAGTCGTTCCAATCGAGTCCGCCGCTCGATCAACGGCATCTGACGGATATCGACGCTCCGCTCCTCGAGCAAATCATAGGCAAGAAACACGATCGGCACGTCACGCAGTAGAGCTTTTGTGAGCGATTTACGCGTGATACGCTTCTGTAGCGCAGCAAACGAAAGTGGCGATGAGGCCCCAGGCAACCAGGGCAGGATCTCTCCATCCAGAACGGTCCCCTCGGGAAGCCAGCGCGCAAGCGGATCAAGCTCGGGAAAGCGGTCGGTCAAGACTTCCTCACCTCGGGACCATACCGCCATGCGTCCGCCCCGAAACACGATCTGCGCACGAATTCCATCCCACTTCCATTCCGCCTGCCACTCTGACGGATCACCCAGTTCGTCTGGATTCCCTTCGATCGGGCTGGCCAGGAAAAAGGGAAAAGGTCGGCTGTGAAGCAGGGTGTCAGCTTCGGGGCTGACCAGTTTACGAAACGCCTCGCTCGATGGCCGCCATTCGCCAATCAAGCGCTCAGCAAGTCGACTCACTTCAATCCCGCTTGCCCCTGTCAGCCCCCGTAAGACCAACTGCTGAGACGCCCCCACCCGAAAATTCCCGAGCAACAACTTATTCCAGACGAAACGCTCGTCCTCATCAAGCACGCGCCAGGCGTCCGTCACCACTCGCTTCTGATTCGCCAGCTCCGCTCCACGCAGGTCCTCGATCTCATGAACCCACTCCGAAAGGCTTCGCTCGCGCCCTTGCTCTGGCGGCGGCAGCACCAGCGCGAGTGTTTCGGACAAGTCGCCGACTGCGTCGTAACTCTCAGCAAACAGCCACGCCGGTATCTCGGCCAGCTCGATCGCCCAGGCACGAAGCGCTTTACTCGGAACCCCCAGCCGAAACCGGCGTCCCGTCAGAAAAAACAAGGCCCACGCCGCATCGTCGTCGCTCGGCACATTAGAAAAATATTCGGCAATCGCTGCAACTTTCCCCGATGTCTTGTTTGTCTGATTCAGCGACGAGTAAAGGTGTGTGAATCGTCTCATGATTCTACCGCCTCAGCCGCATCATCGCCATTTTCTCCCTCGACCGTGCTATCGTCCGGCCGCTCGCCGACGTACCGGGTCGATATCTCACGCGCGTCCTTGCCGTGCTCGCGCAGCCAACGGCTCAATATCGACGAATACCCATGAGTGACCCACACTTCCTCCGCGCCCGTCGCGTCTATGGCCGCAAGCAAACCCGGCCAATCGGCATGGTCCGAGATCACGAATCCGCGATCCACCGCGCGTCGCCGTCGCGCCCCGCGCACACGCATCCAGCCCGATGCGACCGATGTTCGAACCACGCCGAACCGACGAAGCCAAGGCGTCCCCTGCGCCGAGGGCGGTGCCAGCACCATCGCTCGGCGTAATGACGGGTCGCCTTTCGTGAAGTCCGAGATCATCCGCGTGGGAGGCAAGGCGACACCCGTCAGGCGATACGCCCGAACCAGACCCTCCACCGCCCCATGCGTGACGATCGGACCAATCGAGGAATCCAGTCCCGAAAGGATCCTCTGCGCCTTGCCCAAGGCATACGCGAAAACGACCGAAGCAATGCCCTCCTCGGCATTGCGGCTCCACCAGTCGTTCACGGCCGCAATCTCGGCTTCCCAGGCATTCCATCGATAAACCGGCAGCCCAAAGGTTGACTCCGTCAGAAACAGGTGGCAAGCAACCGGCTCGAATGGCAAACACGTCGGATCGGCGTCCAGCTTGTAATCGCCCGACACCACCTCAATGCGTCCCCCATGCTCCAGCCGTACCTGGGCCGAACCCAGCAAATGCCCGGCAGGGTGAAGTGAGATCCGAACGCCCTGAATGTCCAGTGAATCGCCATACCCAAGCGTGTCGATCCTCGCCCCCGCGTCCATGCGCGTCTGCAAAACAATCCGTCCATCCGGCGTTGTCAGATATTCGCCGCAGCCTCGGCACGCATGGTCCGCATGCGCGTGAGTAATCACCGCGCGTGGCACCGGCTTCCAGGGGTCGATATAAAAATCCCCAGTTCGGCAATACAAACCCTGCTCGCCAACCTCAAGCAAGTGTTTCATAGTAGCAATTGTAGTCGGCACGTCGACTCGGCAAGTGAACCAACGCCCTGCCCCTATCGTGCCTTCAAGGGCGGCCAACCCAGCAAAGCTCGCCGAGCGTTCACCGCTCCCAGCGCTCGATAGTCAAGAGCCAGCAACTTTACAAGCTGAGAGGCCGTCGTGAGTAGTCGCTCTGCCGCCTCTCCGAGATCATCCTCACACGCCTGAATCACATCCAGCGCCTCGGCCAGCATCGTGGGGAAGTCACGATTCTCAGGGTTCACCACGACGCGCCCACCCCGGCATCGCCAGAGCCAAAGCTCGGAAGGCTTCGCCGATTGATCGACGGAACGGCGAAGTTCCAGCGCCATGCGAACCCGCAGTCGCTGCAACGCGACTTCGCGATTCTGCGCCTGACTTCGCCGCTCCGACGCCTCCGCGGTCAATCCACTAGGCGCATGTCGCAGTATCGCCGCGGTTTCCACCTTGTTCCGATTCTGACCACCGGGGCCGGATCGTCGAGTGAATCGAACATCACATTGGGACAGCACGACCTCAGGGTCAAGATCAGGCCTCCCACTCGCTCGCTCGGTCACTTTTGCCGGCTCTCGGGCGTCGCATCGAGCGCCTTTTCGTCGATCTCACTCCGCTCATGATTCGGGATCTTGAGCGACTTGGGCGCAAAAGTGCCTCCCATCGAAGTTCCCCCGGGAACCACACTGTAGAGTTCAATGGAGATCTGCGAGATCGGCATCGGCGACCCAGCGATCTTCGACTCTTTCGAGGGCGTCAAAGAGGCGATGCACAGTATCGGCACCCCTTCGGGCACCTGCGCCATCGGAGGGCGACCCGACGGACCGCCCATCATGTTGAGATAAACCTCATGGGTTGCGCTCTTGTACCAGGCCATCGCGGCCTTCTTATCCTCAAACCAGGCGAAGATAACCCGCTTCCCGCTATCAGTACTCCCCGTCTCCACTCCCAGGCATCCATGCGTTTCCTTCAGCCCCTCAACCAAATCGGGCAGAGATCGCCGATCCGGCTTCTCGGCCGGGTCTTGCCTCCCTGCAAACGTCGCCGCACAGGCGCCGAGAAGAATCACCGAGAAGGCAGGAATCGCAAATTGTCGATAAGTCGTCATAAGTTCATCCTTTTTGAATAGATCCTCATACTTTGTGTTCTCATTCAACCAGCAGACTTTCGTCGGCGAAGGGCTAACCTTGGAGTCGAGCGGAATGGAATTTTCGCCGATCGTCCTCAATCCACGATCAGGGTGTATCAGTTTCGATGATCAAAGAACCATCATTCGGCACTTCCCGGCTCGACTTGCACGCCAGGCATCGAAGCACATGGACCTCTCGTCCATTCCAGCCCACCCAGGTCATGGGGGTTGCGCAGCATCGGGGCAGGGCCGATCCTGCCGCCAGCCGAATGTTCTTCGACATCTGATAGTAGGGTTGATGGCCGACGCGGCAAAAATGTTCAAAGAGCCGCTCCCGTGCAGCACGATCGAGATGTCGCAGCGCCGGCGGCGGCTCATCCGGCCCATACCAAACCAATGCACCCGGCACGCGCTGTTCCCACCACGCTGCAATCGCCAGATAGGCGACGATCGGCCCTCGTTCGTATCCAGGTCCGTAATACGATCGACACAGATTCACGCAGAGCCAGCCACCGTCCATCCCCGGATCGCTGGTGACAGGAATCTGCTCCTGAGGTTCGAGCAACCGAAGCACCGGCGCAGCGCCTTCGATCGTCCCCGGACCCGGCCGAAGATCCAGCACCTCCTCGCCGAACGCCTCGGCCAGGTCGTAGGCCAACCGTAACAAGGTCGGCTCGTCCAGCCGTTCTGGGAGCTGAACGAGCATGATGGCACTGACGCCCACTTTTGGCCAACGCTCCCTTCCTCATCATCACAGTGTCGGAATCGTCACCCGCTCGCCTTTTTTCAAGGCCGATTCGTGCGCGCAGATGCCGACCATCGTCCAGTTCGCGCTCGTCTCGGCGTCGGGAAACGCCGGCCGCTGACCTTTCACGGCCGAGAGAAAGGCATGCACCAGATGCGGATGGCTCCCACCGTGCCCACCGCCCTGGACGAACGAGAGGTGCTCCGCATCCTGAATCGCCGCCGGCATGGTGAACCGGCGGATACCTTCCGGCAGCAAGTGGGCGAAGTCGGGCACCTTGTGCCGCTTGGGGATCTCCGGCTCACTCACAGGCGTCTCCGGCGTGTTTTTGGTGTGAATGATCGGCTCCTCAACCTCGATCGCCTGCCACTCAAAGCTCTTTTTCGAGCCGTACACATCGAAGCTCTCGCGATACTGCCGCGCCACGTCGAACAGGGAGCGCGTCACTTCCGCGCACACATCCGAGCCTTTGATCGAAAAGGTCGCCGTCTCGACCGCGAACGGGCTGTTGTATTTGCTGATCAAGTCCTCGCGAATCCGCCCCGAGCCGAAACAGGCCACCGCCTCGGCATGCGCCGGCTGGCCAGGCTTGCTCAGGATCGCCAGACACGGGCTAACACAGTGCGTCGCATACCACATCGGAGGCAATCCGGGCCAGTAATCCGGCCAGCCATCCATATCTTGCTGGTGGCTGCCGCGGAGGAACTGAATCCGCCCCAGTTCGCCGCGCTCATGCAGGTCCTTCACGAACAGGTATTCACGGCTGTAAACAACCGTCTCCATCATCATGTAAACCTTACCGCTCGACCGCTGGGCCTCGACGATCTTCCGGCACTCCTCAACCGAAGTCCCCATCGGCACCGTGCAAGCCACGTGCTTGCCGGCTTTCAATGCCTCAATCGACATCCAGCCATGCTCGCTGATCGGGCTGTTGATATGCACGGCGTCGATTTTCGGATCCTTCAGCATCTCGCGATAATCGGTATAGCGGGCGGAGATCCCGTACTTCTCACCCGCTTCATCCAGACCCTTTCGGTCGCGCCGGCAGATTGCGTACATCTCCGCTCCGGCGTAGTTCTGATAGATCGGAATGAACTCGGCACCAAAGCCAAGCCCGATAATCGCCACGCGAATCGGCTGGTCACTGGCCATGAAAGCGCCTCTAAAGGCATGAGAGTTTCGACGAACGCCGTTTACCAATTGCCGGCGCGTCTTCTAGATGTGCAAGATAAGTGCGTCGCGAGCCTGACGCAAGAATCGACGGGGATGACAACGTGTGTTTACTCCGATGCGTCTCCGCCGAAGCGGCCACTTCTTCTATTGCGGAGCGATGTGAAATGAGTACGGAAAATACGACCGAAGCTCCTGCCCTCAGGCCAGCCAACGAAGCCTTGACGCGAATCGCCGCACTTTGGATTTGGAGCGTGCTCTCGTTTTTCGCTCTTGCGATCACCCTCTGGGGAACAGACACAACGACAGATCCATCATTGCAGCGAATGTCCCAGATGTTTTTGTACGGCCAAGCTTTTGGCAACCAGCCTCCCGTGGGGAGCTCCTCGGAGCTTTTCGCCCTTCTCGGCCCACTCTCTCACCTCATTGCATACACCGCCCTCACCTTCGCCTGGTTTTCCCTCTATCGCTACTTCCGGTTCTACGTTGTGCCGATTGCCTTCCTGAATAACCAACCGCCCGATCGCGGCGTCGACCCACGCACGTCCATCGCCGTGGGAAGCCTTCGCATTGCCTCGCTCATGTTGATCTTCGCCGTCATCGCCCGGATTGTGCCCTTTCTCATGCTGCAGGTCCTGCCACACCTCCTTCGGGCCGGGGTATGATCGATTGAATCAAGGCCCGGCCATTCAACCGCGGCCGGTGAGTACGGATTTCCTCGAACCCCTACTCGGCGCATCCCCCATGCCCTCACCACGTCGTGTCGATCGTGTCCCTATCCGCGTCGCCCTCATCGGTGCAGGCGCGGTGAGTGAATATCACCACGTCCCGGGCCTGAAGCTCGACCCCCGCGCCAGGCTCGTCGCCGCCTGCGACGCCAGCCCCGAGCTACTCAAGAAACGCCAGGCCGAATGGAATCTCGAGTTCACCACAACCTCCTACGAAGAGATTTGTTCGTCCGATCAGGTCGACGCCGTCATCATCGCCACTCCAAACGACACCCATTTGCCGATCACCCTTGCCGCCGCCCGGGCGGAGAAGCACGTCATGTGCGAAAAACCGCTCGGCCTCAACGCTGACGAGGTCCGTGAAATGCTCGTCGCGTGCATCACCGCCGGCGTCGTCCACATGACGGCCTTTACCTATCGCTTCGCCCCTTCCATGCGGTACATGAAACATCTGATCGACACCGGCGCACTCGGCACTCCCCGTCATTTTCGCTCACAGCGCTTCCTCGATCTCCCCGAAACGAGCTGGGGCTGGCGGCAATACAAGGCACGAGCCGGCGCGGGCGACCTCTACGATATGACCATCCACCGCCTCGATTTCGCCACTGATCTGATGGGTCGTCTCGCTCGTCTCTGCGGCGCGGTCGCCACGTTCGCTCGCCGCGACAAGACGGCAACCGGCGAGTCCTGCCCCCCCTCCGACGTCGACGACTGGTCCGCGCTGCTCGGCATCTTCGACACCGGCGCGACCGGCGTCTGGGAGGGGACCACCATCGCCAAGGGCTACAAGCTCGGCGGCTTCGGCCACGAATGGGCCGAGGTCAATGGTTCCGAAGCCTCCGCCGTTTATCGCATGCACGAGCCGAATACCCTCCTCCTGGGCAAGCACGGCGGCGACCTGGAGCCGATCCCCGTCCCCGACGCATTCCTCAAACCCGCCGGCAGCCCCCGCGATCCCCAGCAAGGCGTCCCCGGTACCGTCTTCCGCTACGACCTCGCGTGGGAGTTCATCTCCGCAATCGTCGAAGGCCGCGCCGCCCGACCCAGCTTCGACGACGGACTCGCCGCCCAAATCGCCGCCGACGCCGTGCTGGAGTCCTACGCCAAAGGCATCTGGATCGAAATTCCCAGCCTACCGTGATCCCTCGCCGAGCCACTTCATCACTGGTGCGACTGCTGTTCGTGGCTTACAGTTGCGACACGGAATCGTGTCTCGATCGAAAAATTGCCCGTCGATTCCCCACACGGACGGTCTCCAATCCGGAGCCGAGGAGTCTTACGAAGGAATAATCTCTCTCCTTTGCCGACCCAGCACGAACTTATGGACCAGACCGGCCTGCACGCCCTCGACGCTATCATCGACACCCTGCCCGAGTTTCTCCGCTCGGTGCGACGCCACCTGCACAGCCACCCGGAACCCAGCCTTCACGAGTTCGAGACAACCGCCCAACTGTCCCGATTGCTTGCCGACGAAGGCATTCCGCATCAAATTCTGCCCTCACGCCGGGGCCTCATCGCCGGTCCCCCCATCGATCGCGCCGGTCCCATCATCGCCCTTCGCGCTGACATCGACGCTCTCAGAATCCAGGACGCCAAGCTCGGCGTGCCCTATCGCTCGACCATCGACGGCGTGATGCACGGCTGCGGCCACGACGCACACGCCACCATGCTCCTCGGTGCCGCGATTGCCTTGCACCGCTGCCCCGGTCTGATGCCCCCCGGCGTTGCCTGGCGAGCCATCTTCCAACCCGCCGAGGAAACTACTGACGGCGCAATCGAAATGATCGAGGCTGGCGCGATGGCGGGCGTTACCTCGATCATCGCCCTGCACGTCGATCCCGAGCTCGAGGTAGGCCGAGTCGCTCATCGCTCTGGGGTGCTGACCGCCGCTTGCCACACCGTGCGAGCCAACTTTCGGGGCAGGGGAGGCCACGCCGCACGTCCCCACCAGGCTCTCGATCCGATCGCCGCCGCCGCTCAGTTCCTGAACCTGGTCTATCAGGCGGCACCCCGGGCCGTCGATGTGCGCGAGCCGCTCATCATTACCTTTGGTTCAATCCACGGCGGAACTGCGGCTAACGTGATTCCCGATGAGGTCGAACTGCTCGGCACAATGCGCAGCTTGAGCCAGTCGGCCCGAGAACGCGCGACGAGCGCGATTCAGGCCATCGCCCGGGGAATCCACACCGCGACTGGAGTCGAGGTCGAGGTCGCCTTCCTGCAGTCCGTCGCCCCCGTGATGAACGATCCCGGTGTCATCGCCGCACTAACCCGCGCGGCGTCGGCAGTCCTTGGCGTCGACGCGCTCTGGTTAATTCCCCACCCCAGCCTCGGCGGCGAGGACTTCTCCGCCTATCTCACCTACGCTCCCGGCGCATTGCTTCGTCTAGGTGTCGCCGGCTCGCCGGGCTGGCCCCCCCTCCATTCGCCCCGCTTCGATATCGACGAAAACGCCCTGCCGATCGGTGCCAAGATCCTCGCTCGCGCCACTGTTATACTAGCTTGGGGAGATAGATCCGATGAATCGTGAGCCGCACTCCTTCGTCCGCAACGAACGGCCCACCCTCGGGGTCGAGATCGAGTTGCAACTCGTCGACGCCGAAACTCTAGCCCTGCGCAGCGCCATCGAGCCAATTCTGGCTGACATTCCCGCGGAATTTCACGATCGTGTGAAGCCCGAGATCATGCAGTCGTATCTGGAGATTAATACCGAGATCTGCCAGACCGTCGCCGATGTCGAGCGCGACCTGAGCGAGAAACTGGCCGTCGTCTCGAAAGTCGCCGCCAAGCACGGAATACGCCTGTTCTGGAGTGGAACGCATCCATTCTCCCCCTGGTTTGAGCAACGCATCACGCCCAACGAGCGTTACCTCGGACTTGTCGAGCTGCTCCAGGAAACTGCCCGACGCCTCGTCACTTTCGGCCTTCATGTCCACGTCGGAGTCGATTCGGGCGATAAGGCCGTGATGATCTGCGACCGAATGCTCCGCCACTTGCCCACACTCCTGGCGCTTTCCACCAACAGCCCCTTCTGGAACGGCCGAAATACCGGTCTCCACTCGCGACGTATCAAGGTCATGGACGGCCTACCCACCGCCGGCCTCCCGCCCTTGATGCGCAACTGGAGCGAATACGTCTGGCTACTGAATCGCCTGGTCGACACCGGCTTCATCCGTAATATGCGTGAAATCTGGTGGGATATCCGCCCCCATCACAACTTCGGCACCGTCGAGGTTCGCATCTGCGACATGCCTCCCAATCTCTCCACGGTCATTAGCCTGACCGCCCTCGTTCAATGCCTCGTCCACGAGCTTTCGCTCCAGATCGACGAAGGCACTTATCAGTTCGACGGCCATCCCTTCATGGTCCGCCAGAACAAATGGCGCGCCTGCCGGTTCGGCATGTCCGCCGAGCTGGTCGATCCCCACACCTGCGAGGTCCATCCCGCACGCCGGGTTGTTCAAGAACTCGTGCAAGATCTCACCAAACGAGGTACGGCCGAACGTTTGAACTGCGTCCGCGAGCTGCAATCCGTCCTCGATCTCTCCGAACAACCAACAGGCTCCGAACGCCAGATCGCCATCCACGAAGCCACCGGCGACCCCGTCGAGGTCGTCCGTCAAATGCTCGACAACGCGAATCCCTGACCCCCACTGTGGAAGCGAACGGGTCGCGGGCCGCGGGTTCGGTAGCTTGCCACGACTTCAATCGTCTGCCAGCCGATCGATCCCAGCGGTCTACAGCCCCGTGCCTCGCTCGCAACGGTCGTTGCCGTCGGCTCGCCCAGTTCGCCTATTTCGAGTACATTGCTCTTGCACGACGTACCTACTGGTTCAGGACGAACCGCTGCGTGTTGTTCAACGGCGTGCCCCTCATGCACTTCACTCTCGCAATTGGTCAGTGCTGATCCGATAGACATCGACAGACGCTCCCGATCGCAAGGCCGATTTCCTCGCAGACCCTCCCGACCATGGCGCGGACCGATCCCTATTCCTATGATGTCATTGTCATCGGCGGCGGCCACGCAGGTATCGAGGCCGCCCTCGCCTCCGCCCGCATCGGTTGCCGTACCGCGCTGCTGACTCTGAATGCCGATAGCGTCGGCCAGATGAGCTGCAATCCCGCTATCGGCGGCGTCGCCAAAGGCCAGATCGTTCGCGAGATCGACGCCCTCGGCGGCGCAATGGGCCTGCTGACCGACTCCGCAGGCATCCAGTTCCGCTTGCTTAACCGCGGCAAAGGCCCGGCAATGCACAGCCCTCGCGCCCAGTGCGACAAGAAGCAATATCAGCTTCTCGCCAAACTGGCGGTTGAGCGCCAGCCGAACCTCACCCTCCGTCAGGAGATGGTCGAGGGCCTCGTCGTCGACAACCACCGAATCGCCGGTGTTCGCTGCCGTGGCGATGTCGTCTATCGCGCCCGCGCCGTCGTCGTCACCACGGGAACATTTCTCCAGGCTCTAATGCACACCGGCGAAACCAAGACCGAAGGCGGCCGAGCCGGCGATGTCTCCGCTCGCGGCCTCTCGGGCAGTCTTCGCGAGCTTGGCTTCGAGCTTCGTCGCTTCAAAACCGGCACCCCCCCCCGGCTCAACGGCCGCACCATCAACTTCGAGATCCTCGATCCCCAACCCGGCGACCTCGAGCCCGTCCCCTTCTCGTTCCTGACCGACTGCATCGACCAGCCCCAACTCGATTGCCACATCACCTACACCAACCCCGCCGTCCACTATCTCATCCGCGCCAATCTCGACCGAGCGCCCATGTTCTCTGGCCAGATCCAGGGCAGGGGTCCGCGCTACTGCCCGTCGATCGAAGACAAGGTCGTCAAGTTCGCCGATCGCCCCCAGCATCAGATTTTTCTGGAGCCGGAAGGCCGGGGCACCCTCGAATACTACTGTAACGGCATCTCCACCAGCCTCCCCCGCGACGTCCAGGAAGCCATCATCCCGCTCATCCGCGGTCTCGAACACGCCGAGATCATGCGCTTTGGCTACGCCGTCGAATACGACTACGCACCACCTACCCAGCTCGACGCAACTCTTCAAACCAAGACCATCCCCGGCCTTTTCTTCGCCGGACAGATCAACGGCACCACCGGTTACGAAGAAGCCGCCGCCCAGGGCCTCGTGTCCGGCCTGAACGCCGCGCGCTTCGCCCTCAACAGCGAGCCGGTCGTCATCGACCGCTCTCAAGCCTATATCGGCGTCCTGATCGATGATCTCGTGACCCGCGGCGTCGACGAGCCATATCGCATGTTCACCAGCCGCGCCGAGTATCGCCTCTCACTCCGCCACGACAACGCCGACCTCCGCCTCACCACGCTGGGCCGATCCATCGGCCTCGTCGATGACGCGCGTTGGGCACGCTTCGAGGCCCACGTCAGTCGGATCGAGCGACTCCGAGAAACTCTGGCAACCGTCCGCGTGCAAGGCGACACCCTGCATCAACGGCTCCGCCGCCCCGAGACGACCTGGGCCGACCTCCAGTCGCTCCACCCGCCCCTCGAAACCTACTCGGCCCATCCCCAGGCCGTCGACCAGGTCGTCATCGAGACCCGCTACCACGGCTACATCGCCCGCCAGGCAACCCAGATCGAACGCTTCAAGCAACTCGAAGACAAAGGCATCCCACCCGAAATCGACTATCAACGGATCCCCCATCTTCGAGCCGAGGCTCGCGAGCGGCTCAACGCGATCCGTCCTCAGTCCGTCGGCCAGGCGGCCCGCATCAGCGGCATCTCAACCGCCGACCTCGCAACTCTCCTCATCTACCTTCGTTCCCAATTCGCAGCCCGCTGACATGGTGGGGGATGGTGGGGGGGGTGAGGTGAGCCAGGAGAACCTTAGCAAATAAGTTCACTCAATCACCCAGATGGGCCAGCGTGTTCATTCCACGGAATCGAGTCAACCGCTCGGGCTTGCGTCCGAGACTGCTCCTATCGCCACCCCTCTCAACCCCTTGATCGCTTTAACCTGTGCATTCCAATTGACAGCCCCCAGCGCCTCACTATAATCCATACTATTGGTAAGTTTGGAAATATCGGCAGACTTCGTTGAATTTAACGGTTGCGTAAGTCGGTCGGCGCTGGATCTGACCGATTCACGCTTGGGCTACACGTAGTCGTTGAGGGGAGATCAGGGCGGACTGGCCGGCGAGGGTGACTCCGGGGACCGGAGACGGCCGGTGGGCCGACAAGAGTCTGTCGAGGCGCGCAAGAACGGGACTGAATCGACCATGAAGACCGTGTTCACGACGGGCGAAGCCGCGAAGATTTGCAAGGTGAGCCAGCAAACCATCATTCGCTGTTTCGACTCGGGACAGCTCAAGGGTTTCCGCGTGCCAGGCTCGCGGTTTCGCCGCATTCCGCGCGAGTCGCTCTATCGCTTCATGAAGGAAAACAGCATCCCGACGGACGCCCTGGAAAGCGGCAAGCGCGGCGTTCTCGTCGTCGACGACGATCCGGGCATCGTCGAGTTGATCGCCGATGTTCTGGGCAAGGACACTCGATTCGAGCTGAAAACCGTCAACAACGGCTTCGGCGCGGGCATGATCGCCAAGGAGTATCACCCGGATTTGATCATTCTCGACGTCATGCTTCCCGATATTAACGGTAAGGCTGTCTGCGAGCTGATCCGGTCCGATCCCACCATGTCCGACATCAAGATCATCTGCATCTCGGGCATGGTGGAGGAAGATAAGATCCAGGAGCTGAAAGACGCGGGCGCCGACGACTTCATGCACAAGCCGCTCGATATCGATGAACTCGTTCGTCGTGTCTGCCGCTTGCTGGATCTGGAGTCGGCCACAAGCTGATCCGTCCGAGAATGCTCGACGAGCCGGGAGCCGGCAACACCGCCCGCGCACGGATACGCCTGGTGTCGCTGAACGGGAAGGAGCCCGTACCGTGCGAGGTGACGCGGTTCGCAGCCGATCGGCCGACTCCTTCCAGGAGCTGGCCGCCGCCCTGACGGGTCTCCCCCTCCGTGGAGCCTCGGCCTGGGCAATCCTCCGACGCCACGATCCCTCGCTCGCCGCCGATCTACCCGCGTCCTCCGAACGGCTCGAAGCCGATCCCGGCTGGGTCGCCCGTCGCCTGATTCAAACCAGCGAGTCACACTCCGATCTTTCCGTCGTGGCCACCAGCCCCTGGTGGCAGCCCGGGTCGCCCGCTGAGCGCGAGGCCGTCGAGCGACTTTGGCGACACTCCGCCGCCGTCGCCTGGACCGCACGCAATCTGGCCTTTCATCGCGGAACCGGCGACCCTCGCCAGGTCGCCTGGCTCGCCTTGCTCTCTCCCCTGGGTGCCTGGGTCATGGCTGCGGCTGCGCCCACTCGCCTGTCGGAATGGCTCGCCATCACCGATCCCGAGACCCGTCGCCAATGGGAGCGTGAAACCCTGGGCGACGAAATCGGCTGGATTGGCCGAAACCTCGGCGTCCGCTGGCGGCTTCCTCGCGTCTTGACCGAGTCCGTCTGGCTTCTCGAAGAGTCGGGCGACTTCCCGTCCGATCTCGACCCTGCCGGAGCGGATACTCTCGCCTTGCTTCGACACGCACGCGACTGGGTCAATCGCACGCCCTTCCGCCTGTTCGCCCAGTCCTCCGACCCTAGCCCGACCGACTCCATCGACGTGAAGCAATGGATGGCCGGTTTCCAGTCGTGGCTGCCCCTGGGAATGTTCGAGCCGACCGCAACGGCGGGAGAGGAACGCGCCTGTCGCGCGCACGCTCGGCTGCTCGCCGATCTCCAGGACCAGTCACTCGCCGGCGGTCGTTCGCAGCGCATGCTCGAAGCGGTCGCCGCGACTCGGCCCGGCCAAACACCCGACGAATGGTCGTCGCTCGTCGCCGAGACCGCCGACAGTGATAGCCAGTCTGGTGATCACGTCCTCTTGGCGATTCAGAACGGCCTCCCTGAACGAGCCGCCGAAGCAGTTCGCTTGCTTCTCGAAGAGAACGTGCGTCTCGGTCAATCGCTTCGCCAGGCCGTTCGGGCCGCACGCCCACGCTTGCTCGAGGGCGGAAGACGCCAGAACCAGGAACTACTCGACGCGCTTGCCGATTTCGCCGCGGGTGCCGGTCATGAGCTAAACAACCCACTCGCGGTGGTCATGGGTCGCGCTCAACTGCTCATGTCACGCCTACCTGAAAACGTCGAGGCCCAACGCTCGCTCCGCACCATTATCGCCCAGGCCCAACGCGCCCATCGCATGCTCCGCGATCTCATGTACGTCGCTCGACCCTCGCCCGACCGCCTCCGCCTTTGCCAGCCCGAAGACGTTGTGCGTCGAGGTGTCGACGACCTTCGGCCCGAGGCCGAATCCCGAAAAATTCAGCTCGAATTCGTCGCCAGCCCCGCCGCGCCTGCCGCGCTTTGCGACGCCGATCAACTCCGCCACGTCATCGAGATCTTGCTCCGAAACGCCATCGACACCACGCCCTCCGATGGAGCGATTCAGGTCGCGACCGAACGCGCCGGCGAGAGTTTCGTGCTCCGCGTGGCCGACCAAGGGCCCGGCCTCGACCCGGATGAGTCGCGACATGTCCTCTTACCGTTCTACAGCGGCCGCCACGCCGGCCGTGGCCTGGGCCTGG
>JBGSYY010000511.1:0-18452 GCA_041750675.1 Isosphaeraceae bacterium | reverse complement strand
CAGTTCGAGGCTTGTGGCTTCGGCCTGGTCGGCGCCGGTCACGACGAGTGTGCGCTCGGCTGGTGCAAGCGTGCCGATCCGCTCGACGGTCTGGCGAAGCATTGTGGAATCGCCGAAGAGTCGCAGGAGCTGCTTGGGCCGGTTGCGTCGGCTTTTGGGCCAGAACCGGGTGCCGCTTCCGCCCGCCATGATGACCGCGTGGAGCATCTTTGTTTCGATCCTTCGTTTCCGGCTTTCGAGGGGGGGGCTCGCTACTTCCAAGCCTGGTCGCGAGAAGGGAACGCTGGGCCGTCTTGCGGCTCATTTCAGGTAAAGGGCTTCCTCGACGACGAATCCTGTGCGAATTTTCTCACGAAGCTCGGCTGAGTCGAGCGCGAACAGGGGGCTGATCTCGATGGCGAATGGCACGGTTCCGTCGGAGCGTCGGACAACTTTCGCACCGGCCGATTCGAGCCAGCCGGCGTAAAGGTCGCTCATCCGCTGACGCACGCTGGCTGGTGAGTCCGGCCCGGTGGCGTTCTTGAGTGGCTCGAACTCAAGGCGGCGCTCGGTTTCGACGACCGTGTAGCGGTCGGCCAGCGGCAGCGTGTCGAAGATGAATCGTTCAAACTTGACGGCGTTGGGTGTCTCAGGCTCGACCAATCGCCCCGCTTCGTCCACAAACTTGACTTTCTTGAATGCGCGATGGAACGGCAGCTCGGCGCGGCCGACGATGCGCTCGATGAACTCGCGCTCGAAGAGGTGGATGGCGATGCTGCCGGCGGCCAGGGTGAGGCTGCCGTCAGGCTCGCGCATTTCACCCAGCTCGGCGGGAAGGTCGGAGTATTCGATGACCGTGGGCCGGCCGTCCAGTTCGACGACGACCCCAACGCGTTCGTCGGGCTCGATTTTTTCGACGACCTTGAAGGAGACGTCGGCGTTGGCATCGCGGTGAAGGCCAAGGAAGGCTGGATCGGCGATCTGGACGATCGGGTTGTCGACCTGGAAATAGAAGATCGTCTGAATGCCGCGTTCTCGCATTTCGGCAAGGCAACTCGGTTTGCCTTCGGCCGTGGGGGCGTCGAGAGCGTCGAGGGTTCCGCCGTGTCCATCCGGACTCAGTGCGAGATGGCCTGGCTCCGCCAACAGAATGCGACCGGTCTCGCGATCGACGGCTGGCATCTGACCCTGGACAAAGAGGCGGAGATGCTCAAGGCCGAAGTTGTCGTGCTGCTCGAAAAATTGCGTGGTCGACTCGTGATTTTCGGGGCTTGTCATCACATAAAGCGGTAGGGTTTTCCCATAACGGCGGGTCAAGGCCCGGATTTTTTCGGCGTGGATCTGGAACAGGCTCGCCGCGGAGACCGGCCCGATCGGGTAGGTGCCCTTGGGGCCATCGAAGCCGAGGCGGGTGCCCTGCCCTCCCGCCACCAGGACGATCGCCACCTCACCTTTGGCGAGCAGTTCTTCGCCGCGTTCGGCGGCGAGTCGACGGGCGACCCGCTCGCCATCGGTTCGCGGGAGTCGCTTGGTGGAGACCGGCTTGACTCGCTTGGAGTTGAGCTGGTTCGGGGGTTCTTCATGGACGAGTTCGCGAATGAGGCTGTTGAGTCGATCCAGATCGACGGCGGACAGCTCGGCCGTCAGCCGCTCACGCTGCTCGGTGTTGAGCCGATCCCAGAAATGGACCAAATGACCCTGGCCGTGCTGTTTCAGCCGTTCGCTCAAATTGTCGGGAACCGACATCGCCGTCCTCTCTCGCCGCTCGACCGCGCGCAAACCCCTAGAAATTCAGAGAGAGGCCATCGTAGGCCAGAGCAACCCCGTCGGGCAAGCCGGCCTCGGTCGCCGCATGTTCCAGGCCATGAGAGAGGTGGGTCAGGTAGGTCTGCCTCGGTCTGAGCCGCTCGATGACGCCGAGCGCCTGTTGGAGACAGAAATGCGTCGGGTGCGGCTCGTGGCGGAGGGCGTCCAGGATCAGGAAGTCCAGGCCATGCAGACAGTCCAGACTGGCATCCGGGATTGAGGAGACGTCGGTACAGTACGCCAGATTGCCGATTCGGAAGCCGAGGACCTCGAAGCGTCCGTGATCGAGGCGGAATGGGAGAAGTTGCTCGCCCAGGACGTGGAACGATCGGAGCGGCTCAATCGTGGAGAATTCAAGACGGGGAACACCGCCCGTGGGCATGCGTTGCGCGGACTCGGTAAAGGCGTAGGCGAAGACGCGACGGATCGCTTCTTCGACGGCCGGCTCGCAGTAGACGGGCACGGGACCGCCGATGCCGCGGGGAAAAAGTCGGGCGTCGTCGAGTCCGAACAAATGATCCGCGTGGGCGTGGGTGTAGACGATGGCGTGGACCTGGCCGATACGTTCGCGGAGCAACTGGAGCCGCATTTCGGGCGTGGTGTCGATCAGGAGATTGCCGGTGGGCAGCTTGATGAGCACGCTGGGTCGGGTTCGGTTGTTGCGAGGGTCGTTGGACGAGCAGACCGCGCAATCGCAACCCAGGACGGGAACACCCGTTGAGGTTCCACTGCCGAGGAAGATCAGACGGCGCTGGGGCTCATGTTGCTCGATCAACAATCGGTTCCTTGATTGTTTCTGGTTGGGTTGAAAAAGGCAGAGCGGCCGTCCCGCAGGGCGATGGGATCATTCTACTCGGGTCTGGAACGGTTGGCGAACTCGGCATGGGACAAGCGATTCGCAGCCGTCGAGGCGTCCTATAGACATTTGGAAGACGACTGGAGCGCCTTCCCGCTCGCATTGACCGAACTCGACGGCTTGCTATAAGCTAGCGGTTTCGAGCAACTTACAACGGATTTGACGGGTTACTCGCCGAGAGGGCGATAGGACGGCCATGCAGGAAATCGTCACGGATATCTGGGATCGCACGACCAACGGCCTGACCGCCTTTTCCGAGGCAGTTTCCGAGGGATTGGTCCGCGTCTTTGGTAATGCCAACGAGCGACAGGTTCGCCGCCTTCGTCCGCGTGTTGCCTCCATCAACGAGCTGGAACCTCGCATGGAGGCACTCGACAATCACCAATTGCGCGAAAAGGGCGATGAATTCCGCAAGCGTCTGGCGGCTGGAGAGACGGTCGACGACATTCTTGTGGAAGCGTTCGCGGTTTGCCGCGAGGCTGGCAAGCGTTACCTGAAGATGCGGCACTACGACGTGCAGCTTCTGGGCGGGATGGTGCTACATTCGGGCAAGATTTCCGAGATGGTGACCGGCGAAGGGAAAACACTCGTCGCCACGCTTGCCGCCTATCTCAATGCGCTTGAAGGAAAGGGCGTTCACGTCATCACTGTGAACGACTATCTCGCCCGCCGCGATGCGGAGTGGATGAGTCCGCTTTATCAGGGTTTGGGCGTCTCGGTGGGCGCGATCCAGTCGGAGATGGACGCTCGCGAGCGTAAGGAGTTTTACAACCGCGATATCACCTACGGCACCAACAACGAGTTCGGCTTCGATTATCTCCGCGACAACATGAAGCCGACCCGCGACCTGCAATGCCAGCGGGCCTTGCATTACGCGATCATCGACGAAGTCGACAGCATTCTGATAGATGAGGCGCGGACGCCGTTGATCATCTCGGGGCCGGCGTTCGACGACGTGCGGAAGTACGCGGAGGCCGACCGGGTGGCCCGCATGCTCAAGGTGGGCGCGCATTTCGAGATCAAGGAGAAAGAAAAGTCGGCGCACCTGACTGACGAGGGGGTGCGCGAGGCGGAGCGATTGGTGGGCGTTGAGAGCTTCTATACGCCTGGGAACATGGAATGGCCGCACCTGATCGACAACGCGCTGAAGGCTCACAACCTTTATCGTCGCGACCGGGAATACATAGTTAACGATGCCGGTGAGATCGTGATCGTCGATGAGTTCACGGGCCGTCTGATGACGGGCCGGCAGTGGTCCGACGGCTTGCACCAAGCTGTCGAAGCCAAGGAGCGGGTGCGGGTCAAGGAAGAGAATCAGACGCTCGCGACGATTACCTTGCAGAACTACTTCAAGCTCTACAAGAAGCTCTCGGGCATGACCGGCACGGCCATGACCGAGGCGACCGAGTTTGACAAGGTCTACAAGCTCGACGTGGTTGCCATGCCGACCAACCGGGCACTGAGTCGCGTCAACGAGCCTGACGTCATTTATATCAGCGAGGCCGAGAAGTACCGGGCGGTGATCGAGGAGATCCGCGAGGTTTATAGCCAAGGGCGTCCGATCTTGGTCGGCACGACGTCGATCGAGAAGTCCGAGCAGATATCGGAAATGCTCCGGCTTTTCGGCATTGAGCATCAGGTTTTGAACGCCAAGTACCACGAGCGTGAGGCTGAGATCGTCGCCCAGGCGGGCCGCAAGAGCATGGTGACGATCGCAACCAACATGGCGGGACGCGGTACGGACATCATTCTGGGCGGCAATCCGGAATTCATGGCGTGGGCGGACCTGAAGCGGGAGGTGGACGCCGACGGCCGTCCGCTCTATCCGACCCGTCTCGAGGTCCCTCCCGAGGTTTGGCGAAGGGCCGTGGATAAGTATGAGCCGACGATGAAAGTCGAGGGCCGAGAAGTCGCGGAGAAGGGCGGTCTGCACATCATCGGTACCGAGCGGCATGAGTCGCGTCGGATCGACAACCAGCTTCGCGGTCGTGCGGGTCGCCAGGGCGATCCCGGCAGCTCACGGTTCTTCCTGGCGTTGGAAGACGACCTGATGCGAAAGTTCGCCGGCGACTGGGTCGGCTCGGTGCTTCAGCGTCTGGGGATGAAGGAGAACGAGGCGATCGAGTCGAAGATGGTCTCGCGGCGAATCGAGGCCGCCCAGAAGAAGGTCGAAGAGCGCAACTTCGATATTCGGAAGAATCTTCTGGAATACGACGAGGTGATGGACGAGCAGCGGAAGCGTGTTTACTCGTTCCGCCAGCGGCTGCTGGATGGCGCGCCAACCAAAGACACGATTCTGGACATGCTGGATCAGCAGATTGAACGGGCGATTGACGTCTACCTGGCCGAGGATTACGGCGCGGCAACGTTCGCCGCCGAATGTGGTTCGCGGTTGGGCGTCGAACTGAATCCCAAGGATTTCAAAGGTTCCAATCCCGAGGATGCGATTGACATGGCGCGGCGCGATGCCGAAGGCCAGGCCGTCGATCTGATTTCGGAGGCGATTGAGGAGAATCTGCCGACTGGCGCGGACACGTCGGAATGGAACTGGAACGCATTGCTCAACTGGGTGAACACCCGGTTCGGCCTGACGCTCAAGGATCGCGAGATCAAGCAGTTTGTTCCGCCCCGTGGTCAGGAGGAGAGCTTCGATCGTCGCGACTTGCAAAACATGTTGGTGGAGAAGGCAACCGAGGCGATACATAATGTGGATCTGAACGGGGTGGCTCCGACGCTGGCTGATGACTGGGGCCGCAAGACCCTGGCGGACTGGCTGCGTCAGAAGTTCGGGCTGGTGATGGAACCCGCGGAGTGGAGTGGCCGCTCGCGCGAGGATATTAGCCGGCAGGTTCAGGCGGCCGTTCGTGCTCTTTACACGCGCAAGGAAGCCGAGTTTCCGGTCCAGATCGCGCTGAATCGCTATCTCGGCGAGCGGACTCAGAGTCAGAATGTCCGTTATGATCGAGAGGGACTGGCTGCCTGGTTTACATCGCGTTACGGCGTCTTCATCGACAAGGATGAGCTGAGTCACTTGCTCCGGCCGGAGATGGAAGCGCTTCTGAAGAAGCAGGCTGTGGCGTCGTATCAAGGCTCCTCGCTCTGGGAGGAGTTGGACGCGAAGATCGACAGCGCCTACGGGCCGCCACTGTCTGAGAATCGAAGGAACCGTGAGCCTGCCGCGCCCAATAGCGCGGCACTGGGTGAATTGTCGCGCTGGGCCAGGCAGACACTTGGAGTCGAGACGACGGTCGAGGAACTTGGCCAACTCACGCGTGCTGAGGCACGTAGTCGGCTTACGTCGGCTCTTGACGCACGCCATCGCCCCGAGATGCGTGAACTGGAAAAGATACTGGTTCTCCAAATTCTCGATTCGAGCTGGATGGAACATCTGCGGGCGATGGACCATTTGCGGAGTTCGGTGGGGCTTCGCGGTTATGCCCAGGTCGATCCCAAGATTGAATACAAACGCGAGGGGATGAAGGTTTTCGAGGAGATGTGGACCGGCCTTGGAGATAAGGTGACCGATCTGATCTTCCGGATGGAGCAGCTGGACCCCGAGTTCCTCAATTATATAGGGGCCCGCTGGCAACTTGACCGAGCGCGGACGATTCATGAATCGGCGTCCGAAGCCGCGGTTCGCGAAACGAGCGGCGTCTCCGCATCGCCCCATGGTGGGATACGCGAGCAGCAAGATGCGGCGATCTCGGCGAGTCAGAAGGGGGAAAGGAAGGCGGAGCCTGTCCGTAATGTGAACCGCCGTGTGGGTCGCAATGATCCCTGCCCGTGCGGCTCCGGGCGAAAATACAAAGTGTGCTGCATGCGGAAGGAAGCCGCTCGGGGCGACGTGTTTTGAAAAATTTGTAAAGCGACACAACGCAGGGATTCACCTTACGATCATTGGAGCTAGGATTTCTCGTGAAGACGGGCAAGCGGGGCGATATGCCTAGGCCCCGAAGCTAATGGCACCTGTTTTGCAATCCACCTGAGTCGTGGCGGCGTTCAGCGCAGCCGCGATGCTTCATTGAGTCGCTGTCGGGCAACGGCCACGCGTTCCCCAAGAGGGGGAGAGCCGCCCGGCGAAGTGTGGGAAAAGGATGCCCCGATGCCGTACGTTCGGAATCTCATCTATGTGCTTTTGCTCCTGGTCGCGTCGCCGATTTTGTTGCTGCGGATTTGGAAGCAGGGGAAGTATCGCTCGGGTTGGTCGGCCAAACTGTTTGGGAAAGCGCCTCGACGTCCTGACGAGGATCGTCCGTGCGTCTGGTTTCATGCGGTGAGTGTCGGTGAGGTAAAGCTGCTGCGACCGTTGATCGATGACATGGCCCGCCGTCGGCCTGAGTGGGATATCGTGATCTCGACGACGACGGCGACGGGGCTCGCTGTGGCGCGACGAGATTACCCCGAGCTGATCACGTTTTACGCCCCGCTTGACTTCACCTGGGCTGTTCGTCGGGCACTGGAGCGGGTTCGTCCCACGGTGCTCGCGCTGGTTGAACTGGACCTCTGGCCGAACTTGATCGAGGCGGCGACACGGGCGGGGTCGCGGGTTGCGGTCGTCAATGGGCGATTGAGCGAGCACAGTTTCCGTGGCTATCGACGCCTTGGGTGGCTCTTTCGCCCGACGCTGCGGCGGCTCGATCTAGTCGCGGCGCAGTCCGAAGAATATGCGCATCGATTCATAAAACTGGGTGTGGATGCTTCCCGGGTTCATGTGACCGGGTCGGTCAAGTATGACGGCCTAGAGACCGATCGCGGCAATCCGCGTACGCGGGAATTGCGGAGGACTCTGGGTCTTTCTCCGGCCGAGATTGTTTTCGTTGCGGGCAGCACGATGGATGGCGAAGAATCGGCGGCTGTCGACGCTTACCATACGGTGCGAAGCGAGCATCCTGGGTTGAGGCTGGTGGTTGTGCCGCGTCATCCGGAGCGATTTGATGAGGTGGCCGCGGTGATCGCCTCACGGGGTGAGACCGTGTGGCGACGTAGCCGCGAGGCCCCTGCGCCGCGGGGTGCGGAGCCTCCTCCGGTGCTGCTCGTTGATTCGGTTGGCGAATTGGCCGCGGTGTGGGGTCTGGCGGATGTCGCCTTCGTGGGTGGGAGCCTGCGCCCGGGGCGTGGAGGCCAGAACATGATGGAACCGGCCGCGTATGGCGCATCCGTTCTTTTTGGCGCTCACACGGAGAATTTCAAGGAAGCAACCGAGGGTCTTCTGGGTCAGCAGGCCGCGCGTCGCGTGGCGAGCGCTGAGGAGCTGACGCGAAGCTTGCGCGAGGATCTGGAAGATCCTGAAAAAGCACACCTGCGAGGCCAGCGTGCGTGTGCATACGTGGTCGCACAGAATGGTGCGGCGGAGCGAACCGCGAGTCAGTTGGAACGACTTGTGGTGATGCATCGGAATCCGATGGCGAGGCCCTGGTTGCGTTTTGAGGAAGTCGAGCGGGTTCAGAAGCCTGCGATCAGTGCTTGATTGCGGCTTCCGGTTCAGGCAAACTGGTGCCACAAGTGATACTATCCGGCCGCGCTATGGCCGGTGCCGTCGATCCGCCAAGAGGAGCCGCATGCTCCGGAGCCCCAGATGACCGAGCCAGAATCGGGCGCACCCGCCCAGCCGAACCAGCCCCAGGTGACGAACGAGGTCGTCGTCGACGACTCGGCCACGCTGCCGTCTTACTCGAATTTCTGTCGGGTCACCGCGACACCCGAAGAAGTGATTCTTGATTTCGGCCTCAATCCCCAGCCGTTCGCCCAGGGGCGTCAGGATGTGAAGGCGAACCAGCGGCTCGTGATGAACTTTTACACGGCCAAACGATTGCTCACGGCTCTGGGAATGACGATTCAGCGGCACGAGGGCACCTTCGGCTCGATCGAGCTGGATGTACGTCGTCGCGCAGGTTCGTTCCAGCAGAGTGGTCAGCAGATCCCGCGTCCGGGCGGTCCCCAGAACGTGGTTGAGTGAGCTGGGTGGGTTTGCCCTGACGTGTTTTGAATGGATGTGAGAACTGAGAGCCGGCTCGCGATCAATCGAGGTTGCGAGCCGGTTTTGCTTAGGTTGTCCAGTTTCTCTGTGTTGTGTAGCCGTCGTTGTTTGACGGGCGTTTCGGAGTTTGGGGTTAAACCCGAGGGGTACATCGTGCGGGTTGCGCGGATTCTGTGAACTCTGCCCGTGGATTTGGTCGATCTGGCAATTGATGAGCGTGAGATTCTCAGTCATCCGGGTATACCGGCGGAGCCGGTTCTTCCGGGTGTAGGGTCCGCGCCTCAACCGCGACCCTGGGCCGCGTCGATAGTCTTGTTATCGAAAGAGTCGCCGGGGAGCCGGCCTCACGTGCCAGGATGGACGTTTCCCGCCATTGGAGATAATGGAATGTCTCAGCCCTCCCGAACGCCGGAGCGTCGCCGGGCCCGGCGGAAAGACCGCCAGGTTCATCTGGATATACAGCGGCTTGAAGAGCGGCTGGTCCTGGCGCCTGTGGTGACAGTCAACGCGGCGACGGTGAGCCTCGCCAACGTCAATACGGTTACGGTCGACAACATTTCGACCATTACCGGCAGCATTGTGCTGACCTTCGCCGCGGATCCGAACAGCGCGGCACCGTTCACCTCGGTTGCCCAGTTGACGTCTCTTGGCGCGTTCGGCGGCGACATGGTTCGCATTCAGGCTGGACCTGGGGGCGATTTCGGCAAGGGCGTGTATGCGATCTCGCGAGGGGCGGGCGACAACATTGACCCGAACTTCCGTGACCCACGTCTTCCGGTTCCGATCAATCGCCCGGGTGTCATTTATCGAGTTGATCCGGTGACGGGTCGATCTTCGGTCTTTTTCGACCTGAACACGGTGCTCAATCAGATCGATCCCGGAGCGCCTCCAGGGAATGGCGCGTTGCCGGGGACTGGCCTGGTGAACTGGTACGATATCGCATTCGACCCCGAAGGACAGTTCGATGGCCGTCCCTCGATGTTCGTGACGTCGCTCAGCACCGATGACCCGCTCAAGAACGTGGTCTATCGCATCGGGTCGGACGGGTCGTTCCTTGGGTTGTACATTCCGTTCGCGCAGGATCCGGCCACGTCGCAGTTTGGCGTTCAGCCGAGCGCGATCTTCGTGCCTCCGGTGGAACAACAGAGCTTCCTTCGGGGGGTGTTCGTTGGCAATGCGGCGGATAGCGTTGCCGGCGGCAATGGGGCGGTCTTGTTCTTCAACGCGAACGTGTTCCGACCTGGCCAGCCGGTGACCGGGCCGAACAACGGTCTGGGGATCAGTGCGACCGGGATGACGTTGAATCCTCAGGTTGGCATTACGAACGCGAACACGCTCTATGCCTCGCCCGAGTACGCCGCGTTCACGGATTTCGGATTGCCTCCCAGCCCGATCACTCCACCAGCGCCGGGCTTGAGCGGGGTGCAGGGCTTCCGGGGCGACATCCTGATCGGGAATAGTCTGGACCCGCAGCCCAACACCTTCGGGGTTCAGGCGTTTCTGAATAGCAACGGGGTCTACGAGTATTTCACGACCGACACGGATGCCGCCGCACCCGATACCAACGGGGTGATGCCGACGCCGTTCCGGCGATTCCAGGACATCGCATTCGACAACTACAGTTTCTTCTCGTATGGTGCGACGCTCGGGACCGACGCCAATGGAGCACCGACGACGACACCGGTCCCGCCGACCTATGCGGGGAGCCTGTTCGTCACCGATCTTGCGCAGGGGCTATCGGCCAACCTGGTCAACGGTGACGTCGATATTTACGTTCCCGTGCAGGGTCCCGGCAACTTCCTGATTCAGGTCGACACGACGAATACTCCGAATGATCTGACGAACTTGATCGTCAACACCTTGAACATCGGCGGCCGGGTTGTCCGCATCGGGCCTGATGGAGTGGTGACCCCGTTTGCGACGGGCTTCCACACCTCGTCCAGTCAGGAAGCGGACAGCTTCACTGGCAGCACGTTGAGCCTCACGTTCTCAGCCGACGGCACGACGCTCTACGTCGCCGACATGGACGGGATCTGGCAGTTCAAGACGGTGACCAGCATCGCCGGTTCGACGACCGGGTCGCAGATCGGCCTGAACGATCTGCGTAGCTTTGGGGTGCCGTACGAGGGTCAGGACCTGGCGGTCGCGATCGTGGACACGGGCGTTGACAGCAACAATCCGTTCCTGCGTGGGCGGGTCGCGCCAGGCAAGAATCTAGTGACCAACGGTCGCGGTGACGATGACACGGCGGGTGTGCCCCAGGGCCACGGAACTGCGACCGCGGGGGTTGTGACTCAGTTCGTGCCGCAGGCCACGCTGGTACCGGTCAACGTGTTCACGCCGAACACGGGTGTGGGCTCGCCGATTCCGGGCGGCACCAACGCCCAGATCTTGTGGAACGGCTTGCAGTACATCACACAGAATCCGTATGTGAACGACCCCATTCGGCCCAATACGGTCGACCGCACGGTGGCCTCGAACTTCGGATTCGGAACTGTGACGGCCTACGACACCGAAGGGGAGGCCTACCGCGCCAATCCGCAGGTTGTCCTGGCCCTCAAGAGCCAATTCAACCGTTTCCGGCGACTCGGCATCGCGCCGATCGCCGCCACCGGCCAGTTTGGCACGACGAGCGACGGCAACGCCAACACGACGAATGGCGAATCGCTGCCCGCCGCGCTGAACGAGGTGATCTCCGTCGGTGGGTCTTATTCGTTCCCGTACGCCTCTGATGCTCGGTCGATTCCGACCGACCCCTCGATCGGCGCACTTCCAAGGCCGCTTGGTCCCGTGCTTGTGACGGACGCGACCGGAGCGATCGTGGGTGCTGATCTGATCATTTTGACCGCCGGTGATCCGGTGATCTTCGCTAATCGGATTCTGGCGAACACGAATCGGAGCATCGTGACCGACTTCGTGGCACCGGCCTTGAATGTGCCGACGTATGCCAGGACCTCGATCTTGACCACGACGACGGTCGGCGGCACCGGGCTGATGTTGTTCCAGGAGGGCGGAACGTCGATTTCGTCGGCGATCGTCACCGGCTCGTTTGTCACGGTGGCCTCGGCACTCGATTACTGGGTGACGCTGGCCAACAACGGCGGCGTGACGGTTGACGGCTACCTGACGACCCCGGTGGGCGTGAACCAGCTCAACTTTGGACCGCATCAGATCGGGAACCTGGCGACGTATTTGACGCCGGACGGGGTGAACTCGATCTTGCAGTGGACGGCGGTGCCCGTTCGTGACGAGCCAACGACGCTCGATATTGTGGCGGCTCCGCAGCTGTTCCCGAATGCCGGTGGGCCCTACCCCGAACGTTCGCGAATCGACGTAGGGAATGCGATCGCCGCGATTGAAGGGACGATCGCCCTCAACTACCTGATCTCTAATGGTTACATCGATACGATCGATTCCAACCACAACGGGCTGATCACGGCTCAAGAGATTCAGACTTTCGTGGACAGCTCGGCGACCAGCGGCATGGCCGAGGCTGGTGCGCTGGCCCGCTTCCTGGGCGGCACGGATCGCCTGGACCCGACATTCGTCCAAACTACCGGGATGCTTGAAAATCCGGAGCAGAACGACGTTCTGCAGCGTCGGTACAACTTCTTCGACTATGCCGTGGATGGCAACCTCGACGGGGTGATCTCGGTCGAGCAGCTCCGCATGCTGTCGAGGACCTTGCTGCCCGCGCCGGACGCCTTTGTGGTGGTCGATCGTCAGCGTGCCTCGGGCAACGGGTACTTGCTCGATCCGAGCAAGGAGCGAAACTATGTCGCGCTCCAGTACACCAAGCCGAAGTACGCGTTTGTGCCGGCCGGGATCACGAAGCGGTTCCGCAATATCTCGCCGCAACGGTTCGGCGTCGGCCTGAGGCAGCTTCCGGGCACGATCGGACCGCAGTTCACGCTGTTCGCGCCGCAGGGCAAGACCAACAAGGGGGGAGTCAACAAGGCGGGGATGCCGTCTCAGGTCACCAAGCCGACGACTCCGGAGAGGCCAACGACGCCGACCCTGGGCGGCCCGACCTCGAAGCCGACGACTGAGACGCCGACCAGCGGCTTGACCGGATCGGGCACGACAAACTCGACGACCGGCACCGGGACGTATCAGGAGCAGGCGGTCGACAACTTCCTCGACCGACTTCGCAAGGCCCTGACGGGGAACAATCCGACTCAGGGATCGTGACCTAGGCAGGATCGCGACGGCACACATGAACTTCGCGCGTTCCCGACGTGGGACGGGCCTCTCTTCTGGGTTTGCTCAGGAGAGGTGCCCGTCCCGCGCTGATTTCCTGGTGGGCGACGAAGCCCACGGGCGGAATTTGATGGCGAGTCGGATTATCATCGGGGAGGTGCGAGACAGCGTGGCCCGGACTTTCGGGCCTTGATTGCCAGGAGACTTTCCCATGCGGACTGCATTGCAGGGCGTGCATCGCCGTTTTGTCGCGTTGGTGGTGATCGTGGGGATTGCGCCGATCGGTGCGATCGAGGCACAGAGCGCGGTGGAGTCCGGACCCTGGGTTCGCGTCAATCAGGTGGGATATCTTCCGGGAGATGTGAAGATCGCCATACTCTCGAGTGCAACCCCGCTGGAGGGGGAATTCACGGTCGGCGATCTGAAGGCTCCGATCGGTGACGACCAAGGTGCCTGGGGGCCATTCGCGCATAACTATCGCTTGGATTTCAGCCCGTTGAAGAGGACCGGTTGCTATCGGATCCAATACGCGCAGGTCGAGTCACCGGAATTCGGTGTAGGTGACGACGTCTACCGAAACGAAGCGATCCCGGCGTTAGTAGAGTTCCTTCAGCTCCAGCGGTGCGGCTTCAATCCGATCACGCAGAAGCCCTGTCACCAGCAAGATGCCATCGACACGGAAACCGGCGCGAGGGTGGATCTGGTGGGAGGCTGGCACGACGCGGCCGATCGATTGAAGCATATGATCACCACGACCTATTGCGCGGCGGCGCTGATGCTATCCGAGAGCGAGCCGGCGAAGGCCGAGGGGCATTATGGGGCCGACCTGGTTCGCAAGCTGCATCCCCGGGCCGATGTCATCTATATTCAGATCGGCGACGATCGCGACCATCGTCCGCCGAACACGCTGTGGCACGATGACCAGAGCGATTACGGCCATGGGGCCGGCGGGCCACGCGCGGCATGGCCGGCACTTGGTAAGCCGCAGGGACCCAAGTATGAGAATACGTCGACGGGGGTCTCCAGCATTGCGGGCCGTTCGGCGGCGGCGATGGCGATCGCCGGCGATGTGCAGATGGCCCGGTCGATGTACGCGCTGGCGAAGGCGCGGAGGGGCTATGCGCAATCGATCCCGGTGCTGGCTCCGTATTATTATATGGAGAAATCGTACTTCGACGATCTGGAGTGGGCGGCTATCGAGCTTTATCGCGCGACGAAGGAGCCGGAGTTTCTGGCCGAGGCGATTCAGTGGGCGGACCAGGCTGGCGACAACGCCTGGATGGGCGAGGACCGGCATGGTCATTATGAGTTTTTTCCGTACGTCAATCTCGCACACTGGCGGCTCTACCCGCTGGTGGACGAGGCGGTGAAGGCTCGGCTCGCCTCGTATTATCGGGCGGGGCTGGAACGACTTGAGGCGCGGGCGAATCAGAACCCCTATCGGTTTGCGACGCCGCTGGTCTGGTGTTCGACGAATGATGTAATTGCGCTGGCGACCCAAGCCCGGCTCTATGAGGAGATGACCAGTGATACGCGGTTTCATGGATTGGCGACCGAGGCCCGGGACTGGATCTTCGGGCGCAACCCGTGGGGATACAGCTTCGTCTGTGGGGTTCCCGAAGGCGGGCGGGCGTCGAGCCAGCCGCATCACCTGTTCTGGAAGATCGGTAGGCGGCTGCCGAAGGGCGGCCTAGTTGATGGTCCGCAGGCACCGGATATCAACAAGGGTCTGAAATACGGCGACTTCGGAGTGGACACGCTATCGCGGTTCCAGTCCGAAGTGGCCGTTTATCACGATTTTTTCGAGGATTTCGGTACGAATGAGCCGATTCTCGACGGCACGGTGTCGCTGTTGTTCTTGCTCGAGCGGTGGTGAGGCGTTCGTTCAGAGTGTGAAGTGGAAGGTCTTCATGAAGGTGCGGACGATATACCAGCCGAGCGAGGCCTGGCCGGCGTCGATCCGCACCTTGCCGCGCATTCCGGGTTGGAGGCTGAGGTCGTCGTTTTGGATGGGGATGGAGGCCTCGAAGACGGCCGACATGGGTTTCACTTCACCGGTGGCCTGGTCAGGCTTTGAGGCGATCTCGCCGCCTAGCAGGTTGGAGAGTTCGGGGGGAACGTCATCGCGACTTCGCTGCGAGACCCCTTCGAGTTTGCTGACGATCGTATAGCTTCCCTTGCCGTAAATCTTGGCCCAGGCTTTGGGGTGGGTGATGTCCTTGACCAGGTCGACATCGGTCTGGTCGAGGAACATGACGGCCTTGAGCCGGGTTGGGTCGACGATCTCGCAGAGGGGTTTGCCGTCGCCGGGCTTGAGGGTCATGCCGATGGTTTCGGGATGGGGCATTTTCTGCACCATGCCGGCGCGGGGGGCGTAGAGCGTCAGTTTGCCGATTTGTTCGGTGACCTTCTCGAGTGCGGGCTCGAGCATGTCGGCGAGCAGGCGATGCGATTGAGCGAGATTGTAGAGGCCCGAATCGGTGCTGACGGCGTAGATGTCGGCCTTGGCACGATTGATGTTGATTTGCTCCTGAAGCTTGAGCCGTTCACGTTGCTTGTCAAGGTTGGAGAGTTCGGCGATTGGGTCGCCCTGGTTGACCATCTGTCCGTCACGGACATAGAATCGAACGACTTGACCGGGAACCTCGGCGTAAACCGGAGCCGGGTTTGCGGCCGCAACAACGAATGGCCCCGAGATTTGCAGGGGCGTCGGAATCAACAGGATGCCGACGAGCACGGCGAGAAACCCCGCGATGCAGGCGGCCGCGCGCGCCTTCTTCACTTTTCGCATCCTCCCCGGCTGGCCAACGAACTTGAACATCTGGAAAATCGGCATGCCGAGCAGCGGCGCCATCGAGGCTATGGCCAGCAACGCGCTGATCGAGCCGAGCTTGTAGGGCTTCAGGAACTGGTAGAGGAAGAACAAGATGCTGAAGGTGACGACCCATCGATAAAGGTAGCTGGCGATTGCATAGGTCACGAACAGCGAGCGCCGCGCCTTGGGCAAATAGTGCTGAGGCGGCACTTCGAGGCCCAGCACTTTTTCCTGGAAGAGGTTGTTGAAGAACTGGGAGCTTTTGATCCGCAGGTTGGGAATCTCGAGCCAGTCCGACATGACATAGTAGCCGTCGTACCGCAGCAGCGGATTGGCGTTGAAGAGGACCGTGTTTACGGAGCAGATGAACATGGTGGCGAGCATGAGGCTTTTGAGGACGCCCGGCTCGGTGTTCCACCAGATGAAGGTGGCGATTGAGGCGAGGAAGCACTCGACATAGATTCCCGCGGCGGAGATCCAGATGCGTTTCCATTTGCTGGGAAGCATCCAGCTATCGGTGACGTCGCAATAAAGCGCGGGGGTGAGCACGAGGAAGAGCATGCCCATCTCGTGAACTTCGCCGCCGAAGTGTTTGGCGGTGAGGCCGTGGCCGAACTCGTGAATGACCTTGACGACCGCAAGGCTCACGTAGAAGTAAAGGATCGTGTGCCAGTTGAAGAAGCTATCCCAGGTGGGCAGATTGGCGGTGAAGGAGCTCCAGTTGGCGATGACCGAGGTGAGCGCGGCGAGCATCATGCAGAGGCTGATGACGACGAAGGTCCGGGTGTAGATCCAGCGGAAGTAGGGGTACATCCAGGTAAGCAGGCGCTCGGGATCGACGATCGGGATCTTGATGTAGAGGATGTTGGCGAAGAACTGGCCGATTCGTTTCCACTGGTTCTTACGGCGGCGTGTGATAAGCGCCTTGGCCTGTTCGGCGGTCTCGATCTGGACGAGGCCGGCCTCGTGGAGTTGCGAGACGAATCGCAGCAAGTCCTCGATGGTGATGGTTTGCGGCCTGTATTGCTTCTCGAATTCCTTCTTAATGTCGGTGAGAGTTTTCACGCCGTCGAACTGCTGGAGCAGGAAGTACTCCTCGATCTTGAAGCGGAAGAACTTCTGAGCGATTGGTTCCTTGACGACGTAGTGAGTCATCCCCTCATAGAACTGAGGCACGACGATGAGGTCGCGTCTGAGCTTCGGCTTGAGGTGGTCGGCGGCCTGTCCGGCGGGGAGCGCGGGGGCCAGCGTAGGGGCGGAGCTCATCGGTCGAAGGCCCTCAGGATCTCTCGGGCGTCGTCGGTCGGGTAGGGATGCCGGAGGTCACGAGAAAGGAGGATGGAATGATGGGTCGTTGAGGTGAGCAGGTATCAACGAGCCCGATTCGAGGCGGTTGCTGTATCGAGGGCGCGGGCGGGTATACCGGCGGCTTGCTCGCCGACCGGCTTGATGATCGTGATCTCGCCGCGCAGGCCCTGGATCAACTCCAGCTCGGGATGGGCTTCGTTGGAAGGATTGATGATTTCGGCGACGACACTGACCTCTGTGTTGCCGATCGTACCTTCCTTGTTGACGGCGATGATCTTGCCGTCGAAGACGCACTTTTCGACCTGAAGATCCGCTTCGGGCACGACCGCCTGAAACCGAACGACGTCGCCGGCGCGGAGGCGCTGGCTGACTTCCAGGGGAACCCAGCCGATGAATTTGTAGCGGTCGGTCTTGGCGATTCGGAGGACCGGCTCGTTGGCTCGGACCGACTCGCCGGGGTTCTTGGTGCGGTCGAGCACGATGCCCGTGATGGGGGCCTTGATGGTGTGTTGCTCGAGGATTTTCGCCGCCAGTTCGGCTTCTTTGCGCTCGACGGCCTGCTTTTCCCTGGCTTCGAGTCGCAGGGCGTCGGCGTATTTCAGCTCGGCTCTCGCTTTGTCCAGTTCGTCTCGAGCGACGATGCCTGGATGGCCCCGATCGAGTGTTTCCAGCCGAGCGAGTGCCACCAGCGCCTGCTCGTACTGAGCGGCGGCCTTCTCGATCGAGCCGGTGCTCTCGGCAATGAGGCTTGCTTTCTCGCTATTGAGGCGGGCGATCTCGGCGTGGAGCTGGCCGATCGCTTCATCCTTTTGAACGCGCGAGCCGATCTGCTTTTCGAGCCACTCGATGATCCCTTCCTGCGACGCCGCGACCTGGGCGTATTCCATCCAGTCGAGCGTGCCCGAGACAACGATTGCCGCCGCTGCGCTGCGGGCGGCGGGGGCCGTGACCCGTGGTCGTTCCTGGCCCTGGACGAGAACCGCCAGGGTCGCCACCAATCCGGCGGAGGCGGTCGTGATTTTCCATGACTTGATCATCGTATTCAGGCTCCCGATCAATCGTGTGCTGGTTTGGGGACTGGCCCCATGGGTGTTGAACTTGGGTTGACGGCTGGGATCAGTTGATGAACGGCCAGCGGAAGGTCACGTTCTCGTGCCAGAAGTGGACGACGTCGCGCATCAGGGCGTAGGCCATGTTGGCGTCACCGCAATTGATTCGGGCACGGACCTCGGCACCGGGTCGTAATGCCTGGTTGCGCTGAAGGAACTGGTGACGAACCTCGTCACTGAAGCCGACCGTGACCTTGGTCGTGTGTTGCTGCTCCTTGGTTTCGGCTGTGGTGGCGATGCGTCGGACATAGCCGGGGTAACGGTTTTGCGGATCGGTCGCGGAGACGAAATAGGTTGAGAGTGAGTTGGTACGGTCGAGGGCCGCGTCGAGAGCGGACTTGGCCTCGTTGGCGGCATCGGCATCGCCGCCGCCATCGACGACGCGGGCCATCGCCTTGGCGA
>JBGSYY010000510.1:0-3919 GCA_041750675.1 Isosphaeraceae bacterium | reverse complement strand
CCCGCGTTACGGCCATTTCGCCAACGAGCGCCGGCTGACGGCACGCGAGCGAGCCGTGCTGACGGCGTGGGTCGAGCAGGGAACGCCACGGGGGGATACGGCCCTGGAACCCGCCGCACGGGAATGGCCCGAGGGATGGTCGATCGGCACGCCCGATCTCGTGTTCGAGATGCCCGAGCCGTACACGGTTCACGCTGAGAATACGCTGCCCTATCAGCACTTCCGGGTGCCGACCAACTTCACTGAGGACCGCTGGGTTCGGGCGATTGAGCCGCGGCCCGGCGATCGCTCGGTGGTGCATCATATCATCATTTACCTTCAACGTCCGGGCGTTAAAATTCGCGAGATGGATGATCTGGAGCACCTGGCTGCTTATGCACCCGGCGACCTGCCCACGGTGCTGCCCGAGGGGCTGGCGAAGGAGATTCCTGCCGGCTCGAACTTGATCTTCGAGATCCATTACACGCCGGTCGGCAAGGTGAAGATCGACCGGTCGAGCGTTGGGATGATTTTCTCGAAGGAGCCACCCAAGCAGCGGGTGAAGACCGTGCCGGTCTTGAATACGCGGTTCAAGATTCCCGCGGGTGCGGACAATCATGAGGTGACGGCGTCGAGTGGACCCGTGCCGGCGGATACCACGTTGCTTGGATTCCTGCCGCACATGCATCTGCGCGGGAAGGATTTCCGCTACACGGCGGTCTATCCCGACGGTACGAGCGAGATTTTGCTCTCGGTGCCCCGCTACGATTTCGCCTGGCAGAGTTACTACTGGCTCAAGGAGCCGAAGCTGCTGCCCAAGGGGACGACACTGAATTGCGTCGCCCACTTCGATAACTCGAGCAACAACCCGGCATTGTCGGAGAAGGATATCGAGACGACCGTCACCTGGGGCCCGCAAACGTGGGAAGAGATGATGATCGGCTACGTCGATACGCTGGAGCCAATTGAGCCGAAGGAAAAGCCCAGCGAAGGGGCGACGAGCGGGGAGTGACCCGCTTCGAGACACGGCGCTTTTCTCGCCGCCCGCGTGAGTTGAACGACTCACGCGGGCGGTCCTCTTGGTTTTAGGCGGGCCGATTAACCGTCGGGATCGGCGAGCAGGGCCTTGAGCCGTTCGGCCAGCACGGGTGGCAGGCGCTCGGGCCAGGTGTCGTCGATCAGGCCGACGTCGAGCATGTCCTGGAGGTGTACCTGATCCTTGCGACGGTACGATGTCAATTTCATCCGAACCAGCGCATCCAGAGCGAGCACGCGGAAACCACCTGTGGCATCGTACTCCACGACATCGGGTAAGGAAGTCGCGTAGTCGGGTCTGACCTTTTCGCCGGCGAAGACCAGATGCACGGCGTCACGCGCTTTTGCGGTGGGTCCGTCGAGAAACATGTCGATTCCGGCGGTGTGGCGATAGACGAAGCCGGCCGCCTCCATCGCCCGACGCGCGGCGTCTAGGTCCGATCGACGGATCACGATATCGACAACCTGCGTGTTGCGCACAGCGGCCTCATCAACACGAGCCACCCAGGCGGCCACGGCGTTGCCGCCGACGACGGCGTAAGGAACACCCGCGTTTTCGAGCGCTTGAGTGGCTCGCGCGAGCCTGTCGCGTACCTTTTCCACGGCCTGGACCATTCTTTCGAGCGAAAAGGGCTTGAGCTCCCATTCCGACATCGCGCGGACCCTCCACTCGGTCACAGCCGTACTCGACGTTCAGGGTCATAGTTTACCGTAACGCGGCCGAATTCGTTTATTCCGCGTTGGTGTTGGTTCCGGGGTCGAGGAATCGCTAGTGGTTGCTTCAAGTATTCCGCCGTCCCGACCAATCCACTCCGCACCCTCGACTGGGACGCGATACACTGAGAGAGGTGGGGTAGGAAATGTTTCGATCATTTCGAACTTCCGGCTTTCTCGGAGCACTTCATGATCGACCGGGCCTGGCGAAGTCTTTGGATCGTGGGACTCGTTGGATTCATTGGGAGCCCGTCTGCAATCACGATCGCAGGCTCCATCGCGCGAAGCGACGGGGACGTCCCGACCGCGCTCGTTCCGTTTGAGCACGTGGTGGGTGCCTGGAAGGGAGTCGGCATCCCGTCGGCCGACAAGCTGCGGGGGTGGGCGGAGCGGCATTTGTGGGCCTGGGCGTTCCGGGAAGGTGAGCCGATTGGGCTGACAATCGAGCTTGAGGGCAACAAGTCGCTCAAGAAGGGTCGGCTCACGTTCGACAAGTCGAGCGACCGCTATCGACTGGAAGGGACTGATCCGGCGGGCAAGGCGGTGGCGTTTGTTGGGACGCTTGATGACAAGCGGCAAAATTTGACGCTGGAACGCACCGAGCCTATGGACGACGGCAGCCGACAACGTTGGATCGTGAGGCTCATCGGCAATCAGATTCGCTACCTGATCTGGGACGAACGGCAGGCGAAAGGCGCGACGCGGTTCGTCCGTGTCAACGAGATGCAGATGGGCAAGGAGGGCGAGTCGTTCGCCTCCGGCTCGACGAAGGGGGGCAACGCACCCAAGTGCATTATCACCGGAGGGGCGGCCACGCTCACCGTGAGCTACAACGGTAAGACGTATCCGGTTTGCTGCACGGGCTGTCGCGACGAGTTTGAGGCCGAGCCGGAGCGCTGGCTGAAAAAGCTGGCGGCCAAGGGAGTGAGCGGGACGATCAGCGAAACAACGCCCACACCCGAAAAGCCGGTCGACTCAGAGAAGGCGGAACCCGCGGAAGCCCCGCCCATGCCCGATGAGAAAGCCCCCTCCGCGCCGGGGGACTCCGGGCCGAGCAAGGCCGCACAACAGTATCAGCGCGCCGCGGAACTGGAGAAGGCCGGGAATACCCAGGCGGCGTTGATCTTCTATCGAATTGTGGTGAAAGATCACGCCGGAACCCCCGAGGCCAAGCAGGCGGCGGAGCGCATTCGCGAGCTTAACGACCGCAAGTAGCGAGACTGACCCGAGCGGCTCATCCGTAAACCGCATTCCCTTGGCCGGCCCTTCACTCGCCTTTCTCGTGGCCGACGTGTTCCATCTCCAGAGGGGTAACGCGGCGATCGAGGATTTGCGCGCGGTGAACGGCAAGCGGATTGCGATCTTCCCTATCAATGATCTACCGCGGACGCCTCCGTTCACCGACCAGTCTGACCTGGATCGGGAGCTGCCCGGCGACGGTGTCGTTGATCGGGGGAACGTGCTCGCCCACTGGAAAGCGATGGGGTACGGCGAGCCGAGATCGCTTGAGTTGTTTAACGGGGGACTCTGGAAGCACGACCCGAAGAAGGTCTGCCCCACGGGGTTGGAACGGATGCAAGCGTTGTCGGCCTGATCGGCTAATAGCGGGCCACCTCTCCCGATGCGCCTTGCGGGTGGATGGTACGGGCGACGGCGGTCGCACCGTCGAGCATGAATTTCAGCTCGCTGGCGATGGCGATAAATTGCCAGCCCTCGACGATTCGAGTTTGGGCTTCCTCGATTGTCTGGACGTGGAGGCCTGAGGCGACCCCCTGGCGTTTACAGGCTTCGCGGATGCGCTTGAGCGCGGCTTCGAAGGTCGTGCGATCGGGCGGGGTGCCGTCGGCGGATCGCATTGAGGCCGCCAGGTCGTTGGGACCGACGAACACGGCGTCGATTCCAGGGACGGCGTAAATCTCGTCGGCGCGATCGATGGCGTCGATATGCTCGGTCTGGATGACGACCAGGATTTCGTCGTCGGCACGGGCGAGATAGGTGGCGGCGTCGGTGCCGAAGTTGAGCGCGTGGTGCGAGCCGCCGACCGAGCGATTGCCGCGCGGGGGATATTTCGTGGCGGCGACAATCGCGCGGGCCTCCTCGACGGTCATCACCATCGGGGCGACGATGCCCATCGCGCCGGAATCGAGAACTTGCTTGATGAGGTCGTGCCGGCCTGTGGCGACTCGTGCCA
>JBGSYY010000509.1:0-4000 GCA_041750675.1 Isosphaeraceae bacterium | reverse complement strand
TGGCCGTCGCGCCGCTTTCGAGGGGCGAGGTCGCGCCTGCGTGTGTGTCGAGCCGCAGGCCGGCCTTGCGATGTTCGGGGTCGGCACCGTGGCAGGCGAGGCAATGGCGGGCGAGGATCGGACGAACCTCGCGTTGAAAGTCGACTGCGGCGCGGTCGTCGCCCGATGCGGGAAGGCCCACGAGGAACAGAAGCCAGAATACGGGCACGGGGAGGGCCTCCTGGCGGATGTCGGCGGGGAGCGGGATTATGCTCGTGTGGCGGGTACTGCGCTTCAGGCGGAGATTGCATTTTACCCGAAGCCGGACCGGTTGTGTGCTCGGTCGCCGAGTCATTTTAGGTCGATGGAACTATCGTCTCATGCAGTTTTCGATTGTGATACTGCTGAGGATGGGTTTTGGGTGAACGTTTTTGAACCGGGATCGATGACCGGCCGTTCCGGCTCGGTTGTCGGGAGTTTCCGCGAACCGAGTTGCCGGCGCGGGATGGCGTTGTGGAGCGGATCTTCCGAGCTTTAAGGAGTGAGAGCGCGGAACCGGAGGGGTGGCTGGTTGTCGAGGTGTTCGGCGTCGGTGGTGAACTGGAGGAAGCCGATGCACATTTCATCGGTGGTTTGCTCGCCCCAGCGGACTTCGCGTGGCGGACTGCTGGGGTTGTTGGGGTTGGCGTCGGAATTGTCGAAGTGGGCGACCATTTCCAGGGTCGTGCCCTTGGGCAGCGGGACAGGCTCGGCGAAGTCGTAAGTGGCCTGCCAGTTGAAGTCCCAACGATCGATGCGGATCAAGGTTCGACTGGTTCCGTCGGGGTAGCGGGCGGTGATTGTGCAGTCTTTCCCCAGCCAGTGCATGTGCGGGATGACAGCGACGGCGTGGCTATCCTCGTCGATGGTGCGTGCGCCGCGGACTTCGTAATTGTCGTCACCTGCCGGGATGCGGAGATCGGGACGGAAGCGGGTGCGGAGGCTGCGGGGCAGGTCGGGGACGATGAGCGTTCCGCGCACTTGCTTCTGGATCGGTTTGTCGGCGAAGTAGAGGCCGATGGCGGTGTCGTCGGTCTCGGGCTTGCCGGTTTTGTGATAGTGGACCTGGATCAGGACGTCGGACCCGGCGGGGAGGTAACGGCCGACTCCGTTGATGAGGGCGTGGGGGGCCTTGCCGGGCGCCCAGCCGTCGAGACCGCCAGAGGGGGCGATGCCGAAGCCGGAGAAGGCCGAATAGCCGGGCTTGGGGTCGTTGTCGTCGAGCCTGCGGGCTGCGCCTCGGGTGTCGAAGGCGCCAAGGATGTGGTGGACGACTTTCGGGTTGCCGGGCCGATAATCGACGGCGTGGACCCAGCGGCCTTCGGTCAGGCCGGTGGGAAGGACGAAGACGCGAAACTCGTCGCGACCGGTGGCGTCCAGTTCGAACGGCACGGATGGCTTCAGCACCAAATCGGGGGGGCCGAGTGGCCAATCGCCGGGAAAGTCGCGCGAGGGGGGGGAGTCGGCGGGGTCGCCTTCGGAAGCGCCCTGGTCGGCCCAGGTCGTCAGGGTCGCGATCTCGGCTTCGGAAAGTTGGCGCACGTCGCGGAATGGGCCGCCTTCGTCGGTCGAGGCGGGCCAGGGGGGCATGAGCTTCGCGTGTGTGACCGAGGCGAGGTCGGCGGCGCGCTTGCGGGCATGGTCGTACGTCAGTAACGAGAAGGGCGCGACCTGGCCGGGGCGATGGCAGTCCTGGCAGTGGCGCTGGAGGATCGGGGCGACGTCGCGGTGATAGGTGAGCGGTTCGTCGGCGCGGGTGTTGGGATGAAAGATGGTGACACAAAAACCCAGGGCGAGTCCGTAGAGCAGCAAGGACTTCATGGGGCGATCCTTCGGAGCGGGCTGGTCAGTGATGGAGAAGGCGCGTGCGTGATCGTTGAGTCCGACTCTACATTAACCCCAGACGGTGGAAAAAGTTTCGAGGCCGAGCTGCCGACATTGGCCCATAGCGGCAATCCACTGATGAAGCGGATTGAGAAACCAAACGCCAACATCACCATCCAAGTTCGTCGATCAGCTCGCCGTCGGCGCGATTCAGAAGGCGTTGGAGGGCCACCTGGCTCATCGTCTGTTTGAGAAAATAGACATGGCCGTCGGCGAAGACGAAGTTCGCGCCGCCGGGGTGATAGCTGGCGAAACCGCCGACGGGGTCGGGCTGTTTGGCCGTGGCGAACGGTCCGAAGGCGTTGATCTTGGTGCCGCCGTTGCGGAGGGTCCAGCGCGTGCCGGAGGCCCAGCCCAGGTCGGCGGGGTCGGGCCTTCGTTCGCCGATCAGGATGGTGTTCACGCGGCCGTCGGCAATATCTTCATCGCGGATCTGGCTGTTGAGATAGAGCAGGCCGGTGTTGGTGACGTCGATCGGCGCTTCGTCGTGGTGGTGGTTGCCCACGTAATTGGCGAAGTTCTTCGTTGCCACGCCATAGGGACTGCTCGGGCAAAGCAGGCTGTGGAGCGTTCGATTGGTGGCGGTGGCGTTCGCGACGTCGTAGATCCCGAGGTCGACGTTGATGTGGGCGTGGAGCGCGGGTTGGTCGAGATACGGGAGGATCTGGACGACCCAGGAATGGTGGTAGCCGACGGGTTTGTTCGCGATCGGGCCGGCGGGGTTGATAGTACCGGCGGGGAACATTTCATGCGCGGCCTGATACTGAAGGACGGCGAGGCTTAGCTGGGCGAGGTTGTTGACGCACTGCATGCGGCGGGCGGCTTCCCGAGCGCTCTGCACGGCGGGCAGGAGCAAGCTAATCAAGACGCCGATGATCGCCATGACGACGAGTAGCTCGATCAGGGTGAAGCCGCGGCCGGGGGGCGTCGTGCGGGAAGCGTTGCGCATGTCAGGTTGCTTTCTCATTCGACCTCGGGAAGCAGCTCGCCGTCGCCTCGATTGAGCTGACTTTGGAAGATGGAAAGTCGTTGTGTGCTCGTTATAAATTTGACGTGTCCATCGGCGAAGGCAAAGTTCGCACCGCCGGGGTGTCGGCTGCCGAAGCCGCCGACGGGGTCGGGCAAGGCGAGGACGGCGGGAGGTGTCGGACCGTTGATCGGAGAGCCGCCGTTGCGCAGGGTGGCGCGGGTGCCGGAGGCCCAGCCGAGTTCGGTGGAGTCGCGGAGCTTTTCACCGAGGAGGATGGTGTTCGATGCGCCGTCCTCGATGTCCTCGGTGCGAATCTGGCTATTCAAGAAAAGGAGGCCGGTGTTGGTGACGTCGATCGGGGCCTCGGTGTGGTGGTGGTTGCCGGCGAAGCTGGCCAGAGCGAGGCCACTGGAGATGCGAGGGGCGGAATCGGCGGGGCAGATCAACGTGCGGAGGGAGGTGCGGCGGACGGTCGCGTTCGAGGTATCGTAGACGCCCACTTCAAAATTAAAGTGGTTGTACATGAAAGATTGTTCCATGAACGGCAGGATCTGGGTGGTCCATGCGAAGTGATAGCCTGTGGGTGTGTTTGAGATTGGTCCGGTCGCGTTGACGACGCCGGCGGGGAAGCTCTCCATGGCGGATTCGTAGTTGATGACCGCCAGGGTGGTTTGCATCATGTTGTTGAGGCACTCGACGCGCCGGGCCGCGCCACGGGCCGACTGCACGGCGGGTAGAAGCAAGCTGATCAAGACGCCGATGATTGCCATGACGACGAGTAGCTCGATCAGAGTGAAGGCGCTGGAACGCCATTTGCGAGGATGTGAATTTATCGTCATCATTCGGAATCTCCTTCAGGGCGAAAGCGCACGGGGGTTTCGGCGTCGATGTTGTAGGTGTGAGAGAGGCGGGCCTGGTTGCGGGTGCCGGGGGCGAGTCGGGCGTCGATCTGAGCGATTCGAGAGGATGGCCGGTCGGGGTCGGGGGTGACGGAGATGGCGACCTCGGCCGGATCAGGCACGCCGAGGCGGCCGGGGGCGATTGTCCAGGTTTCGCCGGTGTAGGAGGGGTCGGATCGGAGCCGCACCGCCGCGCGCTCGACGCCGGCCTGGAGCAGCCATGCGACGT
>JBGSYY010000508.1:0-1607 GCA_041750675.1 Isosphaeraceae bacterium | reverse complement strand
AGGCGGATGGACGGCTCGGCCTGGCCGCTGCGCCTGAGGCGGCGGACGGACGGCGAATACTCCCACTGGCGCCGCGTGCTCCTCACTTTGCACCCAAGGCGAAGCACCTGGTCCATCTGTTCATGAACGGTGGGCCATCGCATGTTGATACGTTCGACTATAAGCCGATGCTCGAGAAATATCACGGCAAGCCGCTGCCCTCGGAAAACCTGCGGACCGAGCGCAAGACCGGGGCCGCGATGCGCTCGCCTTTTGCATTCGCGAAGTATGGGCAGAGCGGGCTGGAGATCAGCGAGCTTTTTCGTGAGACCGCGCGGCATGCGGATGACCTTTGCGTGATCCGTTCGATGAAGGCGGATGTGCCGAACCATGAGCCGTCACTCATGTTGATGAACTGTGGCGATTCCCGGCTGCCCCGGCCCAGCATGGGGTCGTGGATCACCTACGGACTGGGCACCGAGAATCAGAACCTGCCGGGATTCCTGGCAATGTGCCCGGGTGGCTATCCGATCGTGGCGACGCAAAACTGGCGGTCGGCGTTTCTACCGGGCGCGTATCAAGGAACGTATATCGATACGAAGCAAACCGAGATCACCAAGCTGCTGGAGAATATCCGCAACCCGAGCTTGAGCCTCGACGATCAGCGTCGTCAGCTTGATCTGGTGCGAACGCTCAACGGACTGGAACGACGATCGGCGGAACTGCCACCCGAGCTGGAGGCGCGAGCGCAGACCCTGGAACTTGCCTATCGGATGCAGACGGACGCCGCGGAGGCTTTTGACATCAAGCGCGAGCCGAAGTCGATTCGCGAACTGTACGGCGACAATGTACCGGGCCGGCAATTGCTGATCACACGTCGGCTGATCGAACGCGGTGTGCGCGTGGTGCAAGTATGGAGCGGAGAGGGCCAGCCCTGGGACAACCACGACAATCTGGAGAAGGAGCATCGCCGACTGGCCCAAGAATGGGACCGGCCGATCTCTGCATTTCTGACTGATTTGAAGCAACGCGGATTGCTCGACGAAACGCTTGTCCTGTGGGGCGGCGAGTTTGGCCGCACGCCGGTAGCCGAGCTTCCTCAGCTTTCCGGACGTGACCACAACCATTATGGCTTCAGCGTCTGGATGGCCGGCGGCGGAGCGCGAGGCGGATATGCCCATGGAGCGACCGACGAGTTCGGTTTCGCGGCGACTGAGAAGCCGGTCCATGTGCATGACCTCCACGCCACGATCCTTCACCTGCTAGGCTTCGACCACGAACGACTCACCTATCGCCACGCCGGGCGCGACTTCCGTCTCACGGACGTGCATGGAAAGGTTGTTCCCGAGCTGATGGCGTGAGCCGGCGTGTGCGTTCACGGCCGAGGCAAGCGCTTGAGCACCAGGGAGGCGGCTCGTACGATCGAGCCTGTGGGCGAAGGACGGGGTGAGCCGCGGCGCGTTGGGGAGGTAGCGAAAAGTGATGTCGGGCCGCGTGCTGGGAATGATGTTAAGTGTCGTCGTGGGGTGCGTGCCGGTCGCCTTTGCGCAGAAATCCGAGCCCAACTCAGAGAGTTATCTCGATGAGATCAAGCCCTTGCTGGCGCGGCGGTGTGTGGCGTGCCACGG
>JBGSYY010000507.1:0-4386 GCA_041750675.1 Isosphaeraceae bacterium | reverse complement strand
GGCACTGGCGGGCGCTTCGGAACTCCCTCCCCCTGGTGGTGAGGGCCAGGGAGGGGGGTCGCGCGGCGAGTCGCCCCCCCACCCAAACTCCCCCACAAGGGGGGAGGAGTCTAAGGAAGCCGCCGCGTTGCGCGCACAGGCACTTGCGTGGCTCGAAGCCGAGCGAGCGACCTGGGCCACGCTGCTCGAAAACGCCAACCCCCAGCAACGCGCCGTCATCGTCCAGACGCTCAACCATTGGAAGCAAGACGCCGACCTGGCGAGTGTGCGCGACGCGGCGGGGTTGCAGACCTTGCCCGAAGCCGAAGGTGAGCGTTGGAAATCGCTCTGGGCAAGCGTGGATGAGCTGCTGGCCAAAGCCGCCGGCCCGGCGAGCGAGGAACAGTCGTGACCCAGCGCACGCAACACTCGATCCCGGCCCGCGCGGGGATGACGGGTTACCTGAGGCGGCGACAGCCGAACACAGCGGCTATCGCGACCTGGCAGTCGTTTCCCTTACGAACCCACCGGTGTGAGCGCCCTGGCGCAGCGGGCACAGAGGGTGGGGTGGGCGGCGTCCTGGCCGATGGTGTCGCGGAGATTCCAGCAGCGCTCGCACTTGGGATGGGTCGAGCGAGCGGCGCGAATGGTCAGGTCGTCGGAGCCGGCCGAATCCTCCGCGATGCGGATCTCGGAGACGATGCAGAGCGTGGCGAGAATGTCGGCCTGGTCGCGGAGCGATTGGGCCTGCGCGGGTGGGGCGATGATCTCGACGGCCGCTTCCTGGGCGCTGCCGATCGTCTTCTCCTTGCGGAGAGCTTCCAGTGCGACCAGCACGCGCTCGCGGACGGCGATCAACCGTGCGAAACGGTCGGCAAGGGCCGGGTCGTCGAACGTCAGGTCCGGCGTCGGCCAGTTCGCAAGATGGACACTCTCGGGCCGGTCCGCATGAGCCGGCAACAACGCCCAGACTTCCTCGCAGGTGTGCGACAGGATGGGGGCGAGCAGCCTGACGAGGGTGTCGTGGATTCGGGCCAGCACGAACTGGGCCGAGCGCCGCTCCGGGCTGTCGTGCCGCTCGGCGTAAAGCCGATCCTTGATGACATCGAGATAGAGGCTGGACAGTTCGACGGCACAGAATTGATAGATGCGTTGATACGCGCGGTAAAACTCGAACCGATCGAACGCTTCCGTCACCTCGCGGATGACGGTGTTCAGGAGGCCGAGCATCCAGCGGTCGAAGTCGAGCAGCGTGGCGGGGTCAACCGTCTCGGGATCGAAGCTCGCGTAATCGCCCAGGTTGCCCAGCAGAAACCGGAAGGTGTTGCGGATCTTGCGATACGCTTCGGACATCTCCTTGATGCCCCGCTCCGACATGCGCACATCGTCGGCGTAGTCCATGCTGGCGACATAGAGGCGGAGCACGTCGGCCCCGTATTGCTCGGTCGCCTTCACGGCCGAGATCGTGTTGCCGACCGACTTCGACATCTTCTCGCCCTTGTCGTCGACGACGAAGCCGTGGGTCAGCACGGTCTCGAACGGAGCCTGGCCGGTGGAGGCGACGGCGGTGAGGATCGACGATTGGAACCAGCCGCGGTGCTGGTCGGAGCCTTCCAGATAGAGGAATGCCGGGTAGCCCAGGCCATGCGGCCCGGCCAGGACGGCGCGGTGGCTGGAGCCGGACTCGAACCAGACGTCGAGAATGTCGGTCCCCTTGCGGAGATGCTCGACCGGGTGGGCGTCGAGATCAAGGTCGGGCGGAACCAGCTCGGCGACGGACTTCCGATACCAGGCGTCGGCCCCTTCGCGGGCGAACAGATCGCGGTGGAAGCGGACCGATTCGGCGGTCAGGTGGTGGTAGCCGTCGCGTTCGTCGTAAAAGGCGGGGATGGGTACGCCCCAGTAACGTTGGCGGCTGATGCACCAGTCGGGGCGGTTGTCGATCATGCCGCCGATCCGGCCCCGGCCCCAGGCGGGCAGCCAGCGGACGGTCTCATCGATGATTTTGCGGGTTCGCCCGCGCAGGTCGTCGCGGTCGACGCCGACGAACCACTGGGCCGTCGCCCGGAAGATCACCGGCTTCTTGCATCGCCAGCAATGCGGATAGCTATGTCCAAACGAGAACGCATGAAACAGCGAGCCTTGCTCCTTGAGCCGCGCGACGATGGCCGGGTTGGCCTGAAAGACCTGCTGGCCCTGGAGCCAGTCGGGGGCGTCGTCGTTGAACCGGCCGGTCTCATCGACGGGGCTGAGTGTGGGCAGGCCGTATTTCTGGCCCGTGCGGTAGTCGTCGGCTCCGTGGCCGGGCGCGGTGTGAACCAGGCCGGTGCCGTCGTCGACGGTGACGTAATCGGCCAGCACGATCGGGCTGACGCGGTCGAGAAAAACGTGGCGATACTGGGCGTGCTCGAGCGCCGCGCCGGTGCAGCGGCCGACTTCCTCGAACTCGGTCACTCCGCGCAGGGCGAGCACCTTGGCGGCGAGGTCGGCGGCGAGGTTCGTCTGGACGGGCTGGCCGGCGTCGGGGTCGATGTAGCGAACGCCGAGATAGACAAGGTTGGGATGGACCGCGATGGCGACGTTGGCGGGCAGGGTCCAGGGGGTGGTGGTCCAGATCAGGGCGTGCCAGGGGCCGTGATCGCCCCAGGCGGCGGGGACGCCGCTAACCATCGGAAAGGGTACGTAAATCGAGGGCGAGCTTTCGTCCTTGTATTCCAGCTCGGCCTCGGCCAGCGCGGTGCGGTCGTTGATGCACCAGTGGATCGGCTTGAGCTGGCGGAAGACGTAGCCGCCGTCGACGAGATCGGCCAGAACGTCGAGAATGCCGGCCTCGTACCGCGGGTTGAGGGTGAGGTAGGGGTCGTTCCAGTCGCCCAAAATGCCCAGCCGCTGGAACTGGGTGCGCTGGGTGTCGACCCAGCGGAGGGCCTCACTTCGGCAGAGTTTGCGGATCTCGGTGGGGCTGAGGCCGGCGGCCTTCGAGCCGAGATCCTTCATCACCTTGTGCTCGATCGGCAGGCCGTGGCAGTCCCAGCCGGGGACGTACGGGCTGTCGAAACCGCGCATGTTGAGCGAGCGGACGACCAGATCCTTGAGCACCTTGTTGAGCAGGTGGCCCATGTGGATGTCGCCGTTGGCGTAGGGCGGCCCATCGTGGAGGACGCGGCGAGTCTGGCCCGCACGGGCGGTTCGAATGCGTTCGTAGAGATGCTCGGCATGCCAGCGGTGCTGAATCTCAGGCTCGCGAACCGGCAGGTTCGCCTTCATGTCGAACCGGGTGACAGGGAGATTGAGGGATTCCTTGTAGGGCTTGGCGTTGGTCGACATCGTTGGCTCAGGTCGGAGATCGGCGCGGGGGCGTCAGGCAGACGGCGGGGGTGGTGGGCGAAGTCCACCGTGCAACGGAGAGACACCGTAACCAATGGCGCGGGTTTGGTCCAAGGGGCGGAAGGATGGGGCTTAGTCGAGCTGTTCGAGCAGGTGGACGACAATGCGGCGGAGCTTGGCCTCGGCGTCACGGGCGACTTCCAGGATTTCCTCGATGCGAACCGGCGCCAGGGCGTCGGGCAGGCAAAGGTCGGTGACGATCGAGAAGCCGAGGACCCGCAGGCCGGCGTGGACGGCGACCAGCACCTCGGGCACGGTGGACATGCCGACGACGTCGGCCCCGATCGCCCTCAGAAACCGATACTCGGCCCGGGTTTCCAGGTTGGGGCCGACCACGGCGACATACACACCCCGATGGGCCACGATGCCCAGGTCGAGCGCCGCCTTGAGGGCACGCTGCTGGAGATCGAGGTCGTACGGCTGGTACAGATCGGGAAAACGGGAGCCGAGGCGATCGTCGTTGGGGCCGATCAGAGGGTTGACGCCCATGAGGTTGATATGGTCGTCGATAACGACCAGGTCGCCCTTGGCGAACAGGGGGTTCATGCCGCCCGCCGCGTTGGAGACGATCAGGGTCGAGCAGCCCAGCTCTTTCAGGACCCGGATCGGATAGGTCACCTGAGCGGCCGTATAGCCCTCATACAGGTGAAACCGACCTTCCATGGCAACAACCGGCTGCCCTGCAAGCCGGCCGCAGACGAGTTGGCCTTTGTGACTCTCGACAGTGGAATGGGGAAAGTGGGGAATCTGCGCATAAGGTATGGTGGCTTCGGCCTCGATCTGGGAGGCGAGACCGCCGAGACCGGTTCCGAGGACGATGCCAACGCGTGCCTCGCCGGACCAGTGTTTGCGAATAGCGGCGAGGGATTGCTGGACGTCGTCCCAGAGGTGGACTTGCACGCGAGGGGTTCTCGTTCGAGTGAGAGGTCAGGCGCCGGGGCCGCGCACGAGGCGGCGGATCAGGGCGGAGTAGCGGGGGTCGCGGCGGAGCGGTTTGAGGTCGGGGTCGCGGAGCATGTG
>JBGSYY010000506.1:0-12209 GCA_041750675.1 Isosphaeraceae bacterium | reverse complement strand
AACGACCCTCCCCCGGCAACCTTACCACCGCTGCCGATCCCAACGTCGAGCCAGGCGGTCCAGTCACTGCTGGTCGTCCCGCCCAGCTCTCCCCGCATCAACGTCAACGTGCCAATTGTCAACACGCCGCCCAAGCACGGGCTGCACAGCCTCTTCCGCCGAGGTCAATCCGGCGCGCCCGCTCTGCCTCGGCGATCCGCCCTCGACCGAGTGATCAACGGGCCTTGAGCCGCGACCGCAACAGCCAGAAACCGCGAGGTGTCCCTCTCTTGTGTAGATGCCTCGCGGTTCCCTGAGCGGAGCATCATTGGCTCAATCGGCGTCACCTCCAGCTCGTATTCCAAACTGATCGCTAAAATCGGCCTAATCGGACAGCCTCACTTAGGGTTGTCGCCTCTTTTGGTCGAAGCCGGTCGTTCGCTCTCTGCCTTTTCACGCTCCCGCTGGCCGATTTCCGCGTTCGCCTTGGCCTTCTCAACGGCGGCGGTTCCGACAGCGTCAATCCCTTTCTTGGTTTCGGCAAGCTGCTCTTTGAGTTTCTTAATCTCCGCTAGCGGGTCAGCTAACTGATTAGCGGTGGCGGCTACCGGCTTTTGACGCTGACCGAAATCGTATTTTGTGCGCGCCGCCCGAATCGCCGCCTCTTCCGCCTGGGCGTTCGCTTCCGCCACTTTGGCCCGTGCCGTCGCCGCGCGGGCGTTGGCCTCCGCGATCGCGGCTTCGTTGATCGCATCCGTCAGACGAGTGTCGGGTTTTGAGGAAGTTGGTGGCACCCCATTGGTTCTCTGACTGCTGGCCCCGCCATCGCCTTGATCCTTCCCCGGCGCTTCTGCTGCATCTTTTGTTGACGGTTGACAGCTGTTCGTATCCTTTGCTAGAGGGCAATCCACCAAACCCGTCCCTCCCGAAACCGTCACGAGCGTATCCCGAGCAGCACGTGCGTACGGGTCGCTTGGGTTAAGCCGCAGCACCTCGTTGAAATCCTCGAGTGCCCGAGCCGACTTTCCGAGAGCAAGAAACGTCTTCGCCCGCTCGAGAAGGATGCTGACGTTGTTCGGCTGAGCCTGAAGCGCACAGCAGAGATCCGCCAGCGCCTTCTCGGATTGCGGCGGGCAGAGCCGGTTGTACGCCAACGCCCGCCCATACCGCAAACTGGGGTCGTTAGGGCAGCGCTTGATCATTTCGCTATAGTCGCAGATCTCATCCAGGGGATGCCTCTCCGAGGCGACCCCGCCTGCTATCGGAGCCAGAGGCTGCCCCACCGTGAAGGACTGACTTGAAGCCTCCCCTGCTTGAGCCTCGACCAATTTCGATGTGCCCCCAAGCCACAAACAGCACCCAAGCAACGTCAACTCGATGGCTCTCATGGTAGTGTCCTCGTATCGATTGCGACTTGTGGAGCAAGTGGCGGAGAGGGGGAGCCGATCCCATTTCCGAGAAGATCCTTCGCCTCTTTTTGCCTGGGGAAGCAACCAGCAAACAGTGCCGGTTCGGGTCTCGCCCCAATTTTTCGTTAGCTTAGGCAAAGTATCTCAAATCCGACGTCTACCCAGTTTGCCCAGGCCGATATGTTGACACAAGTCCCCAATGTTGACATTCTTGATGTGACTCTGCCATTGTCATGAAGCCAGCCGCTGCCGGGTGAATTGAGAGGGGAATAGGGTACGAGTCAGCCCATCATTGTGGCTCAGGTTTGTCAACGATCCAGTGCGCCGGATTCTGCGCCGCCTGTTTGCCGACATCCTGGTTTTCCAGTTGGCTTCCCGCAGTTGTTCGATTCCCATACGCTCCCGTTCTCTCATTCCGTCATTGGCCGCCGCCGCTCCCGCATCTCAGGCCGAGGGATCGTCCAAGATCGCCACAAGTTTCCGTATCGTCCGCACCCACAGCTTGCGCGACGCGTTCGTCGTCCGACCCAAAATGTGGCCGATCTCCTCAAACGTGAGATCCTCCTGATACCTTAGCTCAATCACCCGCCGGCTCTCGTGCGGCAAACATGCAATCGCTCCTTGAATTCTCAAATCGCGCTCCGCAGCCAGGAAGACCTCGCTCGGCGACGGTTCTTCATCCGCGATCATCACCCCCACGGGGCAACGTGAAGAAGCAACTCCTTGATCCAGCGGCACCTCTCGCCCCGCCGACCGCTTGACCGTCCCACAATACGATCGAACACATTTCAATAACCTGAACCGCAGATGATGCTTCAGCCAGGCCATCAGCTCCGGCTCGGTCCCGCCATGAAAGTGCCGAAAGTCGCGCTGAGCTTCCAGAAACGTCTCTTGCACCACGTCCGCCGCGTCCACCTTGCCCCGCAGACCAACCCCCAGGCCGGCACTCGCGATATGTAATAGATAACTTCGACTCCGCGCGAACAGCCTCCCCAGCGCCTCGCTGGAGCCTTGCCGCGCCTCGACGATTAATCGAGCCGTATCATCAGATCGAGGCATCGTTTCCTCTCACTACGTAAGTGAAATCGCACTTCGGAAACGGAGACACCCCAGACGCGCCGCCACATCCGCGGGCCTATCGCCACTCATTCACTCGTGTTCCAACAAGACTCTGTCGGACCCAACTCGCCGCATTTCAGCGAACCTGTGCACCGCAAGCTAGCCAATACTGCGCGGTACCGGTTCTTCACGACTCCACATTGACTATATCGAGACTTTTTTCGTCCGCAAGAGTTTTTTTCTGGCCACTTTTGTCCGCTCCCGGGTCTTAGGTGATCACAGGGAAGTCCAACCGCTGATGGTTGCCCGGAGATTGCAGGGTCGTGGTGGTTCGCAACGCGCCAAGTAGAGTTTGCCGCTCAGCGCCACCGTGCCGTCTTCCCTGAACGACGCTGACGCAACCGTACTGTCTGACCGCTTCGAAGATTCCCGTTCGATTCACAAACACGCTCCTTGAAGCGATCCGCTCAGGCTGCGCTGCAACGACTCCCACATGACCCACACCCGATTGACGACAAAGGTGCTATTCAGGATGTTCACCCTCTCCTCGCCCAATCGTTCGTCCCGTCGTCGTCCCGTCTCTCACGCGCCGGTCGGCAACCGTGCCCGCCATCGTCGACCGCAGATCGAAGCCATGGAGAGCCGCACCTTGCTCTCCAACATCCCCATCGTGGTCGACACCTTCGACGACGCCGTCGTGGACGACCAGTTCACCAGCATTCGTGAAGCGATCACCCTCGCCTCCACCACGGACGGGGCCGACACCGTCATCCTGCCCTTCTCCATTGGCGAGGTCGAGGGAACCTACGCCCTCACCCTGGGCGAGCTGGCCATCGACGACCCCGCCTCACTCACCATCCAGTCCGACGGCGGCCCCGCCACCATCGACGCCCAAACCGCCAGCCGCGTCTTCTCCATCGCCGCCGGCAGCGACGTCACGCTCCAGAGCCTGGTGATCCAGGGCGGCTACTCCATGGAGAATGGCGGGGGCATTCTCAACCAGGGCACCCTGACGATCGAGAACAGCACGATCCAGGCGAATCGCTCGGACGGAAGCGGCGGCGGCCTGGAAAACCTCGCGAGCGCGACGATCCGCGGCTCGATGTTCCAGAACAATCAGGCCGGCGGATTTGGCGGTGGCCTCCGGAACCTCGGACCCGTCGAGGGCGGCGCCGGTGATATGGTCGTGACCGACTCGACCTTTCTGAGTAACACGGCGGGTGTCAACGGCGGCGGCCTCGACAGCAACGGCACCATCGTGATCACACGCAGCCACTTCGTGGGGAACTTCGCCGGAAACAACGGCGGCGCGATCGGCAACGGCGGGAAAATGACCCTCACCGACTCCACCGTCGTTTCCAACTCGTCCAACTACGCGGGCGGAGGCATCTTCAACTACCTCTACTTGCCAGACGAATTCCTGCCCAGCGAGCTCGAGATGGACAACGTCTCGGTCGAGGGAAATACATCGCTCTCCGCGTATGGAGGAGGTCTCTCCACGTGGGGCAAGTCCACCATCTCCAACAGCACGTTCCTGAACAACTCCGCCAGCCAGGGTGGCGGTGCCATCGACGCCTTCACGGGCCCTTCGACCATCACCGGCACCACCTTCACCGGCAACACCGCCAACTACAGCGGCGGCGCGATCTGGATCTACCAGGCCGCTTCGGTCGACATCGCGGATTCCACAATTTCCAACAACAACGCCGCTTACTACGGCGGCGGCATTTACAGCTACAACACACCCCTTTCAATCGACGGAACGACCATTTCCGGCAACACGTCCTCCTACGGTGGCGGTGGCCTCTTCAACGAGTACGGCACCACGACGATCACCGACAGCGTCATCACCAACAACTCGTCCACATATGGCTCAGGCGGTGGCATATACGGCGGCTACTTCTCAACCCTCAGCTTGCTCGAGAGCTCGGTCGCGAACAACACCGCGAGCTACTCCGGCGGTGGCATCTATGGCTACTACGGCTCAACCATCAGCCTGGTCGCGAGCTCGGTCGCGAATAACACTGCGAGCTACTCCGGCGGTGGCATCTATGCGTATTACGGGAACACCACGATCTCCGGATCGAGCATTTCTTACAACAGCGTCCACTATGGCAGCGGCGGCGGCATCTACAACGACTACTACAACACGCTGAACCTCTCCGGAAGCAGCATCTCGGAAAACTCCGCGGCCTACAGCGGCGGCGGCCTTTACTCGGAATATACCTCCTTCGCGCTGAACGTCAGCGGTAACACGTTCGCGGATAACACGGCAAGTTCCGGCGGCGGCATCTATGTTAGCGACGGGTACTTCGCGACGATTGCACACAACATCATCAGCGGCAATCAGAACACCGGCCTGGTGCTCTACATCCCTTACGCGACTCAGGTCCTCGGCAACACCATCACGGACAACACCGGCGATGGGGTGAGTCTCTACTACGCGGGTAGCAGCACGATCGGTACGCCGGACGCAGGCAACACCATCACGGGAAACACCGGCGCAGGAGTCTCAATCGCCTACGGAGGCTCCAACTCCATCCGCGGCAACGTGATCAACACGAATGGCGGCCTCGCCATCGACCTGGGCGCTGACGGGCGCACCGCGAACGATCCTGGTGACGCCGATTATGGCGGGAATGCGCTCCAGAACTACCCCACGATCACCGCCCTCACCACCGGTGCCACCACCCACGTCACCGGCCGCCTCAACAGCACCCCCAACACCACCTTCACGATCGATCTTTACGCCCAGGCCGGCACCAATCCCATCAACCCGGGTTCCAGCATCCGCTACCTCGGTGCTATCGAGGTCACCACCGACGCCAACGGCGACGCCGCCTTCGACACCACCCTCGACGCCCCCACCAACCCCGGCGAATTCGTCAGCGCCACCGCCACCGATCCTTATGGCAACACCTCCGAATTCTCCGACTTCGACCTCATTCCCGTCAGCCCCATCGCCGGTCTGGTCACGTCGGAGGGCGGCCTCAAGGCCACCTTCCAGGTCGTTCTCTCGCTCGCGCCCACCGCCAACGTCACCATCCCGCTCACCAGCTCCAATCCCTCCGAAGGCACCGTCTCCCCCGCCTCGCTCACCTTCACCCCGGCCAACTGGAACATCCCCCAGGTCGCCACCATCACCGGCGTCAACGACGCGACTCCCGATGGTCCCATCGCCTACTCCATCCTCACCGGCCCCGCCGTCAGCGACGACGCGCGCTTCAACGGCTTCAATCCCGCCGCCGTCCAGGTCGTCAATCTCGACAACGACTTCCCCGTCATGCAGTCCGTCGCGCCCGCCGCCAGCCTGATCTACCAGACCGAGCTGCTCGGCCGCATCGGATCGCCCGGCCACACCGAAACCTATTCCATCACGCTCGACCCCGGCCAGACCCTCTCCGTCCTCGTCACGTCCGACCCCTCGCTCAAGGCCGACGTCTCCATCAAGCTCGGCACCCTCCCGATCGCCAGCGCCAAGGCCTCGACCTCCGGCGCCGACGTCCTCCTCCAGAACCTTTGGATCGCCGGCGGCCTGACCACCGGCGTCTCCAGCCCGCTCACCTACACCGTCACCGTCAAGGGCGCCAGCAACACGACCGGCAACTTCCATGTCCAGCTCCTGCTCAACGCAGCCCGTGAGCCGGAAAACCACGGCGGCGCCTCGAACAACACCCGCGCCACCGCCCAGAATCTCGACGGCACCTTCCTCGACCTCGAAGACCTCCGCCACTCCGACAGCGAAAAACAACCCGGCCGCATGGCCGCCCTCGGGCAGATTGCCGACACCGAGGTCGTCGTGCCAGGCGTCTTCGAAAACGTCGACACATATAGCGGCAACGCCTATCCCTTCGTGCTCGATCCGTTCGGCATTGAGAGCATGAGGTATCAGCAAATCTATAGCGCGTCCGAGTTCCTGGAAGGAGGCGTAATCGACGAACTCCGCTTTCGGCGTTACGCCTACAGCAGTGCGTTTACCGACCTGCAGCTCGATGTGCAAATCAAGATCGGCTACGCGGCAACGACGGTACTGACCGCGTCGACCTCCTTCGCGGAGAACATCGGTGCTGGACTCACGACGGTCTTCGACGGACTCCTCAACCTCTCGAGCCTGGGATCTGGGAGCCCGAATCCCTTTGACATCGTCATCGATGTCGCGGACACATTCACCTTCGACCCAAGCCAGGGAGACCTCCTGGTCGAGTTCCTCATTCGCGACTCGGTTTTTCCATTCATTAGCGGCATGGAGTCAACTCCCTATCCGGGACCGGCGACCACGACACGTGTCTTCGATTTCGACGTCGACTCGGCGTCTGGTCAAGTCGGCTTCTTCGACGAGAATAACCAGCCCTACGGCCTCGTAACCAAGTTCGTCTTCACTCCGCCCGACGTCGACTTCTACCGCTTCGATCTCAAGAAGGGCCAAACTGCGACCATCGCGCTGAACAATGTTGATGGAAACGTCGATCTGGCCCTGCTCAACTCCTCGGGAACATCCCTGGCGCTCGGCAGCCAGTCCGACGACGGCGAGCTTATCTCCAACTTCACCGCCACCGCCAACGGCACTTACTACGTCAAGCTCACCGGCGACCCCGGCGCGTCCTACAGCCTCGTCGTCACCCAGGGCGTCACCTTCGATTCCGGCCAAAACAACTCCATCGCCACCGCTCAGGATCTCGTCAGCTCCGAAGTCTCCGGCCGCCGTTGGGCCTTGGGTGCCATCACTCCCAGCGATACCTATGTCGCCTCGGCCCAGACCTACACCTTCGAGGACATCAGCGCCACCGGCCAGGCGATCTTGCAAGATACGGACGATAATGCCGAATTCCTCGGCTCCGACGTGCTCAATGGTTTCCAGTTCTCACTCTACGGTTCAACCTTCGACAGCCTCTACGTCTCCTCCAACGGCTTCCTTGCTTCACCCGATTTTAATACGTATGTCTACGCGCTCTACTACGACCTCGTCGTTTACGGTGAGAACGCGTCCGTCTACTGGCAGGTGCTTGGAACCGGCGGCAATCAACGCCTCGTCGTCCAGTGGAACAATGTCGGCTTCTACGGCAATCAAAACACCGATCCAATCACCTTCCAGGTCGTCCTGAACGAGTCCGACGGCTCCGTCCAGTTCAACTACAAGGATCTCCAGACCGACGACACTTACCGCAACGAGGGCCGCTATTCCACGGTCGGCATCCGTGGTTACGCAGACGGATCCTACCCGTCTCTTTTCCTCGCCACCGACGACGCGCCCAACCAGGTCGTCGGCACCGGGCGAAGCACGCGAATCGCTCAACCCGCCGCCGCCGACTTCTACAAGATCACCGTCGACGGCAACAAGCAGCTCGAAATCGAAACCCTCCTGCCCGCCGCCCAGTCCGGCGAGTTCGTCAACACCCTCGACCCGATGATCCGCCTCTACGACAGCGCCGGCAACCTCGTCGCCTCCAACGACAACGGCGCCTCCGACGGCCGCAACGCCAAGCTCAAGTACAAGGTCCCCAAGAACAGCGGCGGCACATACTTCATCGAGGTCGCCGGCTCTACCGCCACCGCCGAGCCGACCACCGGCGAATACGTCCTCACCGTCAAGCAGGCGAACGCGACCCTCCCCGCCTTCGCCGTCGCCGCCATCAATCCCGCCAGTGGAAGTCGCGTCCGCGGCCCCATCACCTCGCTCACCATCGACTTCAACGACGTGGCCCTGCTCACCACCCTCCAGGCCTCCGACGTCAAGATCGACGGCGTCCCCGCCTCCTCCCTCACCCTCGTCGACGGCGACACCGCCACCTTCGGCATCGCCCAAACCCTCAGCGATGGCAACCACACCGTCACCATCGCCGCCAAGGCCCTCACCGACGTCCAGGGAACCCCCATCCAGGCTTTCACCAGCACCTTCACCAACGACATCAACGCCCCCCGCGTCATCTCCTCGTCCATCCAGCAAAACCAGGTTGTGGAAAGCGCTGGCTCCCTCACAGTCACCATCGGCTTCTCCGAGCCGATCAACACCAGTTTCGTCAGCCAGTACTCTGTCTATCTCACCAGCCAGTTCTCGGGGCTATTCCTCTCTGCCGACTCGCTCACTTTCGATCCCACCGGCACCGTCGCCACGCTGACGTTCAACAGCCTGAATCTGCCCGAAGACCTCTACACACTCACTCTCCCCTATTACAATTTTAGTGACCTCGTCGGCTGGTATCTCGACGGCGAAACCCCATCCTGGCCCATCCCGCCCAACCAGTCCGGCGACGGCGTCGAGGGCGGCGACTTCGTCGTCTCCTTCGCAACCGACGCTCCTACCCGCGCGCTGCCCACCCCCCTGGCCGCCGTCAATCCCCTGGGCAGCCTGATCTACCAAACGCCCTACGATTCCCAGGGCGTCCTCACCCCCGCCGGCGACATCGACGACTGGACCACCACCCTCGACCCCGGCCAGACACTCACCCTCCAGCTCGGAGCCTCGTTCGACCGCATCGGCACGATCGAGATTCTCGATCCCAGCGGAATCCCGCTCGCCTCCGCCATCGCCACCGGCCCCGGCTCGGTTGTTCTGCTCCAGACCGTTCCCGCCGCCACCGCTGGCCTCTACACCATCCGCATCGGCGGCGATTCAGGCACTTCAGGCTCCTACAGCCTCGGCCTGACCCTCAATGCCGCGGTCGAGGAAGAAACCTCCACCGGCACCCCCAATAACACCCAGGGCATGGCCCAGTCGATCGAGAATAGCTTCATACCATTGACCGAGAGCGCAAACCGCGGCGCCGTCCGCGGCGTCTCCGGCGACGACGACGTTTACTCATTCGATCTCTCCGCCGGCCAGTCGCTCTCCGCGGCCCTCGCGTTCGATTCGCCTCTCAGCAGCGTCTTCGGTCCAGGAACCAACTATCTCATGGAGTCGCCCTATGCCGTCGCGCTCGGTGACATCAACAACGACAATCATCTCGATATGATCGTATCAGCGGTCTACGCGTTCTCCGTCCGGCTAGGACTTGGCGACGGCACCTTCGGAGACGTCACCACCTTTAGCGAGGGGTACTTCGATTACACACTGAATATCACCGTCGCGGATGTCAACGACGATGGCAATCTCGATGTGATTGCGGCCAATCCTAACGGAGGCGACTACGGCCGCAGCATCACCGTCCAGTTCGGCAACGGCGACGGCACGTTCCAGAGCTCGATCGGCTACTTCGCGGGCTACTACAATCGCAGCGTCGCGGTGGGCGACGTCACGGGCGACGGGCTGCCGGATATCGTCACATCCACGGAAACCTATTCCGGCAACCTCTACGTCCTCCCCAACAACGGCGATGGCACCTTCGCCGCCGCCGTCGTCTACGACGTGGGTGAATTGCCCTACGACGTCGCCCTCGCCGACGTCGACGGCCAGAACGGCCTTGATATCATCACCGCGAATTACTATGGCGGATTCGCCAACCAATCGATCACCGTCCTGCTCAACCAGGGCGGCGGCGCGTTCGGATCGCGCACCGACTACTTCGCGGGCTATGACAATATCACTCTGGCCCTGGCCGACCTCAACGGCGACGGCGCGCCCGACATCGCGACCACAAACCAATCCGACAACACGGTCGCGGTCCTTTTCAATAACAATGATGGATCCGGTACCTTCGGTTTCCCGACCTACTACAACGTCAGCGGCTATAACATCCAATCCATCGCCCTGGGCGACGTGAACGGCGACGGCACCACCGACATCGTGGCCGGTGCCATCTACAACCAGAATTTCAGCACTGGTCAGGTCTCCGTCTTGCTCAACGACGGCGCCGGCACCTTCAGCACTGCCCAGACCAGTGACACGGCTTATGGCACCTTCGGAATCGCCCTGGACGATTTCAACGAGGACGGCCGGCTCGACCTCGCCGCCGCCGGATATTACAGCAGTCAGGTGTCGGTATCCCTCAACATCCTCACTCCGACCGTGCTAACCATCTACGGCCCCGACGGCTCCGAGCTTCTCAGCTCGACGACCAGCACCCAGGACTTCGATGTCCTCCTGTCCGGATTCGTCGCCTCCGAAACCGGAACTTACACCATCCGCGTCTCCGCCCCGGCTGTCTCTCGCGATTACAGCCTCGTCGTCACCCGCAACGCGATACTTGACACCGAGTCAAACAGCAACCGCGACAACGCCCAGCCCCTCGGCCCCAGCACCGCCGCTCTGGGTGCTATCATCGTCGAGCTAACTTCCTCCCTCGGCACCTCATTCGACGGCCTCACCGGCTCCGAATCCGGCGGCTATTATCCCCCCGACACCATCATGGCCGTCGGCCCCGACCACATCATCGAAGCCACCAACGTCTACATTCGCTTCACCGACAAGGCCGGAACCAACCTCTTCACAGCAAGCCTCGCCGAGTTCTTCACGCCCCTCGGCGGCCTCGATCGAGGCGATCCCTACGTCGTCTACGACGAAATGGCCGCCCGCTTCTACGTCCTCGCCATCGACGGCAACGACAACAGCCAACTCCTCTTCGCCGTCTCCAACGACGCCAATCCCCTCAACGGCTTCGCTGAGATGCACCGCATCCCCATCAGCCCCTTCGGCGACTTCGCCGACTTCCCCAAGATGGGCTTCAATGCCGATGCCGTCGTCCTCTCCGTCAACTCCTTCGGCCTGGGTGGAGGCAATCCTTACCTCGCCACCCTCGACAAGTCGACGCTGCTCGACCTCGACCCCAACACCCTCAGCGTCTACTTCGCCACCCCCGCGCCCAACTTCCGCGCCATGGTTCCCGCTCAGATGCACGGCGCGGTTCCCGGCCAGCCCATGTACTTTATCCAGGAACGCTCCTACGGCGACGGCCAGGCCATCCAGGTCGTCACCATGACCGACTACTTCTCCGCTACCCCCACCTTCGTCTACACCAACCTCGACGTCGCCCCCTATCAGTTCCCACCCGGAGCACCCTACCGCGGCTTCGTCGCTCAGCCCGGCGGCAGCTCCGCCGTCAACGACACCACCTTCACCCAGCTCGACTGGCGCAACGGCCTCATGGTCGCCGCCCACACCGTCGGCCTCCCCAGCGATCCTGCCTCGTCCAAGGTCCGCTGGTACCAGATCGACACCGCCGGCGCGTCTCCCTCGCTCGTCCAGCAAGGCACCGTCGACCCCGGCACTGGCGTCAGCGCCTACTTCCCCTCCATCGCCCAGAATGCCGCCGGCGACCTCGGCATGACCTGGATGCAATCCTCGTCCACCCAGTTCATCTCGATGGTCGTCGCCAGCAAGCTCGCCGGCTCCCCTCCAGGAGTCATGGGCCCAGGCGTCGTCGCCGCCGCCGGGGTCCAATTCAGCTACTACTCTCAGTTCCGCAACGGCGACTACAGCGCCCTCGTCGTCGATCCCACCGACAACGCCACCTTCTGGGCCGCCAACGAATACGCCGGCACCGACTACCTGTGGAACACCCACATCGCCTCGTTCCAGCCCGGCGCGCTCGTCGATTCCGATTGGTACTCAATCTTCATCGCCGACGGCCAATCCCTCACCCTCGCGGTCAACTCACCCGGCGCAGGCCCCGGCGAGTTCGTCAACAACCTCACACCCATCGTCCTGGTCTTCGACGCCAACGGCACTCCCATCAGCCTCGACTCCCTCTCCAGCCTCCCCGAGGGAACGTATTATATCGAGGTCACCTCCACCGGCCTTACCTCCGGTGAATACGTCCTCAACGTCACCACCACCGGCGACGCCCCCGCCTCCTCTCGCGCCGCCGCCGGCGCACTCGCCTTCTCGGC
>JBGSYY010000505.1:0-14594 GCA_041750675.1 Isosphaeraceae bacterium | reverse complement strand
GAGACGCAGTTGCCGGAGCTAGCGCAACTGGCGATGCCGGCGCGTGCGCCGTTGCCGGCGAGCCGCGCGGAAATGGACAGGCGAGGTTGGGACACTGTGGATGTGGTGTTCGTGACGGGGGATGCGTACGTCGATCATCCTTCATTCGCGAACGGGATTCTGGCGCGCGTGCTGGAGGCGGCAGGGTATCGGGTGGCGGTTTTGGCGCAGCCGGATTGGCGGAGCGCGGAGGCGTGGCGGACGTTTGGTCGGCCTCGATTGTTTTTCGCGGTCAGCGCGGGGAACATGGATAGTCTGATCAACCATTACACGGCGAACAAGAAAGTCCGCAACGACGACGCATATAGTCCGGGTGGGAGAATTGGTCTGAGGCCGGATCGGGCGACGATGCCGTATTGTCAGCGGGCGCGTGAAGCGTATCCAGGAGTGCCAGTGATCGCGGGGGGTGTCGAGGCGAGCCTGCGACGGCTGGCGCATTATGACTACTGGTCGGACACGGTGAAGCGTTCGATCTTGCTGGATAGCAAGGCGGACCTGGTGGTGTTCGGGATGGGCGAGCAGGCGATCGTGGAGATGGCGCGGCGGCTGGCGGCGGGAGAGACGGTGAAGGATTTGCGTGACATGCGTGGGGTGGCCTATGCCCTGGGAGCGAGCGAGACCGCGCCGACGGATGCACTTGTGCTACCCACGTATGAACAGGTGAAGACAGACAAGGCGGCGTTTGCACGGGCGACGAAAATCATCCACCTGGAGACGAACCCGCTCAACGCGAAGCGGCTGGTGCAGTATCACGACAGGCAGGCAGTGGTGTGCAATCCGCCGGGTTTGCCGATCAGTCAGGAGGATATGGACCGGATTTACGGGTTGCCCTATACGCGCAAGCCGCACCCGATGTATCGCGAGCCGGTGCCGGCGCATGAGGCGATCAAGGATTCGGTGACGATCATGCGGGGATGTTTCGGGGGGTGTACGTTTTGCTCGATCACGGCGCATCAGGGGCGGATTATTCAGTCGAGGTCGCAAGAGAGCGTGCTGGCGGAGTTGAAAGCGCTGGGGGCGAGGCCGGAGTTCAAGGGGGTTGTGTCGGACATTGGCGGGCCGACGGCCAACATGTATCAGATGCGTTGCACGCGGCCTGAGGTTGAGGCGAAGTGCAAGCGGCTGTCGTGCGTGCATCCGACGATCTGCAAGCTGCTGGGGACGGACCACGGCCCGCTGGTGCAGTTGATGCGGAAGAGCCGTGAGGTGGAGGGCGTGCGGCAGGTGATGGTGGCTTCGGGAGTGCGGATGGATATTGCACAGCGTTCGCCGGAGTATTTACGGGAACTGGCGGCGCATCATGTGGGCGGGCATTTGAAGGTCGCGCCCGAGCACACTGATCCGGACGTATTGAAACGGATGAAGAAGCCGGAGATCAATGATTACTCGGCCTTTGATGCGAAGTTCCGTGAGGCGAGCGCGGCGGCGGGGAAACCGAAGCAATACACGGTGCCGTACTTTATCGCGTCGCATCCGGGTTGTGACCTGAACGCGATGATTGAGCTGGCGCTCTTCCTGAAGAGGAACGGGTACAAGCCGGATCAGGTGCAGGATTTCATTCCCGCGCCGTTCGATATAGCGACGTGCATGTACTACACGGGGATCGACCCGTTTACGGGTGAAGAGGTGTATACGGCACATAATCTGCGGGATCGGAAGATGCAGCGGGCGTTGTTGCAGTTTTTCAAGCCGGAGAATTACTTTGAGGTTCGGGAGGCGTTGTTGAAGGCGGGTCGAGGGGATTTGATCGGGTCGGGGTGTGACGCGTTGATTCCGGCGCAGCCGCCCAAGGCGGCGTTGCGGTCGCGGATGGAGCGGGCGAACCGGTCGGTGAGTGAGGGGCGCTATGTGCATACGGTGGACAAGGATGGAGCGGTGGGTCGGCATGGAGAGCAAGCGGCGACCACAGGATATCGGCCCGGGCGTAAGGGGGCGCGTGGGCGGCGGAAGTGAGTGACGGGCGTAGCGTGCCATTTCAGGCCCCCCCTGAAGCGGGCAAGCGGGGTTGTGAGGCTTCAGGGAGCGGACGCATAATCCGGGCGTGAGTTTGGGGCGGATCGCTTGCGAGAAAAAGTTTGGCGGGGAGGCAGCCATGGATGGGGTCGCTGCGGGGATCGAGGCACCCACGGGGGACTTTCGAGCGGCGGGGGTGGAGGCACTCAAAGGGGTGCTGGAGGGGCATCGGCGTTGGGTCGAGACGGAGGGCAGCGAGGGTGTGCGCGCCGATTTGACGCGGATGGATCTGACGCGGGCGAATCTGGAGGGAGCGAACCTGCAAGGGGCGATCTTGACGCGGGCCCGGTTGCGGGGGGCGGATCTGAGCGGGGCGAATCTGGTGGAGGCTGAACTCGATGGGGCGTATCTGAAGGATGCGGACCTGAGCAAGGCGGATCTGCGGCGGGCGAATGTGCGTCAGGCGATATTGAGGGACGCGGTGCTTTCGGACGTGGATTTGACGGGGGTGCGCGGGTTGCTGCCGGGTCAGCTTGGCGGGGCGAACCTGGCGGCGTGCCGGTTGCCTGACGACGTCGCGAAATTCGACGGGCTGGCAAATGTGGCGGAAGCGTCGAAGACGACGCAGGGGTTGTTCTTTTCGATGTTGTTCGTGTGTGCGTATGCGTGGTTGACGATCGCGTCGACGCGGGATGCGCAGTTGTTGAACAACGCGTCGCCGCCGTCGTCGCGGTTGCCGATTTTGGGGATCGATATTCCGTTGGTGCAATTCTACATGGCAGCGCCGTTACTTCTACTTTGCCTATTCATCTATTTTCAATTCTGCTTGCAACGGCTGTGGGAGGAGTTGGGTGAGTTACCGGCGATTTTTCCTGATGGGCGACCTTTGGACAAACGGGCGTATCCGTGGCTCCTGAATGGGGTAGTGCGGATGCATGCGCCGAGGTTGAAGGAGGCGTGTTCGCCGTTGACGTTGTGGCAGGCGCGGATCTCGGTGCTGCTGGCGTGGGGGATGGTGCCGTTGACGATTGGCGTGTTGTGGGCGCGTTATTTGCGGTCACATGACTGGTGGGTGACGATGTTGCACGTGGGGGTGCTGGCGATCTCGATCGGTGTGGGCTTGGGATTCCGGCGACTGGCGGGGGCCACGCTGCGGGGTTCGGAGCGGGCGAAGGCGAGGCGTACGCAGGCGTGGGGCGATGCGCGGGTGTGGACCCTGGCGACGAGCGGGTTGACGGCGGCGGCACTGGTGTTGCTGTCGTTCGGGGCGATCGAGGGGGTGAATCCGTCGATCGAGAGCCGTGGGGTGACGGTCGAGCCAGTGGGGTGGGCGAGGAAGCTCGATCCGCGGCAGTGGGTTCCATGGGCGTTTCAGGCGGTTGGGTTCAACACGTTCGCGCAACTGGATGATTCGACGTTGTCGGTGAAGCCGGGGAGCTGGTCGGGTGGGGCGGTCGCCGCGGAGCTTGACGCAGTGCGCGGGGCGGATCTGGAGAAGCGCAATTTGCGTTATGGGATGGCGTACAACGCGTTCCTGGTGAATGCATATGCGCGGCATGCGGACCTGCAGGGGGCAGACCTGAGGGTGGCGGACCTGAGGCGGGCGGACTTGCGTGAAGCACTCTTGCAAGGGACGAATCTGCGTGGGGCGAAGTTGGAAAAGGCAGATTTGCGGTGGGCGAACCTGAGCGGAGCGAAGCTGACCGAAGCCACGTTGAAAGAGGCGAAGCTGGAAGGGGCGATTCTGCCCGATGCTAAGCTCATCCAGACGGATCTGACTGGAGCGGATTTGACTGAGGCGGACTTGCGGGGAGCGGATCTGCGCGAGGCTATTCTGGATCAGGCGAATTTGTTCGGGGCAGATCTGCGACAAACGAAGGGTTTGAGCGCAACGCAATTGAAGGTGGCGCAAATCAATGAGGAGACGAAACTGCCGGAAGAGCTGAAATATCTGGCTCGGGTGACAACCGCGGCGGAGACGATGACGCGAGATTGAAATGGTTGGGATCCCACGCGAGTGAGGCAAGAAGCTACAATTGGGGACATGACGAAACCGACGGGACGGAGAGGGCGGGCAGACAGCGAGTCGCGTTCGCAGCCGTGGCGGGGGGCGATGCCGCCCGAGCCGACAGCGATGCAGGCACTGGATCATGTCGCGCCGGTGGGAGTGATTGCGGATCAAGCGGTGGCGCTGGCGGAGCAGGCGTTGCCGCATGTGCTGAGGCATCATCGGCCGCTGGGCGCGTTGTTCCGGCGGCAGGCGCTCGTGTGGCGGGGGGTGATTGGCGCGTGGCCGGATGTATCGTTCTTGCAGGGATCGGTGCGGTCGTTGCTGCGATGGTGGGGTTGGATTGAGCCGTTGGGTCTGGAGAAGGTGGAAGAGCAGCTCTTGATCGCGGTTTTGATGGATACGGAGCGGGTGTCGGCGGTGTGTGGGCATTGGGCGCGAAGCGTGGGGCGGTTGCCTCAGGATCTGATCGCGTGTGGCGATGCGCCGACCTGGACGGCGAAGAGCGAGGGATTTAAGCGTCTGGCGCGGCGGGGGAATGCCCTGGCGGATCCGTGGAAACTGTTTCCGGAGGCGTATCGCGAGATCGCGACACCGCCACCGGGGGCGGGGCCGATCAAAAGTCGACAGATCGAGCTGATCGCGGCATTGCAGACGCCATCGCCGGTCTGGCTGAGAGCGACGGGACCGGAGCCGGAGCGAGTCTGGGACGCGGTGCGGGCGGAGGGTTGGAAGCCGTGGGTGCATCGACGGATGAAGGCGACCGCGCGACTGGAGCCGGGCACGCCGGCGGAGGCCCTGGCGGGGTTGCTGGCGAGCGGATTGATCGAGGTGCAGGATCTGGGATCGCAGCTCGTGGCACAGATCACTGGAGCGAGATCGGGTCAGCGATGGTGGGTTCCGCTGGCGGAGCGAGGGAGTGAGGCGTTGCACCTGGCGGCGCATCTGGAAGGCAAGGGATTGGTGGTGGCGACGGGACTGAAGGAAGAAGGGCTGCGGGGGTTGGTGAAACGGGCGCGGTCGAGCCCGTATCGGAACCTGACGACGCGGGTCTGGGATGGGCGGCATGTGGCGGGGAAGGCGGGTAGCTTCGACGGAGTTTTGCTCTTGCCGGCCAGCACGGCGATCGGTACCTGGCGGCGAGCTCCCGAAGGACGCTGGTTGCTGCCCGATGATGGGGGAGTGGGGCTGGCGGAACGTCAGTTGACGCAGCTTCGCGCCGCGGCGGGGGGCGTACGTCCGGGCGGGAAGCTGGTTTACGCGGTGCCGACCCTGACGACGGATGAGACGGCGGGCGTGATTGAGGCGTTTCTGGGGGAGGCGGGCGAGTTTGCTCTTGAGGGGTTTGAGTCGCCGCTGGATGGGACGCCGACTCCGGGGATGTGGACGCTCTGGCCGAAGGAGGTCGACTCGGATGGATGGTTTTACGCGCGGATGCGGCGGCGGGCGTGATCGAGAATCCATGGCGTAATCGCCAGAACTTGCCCGCGCGTTAAAGTCGACGCAGAGTGCCTTCCGGGGGTTGGTGGTTGGGCTTCTTCAAGGGCGTGATCCACGGTTCCCGATAGGAAACGAGGACACTCCGGCAGGAGGCTGGGGCATGATGCGCGATGAAGGAAAACGAATCGCGGCCGAACTGGTGCCGGTCGCGTGCGTGCTGGCGAGCCTGGCGTTGGCGCTGGGGTTGATTCGGGCTGCGCTGAAGCGGCCCGAATCGAAGCAGGAAGATGTGGTGATTGCGGCTCAGGTAGAGCCTGCTTGGACGTTGAAGCCGGATTTGGTAACGGTGCAGCCGGCGGAGCGGGATAGGGAGCCGGACCTCGTCGCGGGGGAGGTGATGGCTCTGGGTGCCTGGGCGGCTGAGGAACGTGCCGAGGCAGAGGCATTGATGGAGCGGGCACGGGCGATGGCCGGCACGGTGGAGGCCACGGAAGCGGAACTAGCGACGCTGCGGAGCGGCGCGGAGCGTGGGGAGCAGAGTCTGGACGAGCTGGGACGTCGAATCGCTGGTTTGGAGCGGTCGGCAGTGGCATTGGATGTGGAGCGGGCGGCGATACAGCGACGGCGTGACGCCAAGCGAGCGGAATTGAGGGCGGCTCAGGCGCGGAGCGCGGAGGCGTTTGCGGTGGTTCCCTCGGCGGGGCCGAGAGGGACGTGGCGGCAACCGATCGTGATCGATTGCCGGGAGGATCGAATCCAGTTGATGCCGGATGGCCCGATGTTCGGGCTACTCGATCTGGGGTTGGGGATGGGTCCGCGAGGGAATCCGGTGGTGGCGGCGGTGAAGCGACGGGCGGTGGAGGCGCAGGCGAAGGCGTCGCCAGATGGGCGGCCGTCGGTGCCTTATCTGATGTTTCTGGTGCGGCCGGACGGAATCCGGGCGTATTACGAGGCACGGTCGGTACTCGAGTCGCTAGGGATCGCGTTTGGTTACGAGCTTGTGGACGCCGACTGGCAGATCGACGCTCCAGAGTTGGGGCGAGGGTCCGGTGCCGAGCCGTTGATGGCGAACGGTGAGCCTCGACAATGGCCGCGAGGCGGACTGGGCGGGGCGGGCGGAGGACCGGAGGAGCTGCCGGTCTGGACGACTCCGGAAGCTCCGGCAGTGAGTGAATCTGCCTTGCCCTTGGGAGGCGAGGACGGAGGGGGCGAAGGCGAGGGCGGCCGGTGGCGAATTGGGTTCGCGGAGGCACTCGACCGAGAAATGGCAGGTGAGCGTCCCGACGGCGAACGGATCAGGCAAGGTCAGGAGACGGCGGGTGAGGGGGAATCGGAGAAGATCGCCAGAAGGCCGGTGTCCGCGCAGCGGGGTGGACCGTCCAGAATGGGCGGCGGTGGTGACGCGATTGGTCCGCTTCGCGAGGGTGGCGGAGGATTTGCGGCAGAGCGTTTGCGCGGAGGGGGATCATCAGTCGGGGCAACGGAGGATGGCCGAGGTGGCGAGGGTGGGACGGGATCAATGCCGGTTGGATCGGAGGGCGGCCTAAAGGGCGGGGGTGGAGGCGTCGCCCGTGGGGCGGTCGGCGGACTGATTCATGGTGGGACGGGGGGACCGGATGCGGGACAGGCGGGAGTGACTGGGGGCGGAACGGTGGGTGGAGAGCAGGGTTTGATCGGGATTCTGGGTGGCGGGTCCGGTCAAGCCGGGGTGGGTGATCGCGGTCGCGTAGTTGGGGGCGGGGGCGGCACCGTTGCGTCCGGTGGTGGTGATGAGAACGCGGGAGGGGGTATGGCGGGGTCGGGTGGGAGCGCGGGGGCGGGTGCGGGGTTGACAGGCGTTGGACAGGGCGCGGAGGGGTCGTCGGGGCTGGGATTGAGTGGATTGGGGAACAGGCCGGGCGGGTGGTACGACATCCGACTGGTGTGTGAGCGGACGGGAATCACGGTCAATCCGGGTGGGTATCGGCTGACTCGGGAGGCGATGGAGGCGGGCGGGTTGTTGCTGCCCCGGGTTCGCTACCTGGCGCGGCGGGGGGCCAAGGCCGAGGATGGTACGCCATTGCAGCCGCGACTGCGGTTCGTTGTGCAAGCAGGGGGCGAAGGCATGTTCTGGCTGGCACGGCAGCAGACGACGTTCGCGGGACTGGAGTGGCCGGCGACTTTGCAGGTGTCGGAGTCGGGCCGAATGGGCGGGTTGGGCGGAGCCTTGGGAGTTCTGGACCCATGAGCCAAGAAACGAGACCGAACTATCTCGGTGTGCTGGCGAGACCGCTGATCGTGGTGGCGGCGCTGGCGGTGTTGCTAGCATGGAACACGCGGCGGGGAGGGGAACCGGCGACGGAGAAGCCGGTTGTTGTCGCCCCGAAGGTGGAGAACGCGGCGGACGCGGCGGTGGAGACGGTGGAAGTCCGGGCGGAGCCGGTCCGGCTTACTTCCGGGCTGGTGGAAATCGCGCTGGGTGAGGTTGAGGCGGCGCGTCGGGCACGGGCGGCGGCGGAAGCGGCGGTAGCATCGACCACGGAGAGGACCACCGCGACGTTGGCGGAGCGAACAGCCACCGAGACAAGGATTCGCGATCTAGAGACCGAGGCGGCGATCCTGATCGAACGGGCGCGTCGCGCCGAGGCGGAGCGCGCCGGCATTGAAGGAACGTTGCGCGGGCTGCAGGCGGAGGTAGCGACCTTGGCGTCGGCTCCGAAACCGAAGGCGAAGCCGTTGATCGACCGGAACCCCGTGGCGCGGCCCCCGGGCGGCGAGGAGTTTCACTTCGAGGTACGGGGCGACCGGGTGGCGTTCATCAACGTAAACGGATTACTTGATCTTCTCAAGGTGGACGCCCGGATTCAGCTTCGGATGTTGACGATGCCCAAACCGATCAGCGGAAAGGTGGGGCCTGTTGGCTGGTTCTCGATGCGTTATGACATGGTGCCGGCGGGTCTGGAACTGGGCAGTGACGGTTATGGCGGACGTGGCGGCGTGCAGGCCTCGTATTCGTTGAATCGGTGGGAGGTTGTGCCGACGCAGTCGCTGCGGGGAGAGACGCTGGCGGAGGCGTTATCGCCGGCGTCGGATTTCGGTCGGGCGATCAATAGCCTGGATCCGCGGCAGGATACGATCACGATCTGGGTTTATCCGGATGGTTTCGCGATGTTTCGGCAGGTTCGCGACCATCTGCATGAGCGTGGTTTTTTGGTGGCGGCAAGGCCGTTACCGGCGGACATGCCGATTCGGGGGAGTCCGTCGGGATCGTTGTCGGCGGGGCAGTGATACGGGTCCCAGGATTTGGTTATGGGATGAGGTGAGGAGCGAGGCTGGACGCCCTGGATCCCCACCTTCGCAGGGATGATCTGTTCGGGGGGGCACCCTGCGATCAGTCCGCGATCGCTTCCTCGGATGAGTATGAGTTGTCGATATGCGGTGGTGACCAGGAAAAAAGCAAATCCGGGGCCGGTGCGGAAGGCGAGTGAGGGAGAGCGTGTTTCGGCGATTAGGCTGATTATCAGGGGCGGGTGTATTGGCCGCCGGAGTGGCGGGCGATTTGCTTGAGGTCGTCTCCGGCGGCGCCGCCGGAGACATCGATGCAGTGGATGGGGATTTTGTCGACGTCGGCGCGGATGATGTCGGCGGCGACGCCGTTGGGGTATTCGCCGTCGGAGAGTAGGAAGATGGCGTGGGGCTTGAGGCCAAGGGCCATGGTCATGGCGGCGCGGGGGTCGGTGGGGCCTTCGGGGCGGGTGCGGTTGATCCAGGCGAGGGTGCGGGCGGTTGAGGAACGGCTGGCGGAGTCGGGAATGCCGCCAGGCATGGGCCAGGCCTCGTCGTTATAGAAGATAACCAGGTAGCGCTGGGGGAACTGGAGCCGGGTGAGGGTGCGGCGTAGTTCGTCGCGGACGCGAATCCAGCGGCCGGCGTCGGCCATGCTGCCCGAGCAATCGACGACGAAAACGAAAAGCGTGCCCTGGGCGCGGACGCCGTAGAAGGAGGTTTGACGCCAGGGTGGGACGGTGACCCAGTCGATGGTATCGGTGTAGCCGCTAGCGGAGGAGGAGCCGGGGGGTCGGAGGAAGTCGGAGCCCGGAGAGTGGCCGGGGCGGAGCGGAGTGATGACGACAGCGCCGTCGTTCTGAGCGTGGGCTGAGCCAAGGAGGATGATCAGCAGGAGGAATGATTGAGGGATGGCTCGGGACATGAGGAAACGGCCCCGGCGGTGAGGGGGATACGATCAGGCTCCGACCCTGAACAGGCGAGACAGAACCTGGTCGATGATAAAGCCGATGGACATACAAAGACCGAAGAAGAGCGACCAGCCGATGATGCTGATGATGAACAGACCCATCACTTCGGATGACTTATATGAGCCATGATCGCGGGACCGGCCCAGGCGGTAGCGGTGCATGGGTTTGGAGATCCCTCGCAAGAGATCGGCGGGCGATGGGACCGAGGCCCGTCGGTTGTTATCCAATTTTTTATAGAAACGATTGAGAAGAGAAGCTTAACGAAGAAGCGTCGCGGGTTCCAGCGAGCGGAGTGTTACGAGGAATGAAGAGCAGCGGGGTTTGGCGGATGAAGGTCAAGGCCGAGCCGGCGGCGGAGGGTCAAAGTCCTCGTCGATCCGAGAGTGCTATCGGGAAACCCTAGATGGTCGAAAGAAATTACCGTCTCCGCGTTCGCTTGACCGAGTGAGGCCGTGCGGCCAATGATGGGAGATCAAAGACAGCAGGGCGTGAGCCGTGCGGCGGAGGTTGAGCGTATCGGTGGGCGGTTGATCGATTTCCTGCTCAGGCGGTGCGATTGGGCGAGCCATACGCCAGCCGATAGTTTGCATCGCTCACAACCGGAGGATGGCCTGGATGATCGAGGGCATAGGCTGGTCTGAGATTCAGTTCATCTTGCCGGCGATCGTCAGCTTGGTGCTGCTCGAGGGCTTGCTGAGCGCCGACAACGCACTGGTGCTCGCAGTGATGGTACAGCACCTGCCCAAGGAGCAGCAGAAGCGGGCGCTTCGGTATGGAATTTGGGGAGCGTTTTTCTTCCGATTAATCGCAGTGATCTTCGCTTATCAATTGATCCAGTACTGGCAATTGAAGCTGCTGGGCGGGCTTTATCTGATCTATCTGGCGGCGAAGCACTTCACGAGCCATTCGGGCGACGGCGAGGAAAGTGGCTCTCCCAAGCGACGGTTTGGCCAGAGCTTTTGGGGGACGGTGGTCAACGTCGAGTTGGCGGATATCGCGTTTTCGATTGATTCGATTCTGGCGGCGGTGGCGATGGTGGAGGGACTACCGGAGCCTTTGCAAAAGAATACGGTCCTGGCGTTGACGATCATTTACATCGGGGGCATCCTCGGCATTGTGATGATGCGGATGGTGGCGGGTGTGTTCCTGGTGGTGCTGAACAAGTATCCGGGGCTGGCGAGCGGCGCGTATCTGCTCGTTGGCTGGATCGGCCTGAAGCTGATTGGCAGCGGCCTGCACGCGGCGTTTCACGCGGCGGATTATCGACTGACGCACGAGCTCTTGCCGGCATTGACGGGTGGGATCGAATCGCTGGCGACGCATGTGAACCCGAGCAAGGACTGGCGTGACTTGATCCCGACGGAAATCCGGCGGTTTCCCTGGGAGATGCCCGACTGGCTATTCTGGGTGGGCATGGGCAGCATTTTGCTGGGAAGCCTGCTCTATCGGCCCCGGAAGCGAGTGACGACTGCGCCAGCGGGTGTCGAGGAATCGGAGATGATCGCAGCCACGGTAACGACGACAGGGACGGGCGAAGGCGAACTTCCGGGAGGCGTGTGACGTGGCCCGGCCGGTAAGAAAAACGGCGTCGAGCGCCGCGGGGGATGGACCCTGGGGTGACGCGGTGCGGCATCTGGCGGGAGTTGATACGCGTTGGCGAGCGCGGATCTCGCGAATCGGTCCTTGTCTGCTCGAACCGAGTCGCGACCGGTTTGGAATCCTGGTGCGTGCGATCGTGGGCCAGCAAATCTCGGCGGCGGCGGCGCGGGCGATTCACGGACGGCTTCTGGAGCGAGTCGGAGGGGCGTATCAGCCAGCGACGATCTCGGCGCTGGGGATCGCGCCGTTGCGCGAGGTGGGTCTGTCGTTGAAGAAGGCCGAGAACGTGAGTGTGCTGGCGGATGCGGTCGAGTCGGGTCGGCTGCCGCTTTCGAGGATGGGCCGGTGGGCGGATGAGCGGGTGATCGAGGCGCTTGTGGAGATGCCCGGGATCGGACGATGGACGGCGGAGATGTTTCTGGTCTTCTCGCTGGGCCGTCCAGATGTCCTGGCGGTGGACGATCTGGGGATTCGCGTTGGTATTCAGCGCCATTTCGAGCTGGTAGATCCGCCCAAGCCGGCGGCTTGCCGCGCATTGGCCGAGCCTTGGAGGCCGTTTCGTTCGATCGCGATGTGGTACTTGTGGCGGGATATCGAGGCGGATCGGGCGAAGAAGTGAACAATTGGCGGCACTGCCGGCCTCGGCCTGAGGGGAGATTCACTTGGATTACGATGTCTTAATTCGTGGCGGCTGGGTGATCGATGGCACGGGCGGGCCGCCGTTTCGGGCGGATGTCGGGGTCTTGGAAAGCGTGGTGGCCGAAATTGGCCGCCTGGGTGATGAGGCGACGGCGGCGTTGATTCTGGACGCAGCCGACATGCACGTCGTGCCCGGTTTCATCGACGCGCATGTTCATGGCGATTTGATGCTGCTCGCCGACCCGGTGCATCGGGCGGCGATCAAGCAGGGTGTGACGACGTATATTCTGGGCCAGGACGGCAGCGCATTCGCACCGGGAAGCGCCGCGACAATTGAGTCGATGCGGCGTTACACGGCGGGGTTCAACGGAAATCCGCCGGAGGTGGCGTCGGATTGGCGAACGGTCGGCGAGTATCTGGCGCGGTTCGACCGGACGACGGCTCTGAACGTGGCGTTCTTGATCCCGAACGGGAACGTGCGGATGGAGGTGATCGGCCATGAGGAGCGGCCGGCGACGGATGCGGAGCTAATCGCTATGCAGCGCCTGGTGCGCGAGGGTATGGAGGCGGGGGCGGTCGGGCTATCCACCGGCCTGGATTACATCCCGAGCCGGTATGCCGACGCGCGGGAAATCGCCGCGCTTTGTGAGGCGATCGTCGAGGACGATGGCGTTTACGTCACGCACATGCGGGGCTACGGACCGGACGCGCCTCGAGGCATGGCCGAGGTCGATGAGATTGTGCGGCGTTCGGGAGTCGCGGCGCATATTTCGCATTACAACGGCCCGGCGGATCTGCTCCTGCCCTTGATCGACCGGGGGCGGTCGCTGGGGTACGACCTGACGTACGACACTTATCCGTATCTGGCGGGCAGCACGATCCTGGGCATGGTCGCGCTACCGGCGTGGGTGCAGGCCGGGGGGGTCGAGGCGACGGTGGAACGGCTGGCCGACATCGGTGTGCGTCGGCGATTGCATGAGGAGTGGTTCTCGCAACCGACGCCGTATCCGCTGGACAAGACGACGCTGGCGATGATCGCGAGTGAGCCGTGGCGGCGTTATGAAGGGCTGACCGTGACGGAGGCGGCGCGACAGGCGGGAATGGAGCCGGGCGAGTTCGTGTGCGAGGTTTTGAGGTCGTCGGGCATGGCGGTGGGGATCGTCGGATTCCGAGCCGGAGATCGGACGGAGGAGGACGTGCGGGCGATCTTGCGGCACCCGGCGCACATGGCCGGGTCGGATGGAATCTTCGTCGGCGGATTTCCGCACCCGAGAGGTTGGGGAGCGTTCGCGCGTTATCTGGGATACCACACGCGGACCTTGGGGGATTACGACTGGGCGGAGGCGATCACGCACCTTTCGGCGCACGCGGCGAGGCGGTATCGGCTGACCGATCGTGGGCTGTTGCGGCCGGGGTACGCGGCGGATATCGCGATTTACGATCCGGCGACGATTGTCGATCGATCGACTTACGCCGATGGCCGCGCCGAGGCGGTTGGGATGCGGCACGTTCTGGTTAACGGCGTGCCGGTGCTGCGCGATGGCGAGGTGACGGGCGCGACGCCGGGGCGGGCGTTGCGGAGAGGGTGATCGAAGGATCGCGCAGGATACGGCGCGGGACGAGGGTTGTCCACAATTTTCGATAGCCGGCGCGCGGACACCGGATGATGTAGTTCGTCCTGGGCAAGAAAGAGCGAGAGATGGCCGACGCCTGTGCGGACAGGTGGGTGGGGTGCGTGTCTCTCGCGAAGTGAGTTCTCTTGATAAGGGGCGAGACGGTTATGGCGAGCGCTAAAGAGGCGGCCGGGATCGCGGTGGCGGATGGCGCGATGATGGCGGTGCGTGGGCCGGCCGTGCGAACTTATCTGGAGTCGGACAATTTCGAGGGCTTCGCGGCCACGATGCGGCAAGAGTTGGCTCCGCGGAGCCTGGTCGAGGAGATGCTGGTCGAGATGGCGATCCGTTCGGCGTGGGGGTGGCTGCAGCGGACGGGTCTGACAGACCGCGCAGTACAGTGGATGGAACGATCGCTGGTGCGGGCGCTGGAGAATCTGGATCGGTTACGACGGCGTGAAGGGTCGTGGGGTGTGGCGTCGCGAACGGCTTCGCCGTTGCTGCCGCCGACGATGCCCGTCGAGGGACCTCGGAACGACGCGGCTCGTCTGGCGCGTTGCGAGCCGGAGATCGTCCACGGTGAGGGGCTGGGTTACGACGCGGAGATCGACTCCGAGTATGAGGAAGTACGGACTTACGAGGCTTCGGCGGCGAGTGGCGAAAATGGCCGCTGGCGGGATCGACTGACGTTTGATCCGGCGATTTCGGACAGTTCGCCGGTGGTGAAGGGGACGTGGGTCACAGCGAGCCAGGTGGTGTCGATGATTGTGGACAACTGGAGCTGGGCCGAGATTCTGCGGACGCATCCTGAGTTGTGCGAGGCAGACATTCGAGCGTGCCTTGCCTACACGATTGAGGACGAGGACGGCTGGGACTGAAGTAAAGGGGGCGTTCCGATCGAGGGGGATCGGAATGCCCGGAGGTGATTGAAGCATGCGCGATCAGCCGATGATTTCCAGCTTGGGCATCTTGCGGACCTTGAGATTCTGGATGCTGATCTGTGCGGCAAGGGCCTCGACGGCGGCCATGAGATAGGGGCGGGACGGGTTGTCGGCGTCGAACGCGGTG